>JBBRQP010000014.1:0-50336 GCA_038226175.1 Gloeobacterales cyanobacterium
AACCAAATAATTTGCAGGTGGGTGCGTTCCACCCCGTCCGTTGCTTGGCGGTAGCGCTTTTCTAATTCTTCCACACTCAGGTGGTTCACAAGACTGAGGTTCTTTACCATACCTTATTCTATAAGCGGAAAGTGTATAATATGGCTATTGGCAACCACAATACACAAGCTGCTACTAGCTACCTTCACAGGGTATACTGGCAAAAGTCAGCGTCAGTGGCGGAACGGTAGACGCGCACGCCTTAGGAGCGTGTGCCGGAAGGTGTAAGGGTTCGAATCCCTTCTGACGCACCACTATTTGACTTAACCAAAACTGGGACTTGGAGTACCGAGCCTGACGCAAGCATCCCTAGTGCTGCTACCTCTCGATTCTGACACGGTTCAGGCGTTGTGACCGCACGGCTCCAAGTCTATACCCAGCGTAGCATATCCCTGTTAGGGTGCTTTAGATTTAGGGATGAGAGGTTTGCCTGAGGCGGTGGGTAAGGCTTCAGTCGAAAGCGTAGAAGGGCGCTTTTGACGTTTCACACTCGGTTTTTTGAGAGCTGGCTTGATCACAGAAGCAGATTTAGGTGGCGTATTGGTACTTGACGTACCTTTTGACGTGCGGTTGGTGAATTTAGCTGAAGTAGTTGAAGACGGCGCAGCTTGGATCTGAGAGGTTGCAGCGGTTTTCTTTGGGCGTTTATGCGTAACTGAAGCTGTAGAAATAACCATGGGTGTGGTCATTGGCTTAGCCCTGTCAGTACTTTTTTTGCGGCGGCGTGAGCTAATCGCAGGCGTAAGTGTAGGAGATACAACCAGCACTTGATTAGTTAGCGTGACGGGCGCTTTTTGCTTGCGCTTACGTAAGGGGGGTGCAGCTGTGAGCTCAGTAGGGGATAGGGCGAGTTGGGAGTCAGGTGTTTTACGCAAGGGCCTACGTTTACGTGGCGTGTTAGGTTTTGAAGGCATCAAACTAGTGGAACGATCGGGCACACCTGTTACACCATCTAACGTCGGGGTAAGACTCGGTTCAGTGGGGACTTGATCACCCGGTTGAGCCGAGGGGAGGGTCTCAGTTGGTAGAGTAGGCTTGGGTCGACGACGGCGACGTTGGGTTGTCACAGTATTTTTGTAAGACAACAGAGGTGCGCCTTGAGAACGCAAGCCACCGCTCCAATAACTTTGATCCGGGGTACCAGTTAAAGCCAAATCAACCTGTCCTAGACTGCTACTCCCTACAGGTAACTTCTGAATCCAAGGGAAGCTCTGGCCTAACACAGGCGGTAAACCCGCATCACTGGTAAGTTGCCACTGCATGCTGGCCCGAGCAGTCTGCCAACGTGCGACAGTACCGCGAAATTGAAGATTGAAGTCATTGAGTTGGACTGTACCATTTTGGATACGAAGTTGATCGGGTGAGGCCATCGCAGTTAGCAGCACTTGGCGCGGATTAGCTAACGTCATCAGATCGGTCAAACGGGGCGCGACAGACTCTTCGGTGGTCTCAAAGGTTGAAGTGCCGTCATCTTGCAAGACCGTCCGGGTGATAATCCGGGGCTTCTGACGCTCGACTACTTGGACACGTAAGCCATTGACCTGACTAAAATCACCCTGTATTTGCGCTTGGGTACTAGTCCCTTGGGGGGTAAAGGTGACTTGGATCGGTGCTGTACCGTAGGCATTAAGACTATTAGGTAGACGACCGGGTAAGAGTTTGAGGGCATCGGGAAAAACCAGATTTCCGGTCAAGGTTCCCGCTAGGGTGCTCTGACCCGTGGGTTTTTGGACGGTGCCATCAAAATGAAAATTACTGCCTGCAGCCTGTCCTTCTACGCCTTTGAGATCCATGAGGCCATCATGGAGCAGCACCGTACCACGCAGATCTGTCACAGGTGTACCGAGCGGGCGTAAGCTGACCGTGGCATTTTGCAACAATAGCTGACCTTCGAGGGCGCTACCGATGATTCTGACTTTGCCTTGAGCGGTACCCGACATCTGTGTAAAGACACTAGCTGAGTAGCGTAAAGGCGCACTCACTAAGGGTGAAGTTAGCAGTGCTTGCAGGGCATTGAGATTGAGATTGCTACTTTCAAGAGTTAGGTCAGGACTAGCGGCATATTCGCCAGGACGTAGCACTTTGCCGCTCAAGGTCAGAGGACTGCCCGCTACTTGTCCTTGTACCTGCTTGAGGGTGACAAGCCCCGGAGCAAAAAATAGACTGCCAGTTAATTTTTCTAGGGGTTGGGTCAAGCCGGGTGGTTTCCAGCCCAGATTGAGCAAGGTGATGGTGCCTTTGTTGAGTAAAGTTTGCAGCGTTTGCCCCGTATAGGCTACTGCCCCAGTGGTCTGGGAGTTAAAGCGTAAATTACCTTGATCGGTACTTTGGAGTAAGAGGGTTTTGAGCGATGGTGTCAAGATCTGAGGGGGTAGCGACTTACGGGTGAGGTAAGGGTTGAAGTCATTGCTTGAAATTTTGAGATTCGCAAGTTGTTTTTGGGTGTTCACGCTTCCAGTCGCGGTAACACTAAGATTACCAATGCTGAAAGTTGCATTTTTGGCTTGCCAGAGGCTGGGTTTGCGGATCAGGTCTAATTTGGTGACAAGTGACGGGGTATTCCACGGCTGACTACCCCAGACTGCTGGCCAACGCCATTGCACACTCTTGAGGCCGACTACGCCATTGAGCTGGTAGGAATTATCCGCTAGTCCGCGCCAGTGTAAATTAGCATCTAAGCGTCCGGTATCCAGTCCTTGTAGGGCTTGTAGACTCTGAGCCTTAAGCCAAGGTTGCCAATAGCTCTGCCAATTTTCGGGCTGCAAGTCTTCTACAAATACTTGCAAGTCACCTTGTAATGCCTGATTTTTTTGATCCGGAAAGCGTAAATTCCCTTCTAGCGCGATCACGGTTTTTTGGCCTAGTTCTTCAAGCTCTGCTTGTAAAGATAGAGGAATTGGTTTTTTGGAACCAGCTGAGCCTCCAAATCGCAAATCTAGGTCATTGAGCTGATAGGTGCGTCCGATCACCTCGCCGATACCCAGTCCCATATTCGTCAGCGGTGAGCTGTCATCGACAATACGTATCGTAGAACGGGTCAACTGCAAAATACTTGTGGTTGGGTCAAACCGTACGGCACCTTTTTTGAACGGATGATCAAAGACATCACTAATACTCCAGCTACCATGCGTGTTACGCCTTACGCGCAGGATCAGGCGTTCTAGGCTAATTTTTTGGATACTAATTTGTCCCCAAGCCAAAGGGATCAAGTCGAGTCCGATGACCATAGTTTGGACTTGACCCTCGACGGCATTGGTTTTAGTATTACGCATTACCACCCGGTCTGTGCGTACCCCTACCCCATCGAGCGTACTCAAACGCAAACGCCCCATCTCGAGTTGTCGCCCGGTACTTTCTAAAAACATCTTTTCGAGGGGAACTCGTAAACGGTCAGGGTCAAGGGTAAAAAAGATATAACCGGCAAAACCTAAGCCCAAGGCTAACAGAGCCACAGGCAGACCTAGAGCTAAGCTTAATAACCACTGATACCGTATCGCAACTGTTTGTATCGTCATCATGGGGGAGAACGTAGTCCCTTGAAAGTATACTTGGTCTCCCGACGTAGACAAACGCCTGATCCCTAGGTCGCAGCAGCTAAAATCGAAGATGTAAGAGGAGAGCCCATGCTGACACAGCGTCCTAAACCGATTTTGATGCCACTACTCTTTGAATGGATGATGTATGTTGTTGCAACTTTTAATATTTTACTTGTACTATTTGATGTCAGCTATTTTCCCTTACGCGAGTTCTATCTCACGAATAGTTATGTTGATTTGCGACGTGTCGTTGAATTTTATGACCCCTATAAAGGTGTAGAACCCAATTACTATAATCAAAATTATATTGATACGGCAGATGTCTTGATCAAACGTTATCAGGCTAATCCTAAAGACCGCGCTCTGCCACAATTTTTAATGAATTTACAGGCACAAAGTCAGTATTTAATTGATTTTGACCCCTATGCTCGCGTTGACAAAACAGGAACTCTAGAACGGCTCAAAGATAAAATTCGTAAACATATGCACAATCCCAATGCCACAGCCGCATTTCAGGAGTTTTGGTCACCAGCTTATCTCTCAGCCCAATCGATTACTTATTACAAAAAGACATTAAAGCCCCTCATTAGTGCAAATTATTTCCGACATTATGGTGAAGATGGTGAATTTGTAGACCGCTTTTGGCAAATTGATATTTATTTTGTAGGAATATTTGCCTTAGAGTTAGTGATACGTACTTTTTTGATAGCCCGGAGACTGAATATTAATTTTAGGCAAGCGCTAGGTAGTCGGTGGTATGACCTGTTGTGGCTAACTTTTAGCGTACATTGGGATTGGTTACGCTTGTTACGCCTGATCCCTTATGCTGTGCGCTCAGATCACTTGAATACCCCAATTCATCCACTGTTTGACTATATCAATCATAATATTGTCACCTATGTCGCTGATCAAGTGACTGATATAGTGGTGGTCAGCCTTATTGATGAAGCCCAAGACAGCATTCGAGAAATGCGCTTTAACGCTTCTCTAGGCGTTAATCGCGTCAGTCAACAATGGGAATTATTGATACGCCGTCAGACTTCAGGACTAGTAGGTCAGGTATTACCCGACATTGAACCGGAGATCGTGCAGTTACTTCATCACATCGTGATGTCAACACTTAAAAAAAATCCTAACTATCGAACTTTAATGCCATTATTGGGTTCGGTACCAGAATTAGCCTTAGAACAACTAATTCGTCGTAGTTATCAGTCTTTTACCCATAGCCTACAAGAAGCGACGCGTGCAGATCAAACCAATCAGGTGGCGACGGATCACTTAACGAGTCAGCTAACCCAAAAGTTAACGACTGATTTGCTCAATCAAAATATAGCTGAGGATCTAAAAAATTTATTGATTGCGGCTTTAGAAGAAGTAAAACAAAACTATATTAACCGTAATCAAACACAATCAAAAATTTAAGTGCGACGGGGTTTTTCAAATAAGCTGATCAGGTAAATTGCAAAACAGGCACCACACGAGTCAATCAACACATCGACAGGGCTAGAGCCACGGCCGACTACAAACCGTTGATGAAACTCATCACTGATCGCATAGGCCACCGAACTTAAAATTGCCCAGGTATACACACGCTTGAGTGGGCTCCATAATTGCCAAAACAAAATGGTCAAAATACCGTATTCCGTAAAGTGAGCAAGTTTACGAATAACCGTATTGATATCACCAAAAAACTTCTGTGTTTGCTCAAAAGAATTAGGAACCGATGAAAAATAAAAGACTAACCCCATCCAACTTAAGGCCAAAAATATCCAAAAACTCTGTTGCGCCAAAAATTGACCCACAGTCAGAGACGGTTTAGCGAGGCGACTCACGGTAGTTAGGCCAGTAAGGTTTGTCTAACCCTAACGTTAATTTCTTGAAGCCACCGCAAAAGCTCACTTTTTCTTTAGCCGCATGCTTTATAAATTGATGCCTCAGTTTATCGCCCTCGCTGTAAATTGGGGCTTGAACTTTTGATATGGGCAAATACTTAAAAAATCCTAAAGCCAGCTTGCCTGCTTTGCTTTAGAATAAGAAAGGCTAAAACGTAAAGATTCTTGAAGTTGTCATGACCGAACCCGATCCGATTATTGACCCCAAAAGGCTAGAGCGCGGTGAATGTACTGTCTGTGGCTATGTCTATGAGCCTGTGGATGGTGACCGTGGACGCGGGATCACGCCGGGAACCGCCTTTGAGTCTTTGCCAGAGGGTTGGCAATGTCCGAGTTGTCGTTCAGGCCGTGACCGCTTTCGGACGGTAGGAGCTAGGATTGGGACTTTTGCTGGACTCGAAGAAAATGCCAAATTTGGGATTGGGGTTAATATTCTCAACCCTCAAATCAAAAACCTGCTTATTTTTGGTGCCTTACTCCTAGGAGCGGCGTTACTATTCAGTTTCTACTTTACGGGTCAATAACGCATGAGACAGGCACAGGGCAAAGGGATTGGGCATTGGGCAATAGCCATTGGTCTGGCGATGACATTGACAGGATGTTCAACTTTTCTCAAAAAAGCCGAGCAAGTACCTTGGTTTGCCACCACCATGCAAGCTGTACCCACACAATCTGACCTCTTGGATCTAAAGTTTACCAGTGCGACCACCGGTTGGGTGGTCGGTAGCCGCGCTACCATTCTCAAAACTGAAGATGGCGGTAAGACATGGCACCCAGCCTTCAAAACTGCCCTACAGGCTCCTAACCCAGAAACCAGCAAACTAGAAGATCTGAAGGCTCGCTTTCTCTCGGTTGACTTTACCGCCGATGGTCAAGAAGGCTGGGTGGTCGGTAAACCAAGAATTGTCTTGCACACAACCGATGGCGGCAAAAGCTTGTTTGCTGTGCCTCTAAATAAACGTATTGATGGGGCACCACTTCTAATAACAGCCCTAGCGCCGGGTGTAGCCGAACTGGCGATGGACACAGGAACTGTCTTTAAAACTAGTGATGGTGGTAAAACTTGGCGCGTATTGACCCCCGAATCTGCTGGCGGTTTGCGTAATATTACCCGCCGCGCCGATGGTAGTTATTGGGCTGTCTCAGCACGGGGTTCTACCTATCTCAACTGGGAACCCGGCACTATCAAATGGATTAACCACGAACGGGTTAGCCCCAAACGTATCGAAAATTTAGTATTCCTCGATCAGACGCAGGCGGCTTTACTTAATAATGGCGGTGAATTACAGTTGAGCGCTGATAGTGGCAAAACTTGGAGCAGACCCAAAACTCCGGATTTGGCGGCGGCAACAGGTTTATTTGATGCAGGGTTTGATCCGACTGGTCGGTTGTGGGTCGCCGGCGGTAACGCGACTTTATTAGTTAGTCCTGATCAGGGCAAAAACTGGGAACGGGCATTTTTAGAAACCAAGAGTAATCTCTATCGGATCGAATTTCCCCAAAAGAATCTGGGATTTTTGCTTGGTAAAGGGGTGATTTTACGCTATCAGGTATCTTAGTTCGTGGTCTGGTCGCTGGGTCTGGGGGTACTCTGGCTAGCGATAGTATTGGTCGTCGCCGAAGCCATGCGCCGCCGCCACTGGGAAGGTGAGCTTGTACGTAAGTTTGTACATATCGCCACGGGTAATATTATCTGGCTGGCTTGGGGCTTTGCCTATCCGCTGTGGGCTTGTCTAGCCGTTTGTATTCCCTTTGTGATCGTGACCTTGCTATCCTACCGCTTACCCCTACTGCAAAGTATCAACAGCATCGGACGTCGTAGTTGGGGTACGTTTTATTACGCCTTGAGTATCACGTTATTGGTAGCTTTTTTTTGGACACAGCAGTTACCCCAGTTTGCCGTGTTGGGTATCTTAGTCATGACCTGGGGAGATGCCTTAGCCGCCTTGGTTGGGCAACGCTGGGGTCGTTGGCACTACGTGGCGATCGGGGATGTTCACAAGACCGTAGAAGGATCGCTTGTGATGGCGGGGGTCTCGACATTGGTTAGTCTCGTCGTACTCAGTATGAGTCAAGGATTTAGCTGGTCTTTATTGCTAAGTGCGCTAATTATTGGTGTAGTAGCGACAGGATTAGAGGTCTTTTCGGTGGGTGGCATTGATAATTTAAGTGTGCCCCTAGGTAGTGCGCTGCTGGCTTGGTGGTTAGTGAGCGCCTGACAGGGACGATCATGTATTGGGTATCCGATAAAGCTGTTGCATAAATTCTTGCAATATCCTTTGCGCCAGAGGTCGTACCTCAACGGGCTGTGCGGCCAAAAATTGCGCTAGCAAAGCCTGGGTTTGGTGGGGCTGTGTCATGAGGATCAGTTCCTCACGAGCCCATAACTCGATCAGATCAGCTCGGGATTTTTTTAGAAATGCTGCTTGCTGTTGAAGTCGGTTCCAGGCTGTGTCCGTTAAGCGGATCGTCCGTGTTACTTTGAGCTCATTAAATTTTCGGGTAAAGCGTGCTGCCATTGAACGTACATCTTTCCATGCATGAGCATGAATAACATCACTGTATACAGATTAAACCTAAACTTTGGGTAAGGTGTTAGGTTCATATCCAGACAAAGCTCAATATAGCTTAAGAACTCCCATGTGTAAAAGCTGTGTAGCTTGATAAAGACCATAGATATTAAAGAACATCTGCACTAGGGTAATGCCCATAAATTTCCAGCCCATCTGCGAAGGGTTATGGTATTCACTCAAAATCAACAAAATCCCGGCACCCAAAGAGTAATTAAAAACGAGTACCAGTAAGGGTAGCCAGAAGCCCAAGGGAATACCGATACAAAAACAGGTAAATCCTAGTGCCACCATCAACAAAGCGACAGAGCGGGGTGGGTCTATTTCTACTAAGTATTGAGCCTGATCCCAAAGACGTTCGAGTTTTGACATACTTTGATCCCAAGATCCCCCTAGTCTATCGCATCCTCATGGCTGGCAGACTAAGTAACTTACGCTACGTAACATTGCGGGTACAGTCCAATAATCTTGCAAAATAAAAAGATTCATTGATGGCAACGCGTCCACTGACCTGCCAGCCCAGTTGCTTTAGAATAGCCACAATCTCCTGCTCACGGTGTTGGTAGGCGCGGGTGGCTTTGCTCGCACCAGGGAAGAATTGACCGATTTTTTTTAATAGATTTAGCCAAAAAGTCTGGGGTGCAAAGGTAAAAATTAATCGCTCAGTCGCAAGCTCGCTGAGATGTGTGAGCATCTGGGTCGCTTGGGGTAAAGGGTAGTGAATCAGTACATCTACACAGATCACAATTTCAAACTTACCTTTGATCAGCTCAAGCTCTTCAGCCATAAACGTAATATCACCAGTTTGATTGAGAGTTTGCCAGCGGCGTTGAGCTTCCTCAACCATTGATTTGGAGATATCTGCACCCAAAACCTTAGCTCCGCGCTCAGCTAGAGGAATACTCAAACTCCCCACACCACAACCGGCATCGCAGATGCGCTGTCCGACAAGATTTTTGCCCAAACGTTCGAGGATGGCGTCCACGGTGCGTTGATGACCGCGCCGGATTGCCGCTTGCACCCGATTGACCTTGCCATCGCCATAGATGCGCTGCCAACGTTCAAAGCCAGTGGTATTAAAATATTCACGAACAATGGTCTTATCGTCTGGGGTCATCGGTCAGGTTGCCAGGGATGCGATTGCCATTGTACAAGCATCCTAGCCAAAAAATGCAGTGATCGCGTCAATAATCCGTACCGTTGCTTGCCCATCTCCAAAAGGATTGATCGCTTGGGCCATCTGCTGATAAGCCTCAGGGTCACGCAGTAGTTGGCTCGCAGCAGTGACAATAGTCGCCGTATCTGTCCCGACTAAGAGTGCTACGCCGCCTAACACCGCTTCTGGACGTTCGGTAGTCTCGCGTAGTACCAAGACTGGTTTGCCTAGTGCAGGGCCTTCTTCTTGCAAACCACCCGAGTCGCTTAACACTAACGTGCAGTGTTTGAGCGCACCGACGAGTTGGGGATAATCGAGCGGTTCCACCAAAAAAATTCGGGGATGGGTGCCAAGCAGTTGATGCAGAGGCTGACGTACCGCAGGGTTGGGGTGCAGGGGTAGTATGAGTTGGGTATCAGGAAATTTATCTAAAATCTCCAAAAAAGCTTTGGCGATGTCAACTAGGGGTTCCCCCCAATTTTCGCGGCGATGAACCGTTGCCAGTAGTACCCGTTGTGACCAATCAACGCCGGCAATCTCTGGCACTGTACACGTCGGTGCAATAGACTGAAGAGCATCAATGACGGTGTTACCAGTCATGTAGACATCTTGCGTGATGCCGTCTGCGGCTAGATTTTGGACAGCTAGGGTCGTCGGCGGAAAATGTAACCGGGCGAGCTGAGAGGTCAAACGCCGATTCATCTCTTCGGGGAAGGGGTTATCAGGGCGGTCTGTGCGTAAACCAGCCTCAACGTGGGCAATGGGAATATGTGCATAAAAAGCAGCTAAGGCCGCCGCAAAGGTCGTAGTTGTATCGCCTTGAACCACTACCAAATCAGGTTGATGGAAGCGTAAACGTTCTTCTAACCCGGTCAAGCAACGGCAGGTAATATCGGCTAAGGTTTGTTTTGGCGTCATGATTTGCAGGTCTTCGTCGGGGATAATCCCAAACCAACCTAGGGTCTGATGCAAGATTTGTTGGTGTTGACCCGTCGCAATCACAATCGTTGTCCATGGTGTTTGCCGAAGTCCGAGGATAACTGGAGCAAGTTTGACAGCTTCGGGGCGCGTACCTAAAATTACTACTACTTTGTGGGTCATAAAAATGCTTGCGTACAGAATACCTCTAGTTTATCTAATTCTTCCTTGACTTCAAGGCTTTTGAGATTACGTAAAAATTTACGGCGTTCTTCAATCAGTTGGCGCGATTCATTGCGGGAGATTGATTCATAGCTCATCAATTCGCCGGGACGCTCGGTTACCAAAAAAAACAAGCGATGGGCATAGAGCGTTGTAAACAGATTTTTTGTACCGTCTCCTACGGTGCAAATGCTGTAGAGAAGGCCGAAGTTGGGATGATGGATGTAGCGTTCACCCATGCCGCGGTTCCTGTGGCGTGAAGAGCTTGGTATCATTTGTATAACCTATTACTTTGTTGGCGGCGCGTCAATGCATTTGAACAGATATTCTTGTACACTTAGTCAATCTCATCTGCGAGCCTAACCTGTGGCAGAGGGTAAAACCCATGATGCAATTACACTTTGGACTTGTCCGCTCTTAGTTGGCGGTCTTTGGTTATTAAGCGGGCGTTCAGATTGGGCGTTATTACTCGGCAGTAGTTATATCTTTAGTGGGTTGATGTTTAGTGGAGATTTAGACATTCATTCTAATCAATATCGACGCTGGGGATGGCTGCGAGGCATCTGGCTACCCTACCGACGCTTACTGGCCCATCGCTCATTTTGGTCTCATGGGCCAATTGCCGGAACCCTAGGGCGGTTAGTATATGTGACTTTGTGGCTGAGTATTGTGACAGGTTTGATAACAGTAGCCTTATCCTTGCTCAAAATCCATTGGCTGGTGCCAAATATGCAGCCATTTTTACATCATGCTTTGCTGCCTAGTTACGCCCTAAGTATCTTGGCTGGGCTGGAGCTAGGCTCTATTTCCCATAGCTTAGGAGATGTCTTGTCAACAGGCTACAAACGCTTAGTCAAGCGCTGGAAAGGTTCTTGATAACTTTGACTTAGCCATATAGCAAAGAGCGCTTTTTTTGTTACCAGAGTGTGATATTTTCAACAGAACGCTTGATTAATTAAGTTTCGTGGGGAGATAGTTGAGGTGACCTTTCGCTTAAGCAAATTACTGTTATTAGGATTGAGTAGCCTGCCTGTTTTGGCCCAAGTGGAAGCCCCGATCACGGTATCCGTGGATGCAACTGAGGCAGCGCGTCAAATTTTTCATGCCCGACTGACCATACCCGTCACACCAGGGCCTGTGACCCTGGTTTATCCACGATGGATTCCTGGTAATCATGGGCCGACCGGGCCGATTACTGAGTTGGTGGGCTTAAAATGGGTTGCCCAAGGTCAGCCGCTGGCTTGGCGACGGGACTTGATTGACCTCTATGCCTTTCATGGCACTATTCCCGCTGGGGTCACACGTCTCGAAGTGAGTCTTGATCTACTGGCTGCGGGTAATGTGCCAGTGAGTAATCCTTCAGCTACAGACCAGCTTGCGGTATTGAGCTGGAACCAAGTTGTGCTCTATCCCCAAGGCCAAAAGACCGATCAGCTGACCTATCAAGCGCAACTTACCTTGCCTCTAGCGTGGAAATATGGCACGGCCTTACCCTTGCAGACCACATCCGCCCAGACTTTGACCTTTGCTCCGGTGTCTTTGACAACTTTAGTTGATTCACCAGTTATTTTGGGGGCGCATTATCGTACCGTACCGTTAAGCAAAGATGGACGTCACCAACTCGATATCGTCGCTGATAGTGAAGCAGCTCTGGCCTTGACCCCAGATAGTGAAAAAGCTTATCAACATCTCATTACCCAAACCAATCTACTCTTTGGGGCGCGGCACTACAACCAATATCATTTTTTGTTGAGCCTCAGTGACCGCTTAGGGTTTTCGGGTCTCGAACATCACGAGTCTAGCGATAATCGGGCGGGTGAATCCGCACTGACCGACCCCTTACAGCGGGAACTTTTTGCCGGATTATTGCCCCACGAGTTTGTCCACTCCTGGAATGGTAAATATCGGCGGCCTGTGGGTTTGAATACTGCTGATTTTCAGGAGCCGATGCAAGATGATTTGCTCTGGGTTTATGAGGGCTTAACCCAATATTTGGGTACAGTGCTGACTGCGCGCAGTGGCCTCTGGGATGCTGATACCTTACGTGATTATCTCGCAGTTACCGCCGCAGCTATGGATCATCGTCCGGGCAGGGCATGGCGGTCTGTGCAGGATACCGCAGATAGCGCACCTCTTTCTCGGGGTCTGAGTCCAGCTTGGAGCAGCTATCGGCGGGGCACTGACTATTACGCAGAAGGTTTATTGATTTGGCTGGAGGTCGATGCGTTACTACGGCAACAGAGTCAAGGTCGTCGTTCTTTGGACGATTTTTGTCGGTCATTTTTTGGGGCACCGAATACCGCTCCTCTAGTCAAGCCCTACACCTTTGATGAGGTCGTTATGGCGCTCAACCAAGTCGTACCCTACGACTGGCGTACTTTTTTGTTGACTCGGCTTAATACGACGGCACTCGCGGCGCCGTTGGGTGGGATCACCGGAGGTGGTTGGCGTGTGGTCTATACCGATACACTCAATGATTATCTGCGGGCTACAGAAACTGTCAACAAGTCCGCAAATTTTATTTATAGCTTGGGCTTCTCGCTTAATAGCGATGGCACCTTAGGCGATGTGTTGCCCGATTCGGTTGCGGCAAAAGCAGGACTCGCCCCAGGCATGAAGTTACTTGGCGTAGATGGGCGAACGGTTTCAGCCGAACGGCTACGTCAGGCATTAAAGGTGGGTAAGACCACCATGTCCCCTCTCGAACTGCTCGCGCTCAATGGTGACTTTTATCGTATGTACCGTCTTGACTATCATGGCGGTGAACAGTATCCCCATCTGGAACGGGACAAAGCTCAAACAGATTGGCTCGGAAAAATTATCATCCCCTTGGGACGCTAAGTTGCTTTTGTTGTAGGGCTTCTTCAACCAAGACGAGCAAATTAGCTACGGCTCCCGGTTGACCCATCGTCTCAATCAGGCGGTTATGGGTGTTTTGCCAGAGGGCATCGTCGGTCAAAAATGGTTCTGTGGCAGCGGCAATATCAGCAGGTGTCAGGACTTGCTTGAGTTCAGGAACGATCATCTCTTGGGCGAGCAGATTGGGCCAAGCGAGCAGTCCCATGCGTTTAATTAGCCAGGGATTGAGTTGGCGGGCAATAAAATTTCCTACCAACGGTAACTGCATCGCCAAACCGGGGATACCATCCCAGGCTTTCATGATTTCTACTTTATTGAGAGGAATCACTACTACCATCGGCACGCCTAAGGCTGCAAGCTCGGCTGTATTAACACCGACTGTGGTAACGCAGACCCGACATAAGCGCATCACATCATAGGCCGGAGCGCGCTGCCAAATCAAAATCTCAAGACCACCCTCTGTCACTAAATAAGTCTGGTTATCTCGGGTTTCGAGCTGCGCACTCACACCGCCCAACAAAGCAATATTGGGATTAGCGGCTGTAGCGTAAACGGCTAACTTAGCTAGCTGAATCGTGGGGGCAACGGGTAATACAAAGCGTGCCTCTGGATAGGTCTGGGCTAATATCTCCGCTGTCCTAAGCAATAAGGGCATACCCATGGTCAGTTTGATCCCTTTTGAGCCGGGTAATAAGCCAATCAATTGGCTAGTCTCGAAGGGTAAAACGGGGGGCTCACTGGCACCTAAGCGCAAACCATCCACATTCAGATCCCCAATAATGCGAAATTTTTGGGGATCACGGGTGTAATTTGGGTAAACCCGGTCATTGCGCAAACCAATACGATAGGTAAATTGTGGATAACGAACCTGCCACTCGGCGTAGACTATCAGCGGATATTTAAGTCGCCAAGCAATAAATGCGGCAAAGCCTTGATCGCCACCCAAAAAAATCATTGCCCCGTGAGCATGCCAGTCCCAGCCCGTCTCTCCTGTCAAAACAAACCGTTGATATTGTTTGGCTCCTTGCACCCGGCTGACCCCCACAAAGCTGCGTGCCAAGTCTGCTTCATTACCGCTGGCATTGGCACAGGGCGCAAGAATCACCGAAATCCGCCACTCGGGATGAAGCTGGTATAACTGCGCGACAACAGGACGCACCCAGGTCATCAATTCCCCCGGCCCGTTACTTAAAATCAAAATATCAATCGCCCGCGCCTCAAGATCCACCGAGTTGTCTATCCTCAGGGTAAAAACGCCGTGGCTAAAGCCGGAGCCAAGGGTAGTACCACCGTAAAAATTGTTCCTTTTTGCAGCACACTCTCAGCTGTGATCTGTCCACCCAGACTTTCTACTAAAGAACGGGTGATATATAGACCTAGACCAGTACCGCCAGCTTCGGTACGGTCGAGCCGATAGAAACGATCAAAAATATGTTCTAAAGCAATCGCATCAATGCCAATACCTTGATCTTGAATGGTTAGGCGTAAATTATTGGGTTGGGAAGGGTCAGTGACGGCGCGTAGGGTCACCGTAGTACCGGGAGGCGAATATTTACAGGCATTATCAATCAAATTAGTCAAGATTTGTTCGAGGCGGTCAGAATCTGCTTGAACTAAGAGTGCATCATCAGGCAGTTCAATGATTAGTTTGTGATCCTCAGTGGTTTGGGCAAGGTTTTCGAGTAACCGAGGGAGGACTTCTTGTAACGCGATCCCGAGCCCGGTTGGACGCAGTTGCCCAGATTGGATCCGTGAGAGCAAAAGCAGGTCCTCGACAAGACGAGTCAGACGGTCGGCTTGATTTTTGACGATATTGAGAAATCGGACTTGCTGCTCTTCATTAAGATGATCGCGCGAACGCAGCAGGGTATCAATGAAGCCTTTAATCGAAGTCAAGGGGGTACGTAACTCATGAGAAACCATCGACACAAAATCGATCGGTTCGTTGGTTCGCGTAGGGGCTTCAGGCTCAAAAGTCCAAACCCGACCGCGCTGAGTGGTGCGGCTTTGCGCCTGCAAATGAAGTAAGTTTTCGCCCCGCTGAAAAGGAACACGGGCATTAACCGCCTGAGTTTCAATTTCGGGAAACCAACGAAAGATCAATTCTCCTTCGGCTTGGTGGGGACTAATGCCCGTGATTTCGGTCATGACGGAATTCCATAAGATGACCCGTGCTGACGTATCAGTAACTACAACACCCAAAGGCAAGCAGTTGATAACTTCACGCTCGAACGGCACTTCATTTAGTAATAGCATAATTCCACAGTCGCATCCCGGAAGAAAATTTGAAATTCTCAAGCCATAAGCAAGCTAGGACACCCTAATCATATGTTTAGAATTAAGAATTTTTTCTTAAAATCTATGAAATTGCGCAACAGCCTATTGCTTACTCAGCAGAATTAGCCTCATTGGTGAAAGCAGAGGGGAGTTCTAAGCAATAACCAGCACCATAAACTGTCCGAATAAACGAAGGATGACGCGGGTCCGGTTCGAGTTTGGTGCGTAGATGGCGAATATGTACCCGAATTGTTTCGATATCATCATCCGGGTCATAACCCCAGACTTCTTGTAGAATTTCGCTTGGAGCCACGGTCTGTCCATGTTTTTGGAGTAGACAGTGCAATAGTTCAAATTCTAAGTGGGTTAATTTGACCGTATTGCCAAACCAAACCGCTTCAAACCGCTCGGGAATCAAGGTCAATGGCCCAAAAGAAAGAATCTCGGAATGGGCTGCTTGGGGCAAACGGTCAGCCCGTCGCAGCAAAGCTCGAACCCGCACCAACAATTCTTCGATTTCAAAAGGCTTGGTCAAATAGTCATCAGCTCCAGCATTGAAGCCTTCGACTTTATCTTTGATACTAGAAAGTGCCGTCAACATCAAAACAGGGATATCGGAAGTGCGTTCATTACGGCGCAGACGCTGACACACCGTAAAGCCATCCACATTGGGCAGCATCAAATCCAAAATCACTAAATCAGGCGCAAGTTGCATCGCCATAGCTTGACCTTTCACGCCATCATTGGCCCGACAGACTTCGTATCCTGCCATGTCGAGGTTGACAGAAACTAATTCCAAAATCGCCGGGTCATCATCAATGATCAAAATTCTTTGCATGCCGTTAACCCTTAGTAAACGTTAACCCTTAGTAAAGGTTTGGGAAAGTAAGTACTCACCCCTCATAATACCTGATGCTCAGGCTTTGATCACAAAAATACTAGGAATTTATACTCACTTTGCCCCTAAATATGGAGATGAGCTTAAATTTTGATGATTTTTGACTATATTTGCTTAGCCAAAAGCCGACTAAGAGCTAACTAGTTCCCAAAAACCGTGCCAAAATAAAAGAGTCTGTAAGGAGACATGGCTATGCCCTTTGGCTTGGGACTTCCTGAAATGTTGGTGATTTTGGGTGTTGGCGTGTTGGTATTTGGCCCCAAAAAATTACCGGAATTGGGTAATTCGATTGGTAAAGCTTTGCGCGGTTTCAAAGAAGGCGTACAGGAAATTGAGAATAAACCTGTGGTCAGCGAAACCCCATCCCCCAAAACGCCGCCCACTTCTATAGAGTAGGCTAATGCGTCTAGTACTTGTGTTTGACCGAGAGCACCAGCTCTTGGTAATTTGTCGCTATCACCGTAAATAAACGACCGTCGCTCCTGCTCCGCCATCCCCGGTTTCGGCGAGTGCAAATGACTCAACGCGGTCATAGGTTTTGAGAAAGCTATGTACAGCCTCACGTAAGCGCCCAGTGCCGCGCCCATGCACAATCCAGACATAACCAAAAGAGGCCGATAACTTATCGAGCAAGAGTATTTCGATCTCAGTAGCCCTCTCACCGCGAATATCGAGGGTATTTTGGGTGGTTCTGATAGCTGGCGGCCGGGGCGTCGGTTGGGGAGCTGGTGGCAGACGTAGGGTTGACCCTTTAGGTGGTTTGGCTTTGCCTACCGGCCAGAGCTGGCTTATCGGCACAGTAAGTTTCAAAATACCTGAACGCACCACCGCTTGCTCCCCTTGCAGAGCGAGGACTTCACCTTTTTGATCGAGTGCTAAAATTTCGACACGGTCGCCGACCTGGGGTTGGTAGGTTTGAGCGATAGGTTGCACCTCCGGTTCGAGTGCTGTGAGCGCTTGGTTAGCTTGACTGGCCTGCTGGGCGGTAGGATTGGCCTGTAACTGACGGATGATCTGGGCGACTTGCGCGCGCGCTTCACTGAGGGCAACGTGTAAATAATGCTGCTGCTGCTGTTGTAGACTAATGCGTTCACGAATCAGGGCTTCTTTTTGGGTAACCAGTTCCTGTTGTAATTTCTCGACTTGGACGCGCAAATCACTGGCTTGCTGGGTTTGGGTATCTTGTTCGCGTAACTGAGCTTCAAGCTCGGCAATCACTTGATTCACTTGGTGTGTCTCAGGCGAGAGCCATTGAGCAGCCTGGGTCAAGATAGTCTCAGGCAACCCCAAACGACGGGCAATATTCAGCGCATTGGAGCGTCCGGGAATACCCCACAGCAAACGGTAGGTCGGTGCCAAGGAGACTTCATCAAACTCAACTGAAGCATTTTCAAACCGCTCGTCTCGGTATTTGAGGGCTTTGAGTTCGCCATAGTGGGTGGTGGCGAGAGTATAGCGGCTGACAGTGGCGAGATGAGTCAACAGGGCTGCTGCTAGAGCCGAACCTTCTTGAGGATCAGTGCCTGCGCCGACTTCATCTAGTAACACCAGATCATTCGGAGTCACCGTATGGAGAATTTGAACAATACGGCGAATATGACTCGAGAACGTCGATAAGCTCTGCTCAAGGGACTGCTCATCACCAATATCGGCTAATACTTGGTCACACCAAGGAATCAATGCCCGACTTGCCGGAATAAATAGTCCTGCTTTTGCCATCAAGACCGCTAGGCCTGTGGCTTTGAGCGTCAAGGTTTTGCCGCCCGTGTTGGGGCCTGTGATCACAACACAGCGCACTGGTTCACTTAGTTCTAGGTGAATTGGTACAACTTCTCGGCTCGGGTCGTGTTGGGCCTGGGTGACGAGTAAGGGATGACGCAGTTGATAAAACGATAATTCGCCACTAGTAAACTCTGGCTCTATCGCATCCAGCAGTTGCCCATAGCGGGCGCAAGCGGTAGCCCGGTCAAGTAGGGTCAGTACACTAAGTAAATGCAAAATGTCATCAGCTTTTTCGGCGACCCCTTGACTAAGCTCGCGTAAGATACGTTCTACTTCAGCCGTTTCGGCGCGTTGCCATTGACGCAAATTATTTTGCTCTTGGATCACCGACATCGGCTCGATATACAAAGTCTGACCGCTACTCGAGGTGTCATGGACGATACCCGGAACTTGTTCTTTGTAATTAACTTTGACTAACAGTACAAACCGCTGGTCTCGTTCGGTAATCAAGGCTTCCTGAAAATAAACAGGATGCCGCTGGAGGAGCGTTTGTAAGGTGCGCTGGACTTTATCGCGAATCCGACGTTGTTGAGTACGGGCTTCAGCCAGAGTAGCACTCGCCCGGTCGTTGACTAGCCCACTATCATCTAGGCAATAACTGATCGTTTGTTCGAGCTCAGGACAGCCGCGTACAGTTTGCACCAAGTCCAGTAAATCCGGGGTTTCGGCTACTTCTTGGTCTTCGATAGTACGTTTGATTTTGCGGGCAGCACCCAGCGTTGAAGCGATATCAAGCAGTTCACGGCCTTCTAATATGCTCTCAATTTGTGAGCGTTCGACAGCTGCTTGGACATCACGGATACCGCCAAAGGGTAAACCTGTGGCAAGGGTCAACTCTAAATTCAGGGCTTCGCGCGTCTCGGTCAGCCATTGCTGAGCTTGGTATAGCGTCATAGCTGGTTGAATTTGTAGACAAACCCGTCGCCCCGCCTCAGTTTGGGCTAGTTGGGCAATCTGTTGACACAGGAGTCCCCACTGCAATAGGCGCAGCGTATCATTTTGCAAATTTGCGCTTGACATTCTTCTATGATCCTGACTTGACCCACTAGCGTCAATGGGTCTAGGGCACAGAAACTTGCTAGGCTAAGCAGATGACAGCTTATTGGATCAGTGCGACCTGGAATCAGCAAGACTACTGGGTACAACGCCAAATCACCCAGCCAGTGAGTAAACATGACTTTGGCCCAGGCAATGGATTATTTGATGAACAAACTGCGCCGCTTGTCCTAGATTGGTTACGCGAACGAGGCGCAACCGATGTCCACTGTTGGCCAGCTGATGTCCCCCATGGCACCCATCTCGAAGAAGGTGAGCACTGGTTTATCGAAGAAGTAATAGGTGTGGGCGCAATTATCGTCGTTGAAGCTATCAGTAAGCCAATTTGAAAAGCCCCCCCGCCCCATAAATGGGGAGCCAGGGCACTCTTAAAATAAGTTGCGCTTTCAGAAATAGAGCGTCAATGCTCTTTCTAGGTATCCAAACCAAGTATTAGCTGGGCTTCGTCCCCCATTTATGGGGCGGAGGGGCGGTTAAAAGCGATAGGTCAAGCCCACGCGGAAATTAAAACCGGGTGCGGCATTGCCATAGGAACGCTCATAATAAGTTCCTAGCAAGTTATCCACATAAGCGGTTAAGAGAAGGCCACTATTTAGGGGAAATCTTGCCGATAGATCAAAGGTCGTGTAGCCAGGGATCAGGGAACCGGGGGGCAATCGCGCGGGGTGGGTCGTATCAAAGGGGCCTACATGATTGACATCTACCGAACGTTGACCCGAGAGATTGGCAAAGACACTGACTTGCAGGCCCGTGGGTTCTTCGTAGGTAACGCCGAGGCGCGCCGTAGCGTAGGGAACCAGTGGATACTGGGTTTGAATCAGGGCATCACGTTCAGCAGCATCGACCCGGTACAGTCCTTCATCAGAACCATTGAGTGTGCCGAGATTGATGAGCTGGTTATCGACTAGTGTCGGATCGGGCGCATCCAAAATACGCGCATCGGTCAGAGTCAGGGTACTAAATAGATTCCAGGTTGGATTCACTCGCCAAGTAAATGCCCCCTCCAACCCTGAGGTACTGACATGAGGATAGCCAACCCTAAAGCGTTCGGCATTGGTGGCTGGGTCATCATTACAGCCTTCTGCATTACCGTTACCCGCACAGTCATCCCGTACCAGCAGATAATCCACGAGATTATACAAATCGGAATGAAAATAAGTCAGCCGCGCCAAACTATCATGCCCGGTTTGCCAATCGAAGCCAATATCAAAAGAACTGCCCGTAGTTGGGTCTAAAAAAGGATTACCAATATGGGTGGTGCGTCCGAATAAGTCATTGAAATTAGGTACCCGATAAATCGTCTGGAAATTAGCTCTGAGTGCCAAGGTCGGCGTAATTTGCCAGCGCGTCCCCAGGGTTGGATCAAAGGAACTGCTAAAATTACGGGTCAAACCTCGAACGGTAAACGGCTCAGGAATTGTCTCGCGTGCGCCAGCAGTTACCAAAAAATCACGACTCGGCTGCCAGGTGTAAAGGGCAAATAATGCCGGACGACCCGCCCCCACATCAAAACTAAAAACACTATTATCGACAGCCCCAGAACTGCCAAACTCGCGAACGTACTCCACACCATAGGTAATATTATTGGTCGGGTTAAATTGCCAGTTATGGCGAACTTGAAAATTTAGTACCGCTACATCCGTAAACTCGCCCAAATCTGCCGCATCAAAAGCCGCTTTTTCAACAAGACGATTATGGTCTATGGCTGCCAAGACTTGAAGTTGTGAATCTTTGCCCTGACCAAGCTCACTGTCATAGGTCAAGGCCACACCATAGGACTGCGTATCCAAGCGCGTAAGCTCAAATTGTGGCTCGCCCTCATCATTAAGCAAAGGTCGTGAGGGGTCAATAATCGTAAAAGGTCCTACCCCTTTAAGACTGTTACGTACATAGGTATCTACATGCAAACGGTTACGCTCATTGAAGTCATAGCTAAGATTGAAGGTGTAATTTTTGAGTTGTGTATCACCATTTGGGCGAATACCTGTAAATAGACCCGTCGGACGTTCGACCTGATAGTAATAATCATTACTGGCATTAAATTGACGGTAACTCGCGCCATAACCTAAGGCACCACTTTTGCCACTATAGCTCGCAATATAATTACTAAAGCCATAACTACCAAACTCGGCTCTAACTTCACCTTCAGGTATGGCACTCGGTTGACGGGTAATGATATTAATAACCCCACCCGTGGCATTAGAACCATATAAAGTCGCACCGCTGCCCGTAAGAACTTCAATGCGCTCGACGTTATAGACAGGAATATCCGCTAAGTCAAAATGTTCTTGGTTCAAATTAGTAATTAAGCGTCCGTCGATCAGCACACCCAAGCCTAAATTGGGCTGACCTCGAATAAAGAAATTGCCATGGACATCAGCTCCTGAGCCAAAGATATTGGACTGCACACCGGGTACCCCACGAATCGCCTCACCAACGTTGGTTGCGCCCTTACGTTCGATTTCGGCACGGCTAATAGTATAAATAGAACTGCTGGTATCACGGAGTTTGACAGGGCGGCGCGTTGCCGTGACGGTTATTTCTTCGAGTAGATCAATGCCTGTCTCATCAGGCTGGGTGGGTACTAGTGCAGGTGTGGGCGTGATGGCTGCTTGTGCTAATAGGTTTGCCGTGGTCGGTTGCACCAAAAAGTCATGTTTAGCAGGGATCTGATTGAGGATTTGGGCTTGAAGTGGCAAGGTGAACGTTAGCAAAAGTAAATAAGGCCGCAAAGACATAAAAAGCCCGAGACACTGAACGACCATGATCTTGAAACCAGAGCCACCCCGATGTCAAAAGACAGCCTGTCTTTTTGGCCCAACATCAGGCTCCTCAAACAGCAGATTTAAGACCACACTTTATAAAAATATTTACTACTATATAAAAACTACCCCCAGGATTTTCCGTTGCTCTATCGTCGTTTTGGTAAAACTAATCTGCCTCTATCTGTCTTTAGTCTAGGCTGTATGCGTTATCTCGACTCCGTCGATAATGCCGTAGCCACCGTACATAAAGCCCTCGAACTCGGCATCAACCATATCGAGACAGCACGCGGCTATGGTGAGAGCGAGAAATTTCTTGGGGTTGCCCTTAGAAGTGGTGTCAAACGAGAGGGTGTCTACATCACGACCAAGATTACACCTACCAATAATCCCGATACGATGAGCCGGCATATTGATGAATCTCTCGAACGTATGGGCATTGACTATATTGATAATTTTGATATTCATGGCATCAATACCCAACATCATCTAGAGATGGTTCTCAATAAAAATGGCTTCATGCAAGCGGTTACCAAAGCCATGGATCAAGGACTTATTCGTCATCTGGGTTTTTCTACGCATGGCACTCTTGATGTGATTTTGGATACGCTCAAAACTGATTTATTTAGCTCAGTTAATTTACACTATTACTATTTTAATCAACATAACGCGCCAGCCGTCGCGCTGGCCCATCAAAAAGACATGGGGGTATTTATTATCTCGCCGACTGATAAAGGTGGACAACTCTTTCAGCCCTCAGCAACCCTTACTCAGCTCTGTGCGCCCTATCGTCCTCTTGATATTAATTACCGTTTTTTGCTCAGTGACTCACGGGTGCATACACTTTCCTTGGGTGCCAACGATCCAGCAGAACTAGTCAGCAACCTAGCCATGGCTAATCAGGGCGGTAGTTTGACGCCCGAAGAAGCCGAGATCTTAGCTAGATTAGACCAGCAATATCTACACCTCAAACCCAATCTATGTGAGCAGTGTCATGCCTGTTTGCCGTGTCCTGAAAACATTAATATCCCCGAAGTCTTGCGGTTGCGCAATTTAGCCTTGGGGTTTGAGATGACTAGTTTTGGTCAATATCGCTATGGCATGTTTGAGCATGGTGGGCATTGGTTTCCTGGGGTCAAAGCCGATAGCTGTACCGATTGTGGTGAGTGTCTACCCCGCTGTCCCGTAAATTTAGCTATCCCCACACTACTTAGAGAAACCCATCAACTGCTAGGTCAAGCCGAACGCAAACGCTTGTGGGCAGACTGAGATTACTTGAGGCGAAGAACTAGATTTTTCACCAAGCTGGATCATCGAGAAGCCGGACGGTAACGGGCTGATTGGGCACAGCCGTAATACAAGAACAGACCGCTTCACCATGATCAAGTTCTACTTCACAGGCATGACACGAACCCATCAAGCAACCTGTGGGAATAAATATCCCTGCGCAGGTCGCCACATCGTAGAGTAGCTCACCTGGTTGGCACTCTACCGTAATATCGTCGGGTAAAAACCGTACTTGTACCATCAGCGTTTTCCTTGGGCACTTAGAGATTAAGCCTTCTCTTCCTCTACAATAAGCGCATTAGCTGGGGTGCGTTTGATGGAGTGGACGATTTTAGATTCGGCCTACGTACTCAATGAGCGTTGGATGAAAGT
Organism: Gloeobacterales cyanobacterium; assembly: GCA_038226175.1. Lineage (GTDB taxonomy): Bacteria > Cyanobacteriota > Cyanobacteriia > Gloeobacterales > Anthocerotibacteraceae > JBBRQP01. The sequence continues at coordinate 23,627 of JBBRQP010000014.1, forward strand.
CCGGCGTGATACCTGTCGTTTACCAAGTGGTTTGGTAATTGATGATTATTTTTGGCTTGAAGCCCCAGATCATACGCTGGTTGTGCCTTTGACAGCGACAGGAGAAGCCGTGCTGACCCGACAATACAAACACGCCGTGCGCCAAGTCTTGCTAGAATTTCCGGGTGGCATCGTTGATCCCGGTGAGGATGCTTTGGCGGGAGCCAAACGAGAATTGCTTGAAGAGACGGGTTATGGCGGCGGTATTTGGCATAGTCTCGGTGTTTTTTATCCGAATCCGACCAAGTCATCGGCGCGTACCCATGTCTATTTAGCTCAAGATGTCGAGCCTAAAGCTGAACCCCATGGTGATGTGACCGAAGAGATTGAAATTATCCTCAAGGCTTGGACTAGTCTCGAAGCTGAAGGTTTTGGGGTCACAGGTTCGGCTTTGGCCGTTGGATTAGCCCGTCGTTATTTGCAAATATAGTGCCTTTAGCCAGCTGTCCCTAGACATGAAGCTCGCGTTGTCTGCGTAACCATCAGCATCGCGAGTCGTCACCGTTATCGGTACACTAAGGTTATTACCCCGGAGGCAACAGGAAGGTGTATCTTAGACAAAATCACAGGGATTGACCTATGACCCCGACCTTGGGCGTACCTCTGACCCTAAATTATTACCAACTACTGAATGTGCCTGCGACCGCAAGCCCTGAGCAAATCGAACAAACCTATCAGGATCGTGGACAACAACAACCACGCCCAGAGTTTTCGGCTGAAGTGCGTCAAGCTCGTCAAGAACTCTTAGATCAAGCCTATGGTGTATTGCATAATCCTGAAGAGCGCACCGCCTATGATCAGACTTTGCTGACGACTCCGCCCCGTCTCACCCTGCTCAATCAACAGCGGGTCGCAGGATTACTATTATTACTCGAAGCTGGACAAGTAGCGATAGTCTTAGAAGATACGCCTCAAATTAATAGCCTCAGCGATGGGCCTCTGGTTTTAGCCTTAGCCCATCGGGACTTGGCTGCCGAACTCAGTCAAGGCAACCAAATCGCTGCGGCTGTCCACGAAATTCAAAAAGCGCAAACTTTATTACACAGCCGATATCCAACTCTAGAGCGTGAGCTAGCTGACCGCTTACGGGCACTGCGTCCACGTTGGATTTTAATCCTGCTGGATGGCAAAGACACCCCACGTACACCCGCAGAAGAAAAAACAGTGCGTCACCTCGCGCTCCAGCAGTTTACCCATATTTTGCAGGAGCGCGAGGGCATTGAAGGCGCCGGTCAGGATGGTTCACGCCTTAGCTTAGACCAGTTTTTTCAATTTATCCAAGAATTATTACCGCTTTTGGATGCCCAAGAGCAGCAAGAAATTTTTGCTAACGAGGCGACCCGGCCTTCGGTTGCGGCTTCTTATCTTGTCTCTCAGGTGATGATCGCCCAAGGCGTTGCCAAGCTTCAGCCTGAGCTGATCCGCCAAGCTCGCGGCTACCTGATTCGCTTGGCACAACGGCGGGACGTGGCGCTAGAGCTGGCGGTCTGTGCTCTATTGTTAGGGCAAGTTGAGGGCGCAGAACAGGCTCTCAAACGTAGTAATGACCGCGATTTGTTGGCCTCAATCAAAAGTTTGTCGGCAGGGTCTGAGGATTTATTGCCAGGATTGTTTCGCTATACCCAAGAGTGGATTACCGAACAACTGTTTTCGCAAACCCGCGATTTGAAAACATGTTCGGTTACTTTGCATGACTATTTTGCCAACCCCGTCGTCCAGCAAAGTCTAGAGCAATTAGACCAACCTGTCCGTCTTACCGAGTCACCTCCTAGCGAAAATACTGTCTCGACGGGAGCCACCAAACCTACGCCCACCACCGCACCACGGTCTGAGACCCGTCGTGGGCGGCGCAAGTTTTCCTTAGTAGCAGGTCTAGGCTTGGCGGCAACGGTGGGCGCCGCCCTTATCTGGTTCATGAGCTCTCGCATCCCACAAACTACAACAGCTATCACGCCCACCCTCGAATCCGTCGCGCCCGACGAGGCTGCACCTGTCACCGTAACTCCGGGACGAACGAACGCGCCTGAGCCAAGTCTGCCGCCATCTAGTGGTATGACTGCTAATGGAGCGACAACACCAGCAGCACCGACTAAGCCAGCAGTACCCATCACGACCTTGGATCGCACCAGTGCCGAACAGGTGATTCGTACCTGGCAAGCGGTAAAACAACAGGCTTTGGGTGAAGACCACGATATTAAAGCCTTGGCGCGAATTTTAGACAGCACTCAACGCACGATTTGGCAAGACCGTGCCCAAATACTCGCTAAAACCCAGAGCCATTGGCGCTATACCCTACAGGACCTGAGTGTCCGTAAATTCCAAAGCCTCAGCCCTGAGCGGGTACTTGTTACCGTCCAAATCCAAGAAAAAGCTCAATTTTATCAAAAAGGTCAACTCAAACAAAGCCGTTCGTACGAAAAAACCTACACCCCAACCTATCAAATAGAGCGTAAAAACGGTACTTGGCTGATTACGGGTATAGCTCTTTAATTTGCCGTAGATCCCGCCGCCAATGGGCTGCGACTTTTACAAAAATTTCTAGGTGAACTTTAGTTTGTAATAGTTGTTCCATACCTAGCCGAGCCTCGGTGCCAATAGCTTTGAGCATTTGCCCACCTTTGCCAATAATGATCCCTTTTTGCGAATCACGCTCGACTTGGATCACCGCCCGGATCCGAGTTATTTTGGGTAATTCTTCCATTTGCTCGATGATCACCGCAACAGCATGGGGAATTTCTTCGTTAGTGTAATGCAGCACCTGTTCGCGGATCAGTTCAGCACAGATCGTGCGCTCAGTTTGATCGGTAAATTGCTCAGGTGAATAATAATAAGGCCCCTCCGGTAATAGAGCTTCTAGCCCATCCAAAAATTCGGTGATCCCTAGATTATCGTGGGCTGATACTCCATAGCAGGGTACAGGTTCAGGCCACAAAGCCTGGTAGTCGGCAACCTGTCGCCGATAGCCAGGGTCTAAATCCACTTTATTTAACGCCATAACGACCGGCACGCCAGGGGGCAATAGGGTTGTAGCAATACGGCGATCACCCGCGCCGACGGCTTGTGAAGCATCGCCCACAAAGACCACCACATCGGCTTGACTCAAGGTGGTTTGCGCAGTTTGGACAAGGCGTTCGCCTAGGTGATGGCGTGGCTTGTGGATGCCGGGTGTATCCACAAAAATGAGTTGACTCGCAGGTCTAGTGACGATGCCTTGGATCGCATGGCGCGTGGTCTGAGCCACCGGAGAAGTAATAGCAACACGTTCACCAAGTATGCGATTTAGCAAGGTTGACTTCCCGACATTGGGCCGTCCGACAAGTGCTACAAAGCCTGAGCGGAAGCCCTCAGGGGCAGCAGGAATAAGTTCACTCATTTGGTAGGACAGCCAAGGGTAACTCGGGTGCTGTGTTTGGTGACAGGATTGGTGCCGATAGCAATTTTGCAGAGGTCGGGAAGTGCCCAGCTATCAAGGACGGCACCTGTAAAATCAGCGCCTTTGATCGTAGCACCCCGAAAATCAGCGCCATTGAGGATAGCATCGGTAAAAATAGCATTATCTAATTTGGCATTGACAATTTTGATCCGGTCGAGGATCGCCCCACTAAAATTAGCCCCCTGCAAATTGGCGCCGGTCATATTGGCTCCGCTAAAAACTGCCGCAGTTAAATTAGTATTCTGAAAATTGATGCGCTTCAAAGTAGCCCGCGTAAATGTGTAACGGCTGAGATTTTTATTAGAGAAATCTTTGCCACTTTGGTTGCTTGATGAGTAATTGTACTGAACTTTTTGAGCCAAGACGGGCAGAGCAATCATCCCAAATGAGAGGCTAAGGCAAATTAAACGCGGTAACACAGGTGCAGCAATGTTCATAACCAACCCAGAGATACTTCTATTCTCGCTGATCATGTGGCCTGTGCTAGGACTTTTCCATTTTGGAGTACCAAGATACTTAACATTAGTGGGCCACTGGTATAGATACTATCAGCGGTGACCGCTTGGACAACAACCGAACCGTGATACTTTTGCAAGCTAGCTAATAGTTGACTATAGGCTTCGGGGTCAGCAGGAAAAGACCCTATTTTGCCATCACCACTAGGAAGAATGCCCTCAGAACGCGCCCGAGTACTGGCTTGTTGTAAGAGTTGGGCAAATACTGTCGTCAATTTTTCCGGATCCTGAGGTAACGCGATTTCTCGGCTTGCCATAATTTCTCCGCGGTCAAAAAGAATAGCATTGGTTATGACCGTGCCGTAAGTGAGCACAGGTTCATCTTTGAGGACATTGAGGGCGGCTCGAATTTGAATAATCTTTTCCTGCTGAGGATTTTGAGCAAGCAAGTCGAGGATTCTATCTACTTCTTTAGGGTAAATTAAGACAGCACGGTTAGTTTTTTCGTAGGTCACTGAACCCCGTTTACGCGCTTCGAGTTCGGCGCCAGCTAAGAGATTTTCTAGAAGTGTACGGTGCTGAGTCAGACTCAATCCGCCGCGCATCAGCCCAGTTGCTAGTACTTCTTTGGCGGTAATGATTACGCTGCGTTCGCGCAAATCGACAACCCCAGCAATAAGTTCTTGATTTCTGGTATCGAGCCGGCTTAATTCACGGCGGCTGAGGTCAAGGGATTTGCCGAGATTTTGGTTGCTCGCCAACAATTGATTTTGTTGTTGACGTAGATTCAACTCTTGTTTTTTGAGCTTGGCGACGAGGATTTGGGCATGAGAAAGATTACGACGTGCTTGTACTACTTGGGATTGGGCTTGCGTAGCTTGGCGGGTAGTTGCTCTAGAACGCTGTTGCATCACGGTCACTTGACCTTGTAAGGTAACTAATTTTTGTTGGGCAAGGAGTTGATTGCGTTTTGCTGATTGTTCTTTAGTTTTAGTTAGATTGAGTTGTTGTTGTAATTGTTCGAGCTGAGCTTCCGCTTTAATGCGTTGTTGTTGGGTTGTGGCGAGTTCAGTACGGATTGCTTGCTTTTGACTACGGGCATCTTCGAGATCAGCTTTAAGGGCATCAAGTTGAAACAAGCCTTCGCGCACCTTGCCATCAACCAGTAAAATCGTGCCCACAGTGACGCCAGCAATCACCATCCCTGTCACAAATGCGGCTACCGAGGCCGTATCTTTGGGTCTAAGCCCCCAGACACTCAGTTTTAGTTTGCCAACCTTAAATCCCAAGCGATCGCCGAGCGTTGCTAAAGCACCCCCCAGCAGCAAAATCACCAGAATTAACCAATAGCCTGACATAGACCCACACCCTTGTAAGCAAATACTATCCGATCATGTAAAATCTGTGACAGATAGATCCACAACTTTAGCAAGTCTTTTGGCTCTTAAAACATAGGACTAGGTCTAGTTGCAGGCCAATCACCATATTTAGTGCTAACCGTGCGAGTGTAACTGTTTATACTAATATGTTATATTTAGTTAAGATTTCATAGGAAATTGTTATCAATGTCCTTCACTTTAGAGCAGCTACGGATTCTACAGGCCATTGTGGAGCAGGGAAGTTTCAAACGGGCAGCAGAGGTGATGTATATATCCCAACCTGCCGTTAGTCTCCAGATTCAAAATCTAGAAAAAACCCTCGGCGTCCCAATTTTTGATCGGGCAGGGCGTAAGGCTGAACTTACGCAAGCCGGGCGGTTATTAGTCGAGTATGCCAATCGCTTACTCAATCTCACCGAAGAAGCTCGACGCGCCATCGAAGACTTGGATCGCTTACATGGCGGTAGTCTGACGATCGGGGCTTCGCAGACAACGGGGACTTATTTGATGCCGCGTCTAATCGGCATTTTTCGACAGCAGTATCCAGAAGTATCGTTGCAACTGCATGTATTATCGACGAGGCGCACGGCCTATGGGGTTTTGGAAGGCCGCTTTGATCTCGGGGTTGTAGGCGGAGAAGTCCCAGAAGAGATGAATGAACGGTTGGAGGTACAAGCCTTTGCCGAAGATGCTTTGGTGCTCGTTGTACCAACAGGACATGAGCTGAGCCAGCGGGATATCGTCACCACCAATGACCTCTACGACCTCAAATTTATTGCTCTTGATCCAGCTTCCACAACCCGACGGGTTATTGATCATGTACTACGCCAATCTGGGGTTGAAACCCATAATCTGCGTATTGAAATGGAGTTGAGCTCACTCGAAGCCATTAAAACAGCAGTTCAAGCTGGTTTGGGAGTGGGGTTTGTATCAACAACAGCGATTGATAAAGAGTTGTCACTTGGGGTCTTGCAGCAGATCAAAATTCAAGACTTACAGATGCATCGCCGCCTTCATTTACTGTGGGATCGTGACCGCTATATGCCGCGCGCTGCCCAGATTTTCCGTAACGAAATCCTCCCTCATGCCTGGAAATTGATTTCTTTATTTCCCAAAGATGGCCCCGCTCCTGCGATACCTGAAGCCATAGCCCGACGTTGAGGAAGATTAAGAAAAGCCGCTCGGTCTTGGCTAAAGAATTTGAGTTTGCATGTGACAAGCTGCCGCTGAACGGGTATGGGTTATCACTTCTTGCTTCTATAAAAGGTACAAACCTGCTTAAGCCAGTTGGATCGCTGAACCTAGAATCTCCATCTCTTTAGAGCAGGGAGTGTCAAAATGAAAGAGATTTTTGTGGTGTATCAAGATGGTCATAGGCACAAAAATCAATCTGCCGACCTGGATTACGCTGACGCGCCTTTTGGCTGTACCTGGTTTATTTTTTTTACTCGTTCATCCCACAGAGTCCCAACGCTGGTGGGCAACAGCTATTTTTTTGGTTGCTGCCTCAACGGATTGGTTAGATGGCTATTTGGCACGACGGCTTAATCAAGTGACAGAGTTGGGTAAATTTCTTGACCCCTTAGTCGATAAATTATTGATTCTAGCCCCGCTTTTAATTTTGGTAGGTTTTGGCGAAGTTCCCGCTTGGGGGGTATTTTTAATTTTGTTACGCGAACTCGGTATCGCAGGCTGGCGGGTCAATCAAACAACGATTACTGGGGCAAACTGGGCCGGTAAACTCAAAACTGTCGTGCAAATTATCGCGATTACCGCACTTTTGTTGCACCTTCCCGGTGCCATTTGGCTTTTCTGGCTAGCTGTGGCACTGACTCTCTGGTCAGGCTGGAATTACTTGCGCCCTAGTTGAGCTTGCCCCCCGCCCCAATGCTGGGGGCTTCGACTACCTAACTAGATCACGAATGAGCTTAAATTTAATGCCTCGTTATTGAGGTATCAACGCTATTATTTTGGCATCGCAAGATTTTGGGCTTAAAATTTAGATAACCGTCTTTTGTTTACTGAATGAACCCTCTCCTACAGTCGATCCTGCGAACTTTGATTCGCACACGCTTTTGGGATATTTACCGTCAGCCAGATGAGAAGGTCATGGAAGAGCTAGATGCCACGATTCAGCGTATGTTACAGGTGATTGGCATTGAGGGTAATGTTGCAGGATTGAGCTTCAAAGACGGCAAACTTACCATAGAAATTACGGCTGATCGTCCGCCTTGGGTGACCGAAGACGAATGGCAACTGATGGCTCAGCGTACCGAACGTTTGCGCCGTGATCCAGCTGCATCGGTAGATTTGACCCATACTTGAGGGGATTAACATGGGCTTTGGGGTCGAACGCATTCCCGTTTTGAGTGACAACTATATTTTTCTTTTACATGACCCGGTTGCTCACACCGCAGCGGTTGTTGATCCCGCCGAAGCTACGCCTGTCTTAACCGTACTCGATCAGTTGGGTGCAAAACTAACCGCAATTTTTAATACCCATCATCATGGCGATCATGTGGGTGGTAACCGGGGCTTGCTCGCTCAGTTTCCAGAGATTGCAGTCTATGGTGGTATCGAGGATCTCGGACGGATTCCGGGTCAGACCATTGCCCTCAAGGATGGCGATCAGGTGCTGTTTGCTGGAGAGACGGCGCAAGTTTTTTTCATTCCCGGTCATACCCGTGGTCATATTGCTTATTTTTTCCCAGGTCATCTATTTTGTGGTGATACGTTATTTGGAGCTGGCTGTGGGCGGTTATTTGAGGGAACAGCACAACAAATGTTTACGTCACTAGAGCGGTTGCGTCACTTGCCTACTGAGACTAAAGTTTGGTGTGCGCATGAATATACTCTGGGTAACTTGCAGTTTGCCCTCAGTGTCGATGATAACAATGTGGCGCTACAGAATCGCTATCAATCGGCTCAATACCTACGTCGTCATAATCAACCGACTATTCCCAGTACAATAGGCTTAGAACAGTTAACCAATCCCTTTTTGCGGGTGACTGAGCTAGCACTGCAACGCTCTAGTGGTGAAACTGACCCCGTACGCGTATTTGCCGCTCTTCGTTCTCGCAAAGACCACTTCTAAAAACTCATTTCTCACAAGACCACCCAAAATGACACCATCTACCTCGACACAATTAAAACGCCTAGGTCATGTCGCCGTGCGGGTTAAAGATATCCCAGCGGCGGTCAAATTTTATCAAGCGCTGGGCATGGAAGCCGTCTGGCAAGATGTCGATTGGGCTTATGTCAAAGCCGGGGCAGATGGTTTAGCTTTGCTTGGTCCCTTATATACCCATGCCGATGCGCATTTTGGCTTTATTTTGGCGGATAAGACGGAGCTTGCCGCACGCTTTGAGACCCTCAAAGCTGAGGGAGCAGCCTGTTCACCTTTATTAGACCACCGCGATGGCACAAGCTCGTTTTATGCCAAAGATTTAGACGGTAATTTACTCGAATTCCTATACGAGCCGCCTGTTTCTGTGGGATAATAGCACTTCGTGTCCTGACGGAAAACCTATCGTCAGAGGAGAAACCCCATGGGTATTCGTAAATTTCGCCCGATGACCCCGGGCACCCGCACGCGGACAACTTCGGATTACAGCGAAGTTACCAAGTCCGAGCCGGAAAAGTCGCTAACTAAGTACCATCACCGCAAGCAGGGTCGCAACAATCGTGGTGTGATCACTTCTCGCTTCCGGGGCGGTGGCCATAAACGGCTGTACCGTACCATTGATTTCAAACGTGATAAACATGGCATCAATGCCACAGTGATGTCGATTGAGTATGACCCAAACCGTAATGCTCGCATTGCCTTAGTGCAATATGAGGACGGGGAAAAACGTTATATTCTCCAGCCCAACGGTTTGACTGTGGGCATGATCATCCAAAGTGGGCCAACCGCCGATATTCGCTTGGCTAACGCCTTGCCTCTCGAAAATATCCCCTTGGGTTCTGAGGTGCATAACGTTGAGCTACTCCCAGGTCGTGGCGCTCAGATGGCGCGCTCAGCGGGAGCCGTTGTCCAAGTCGTGGCTAAAGACGGCGATTTTGCGATTTTGCGTTTGCCCTCCGGTGAAGTGCGTAAAGTGCTCAAGCAATGCTACGCCACGCTTGGTCAAGTGGGTAACATCGAAGCTAAAAACATCTCCATTGGTAAAGCCGGACGCAACCGCTGGTTGGGTCGCAAGCCCCATAACCGTGGGGTTGTTATGAACCCTGTCGATCACCCGCATGGTGGTGGTGAAGGCAAATCCCCAATCGGGAAAAGCCGTCCTGTCTCACCAACTGGGGTTCCGGCTTTGGGTTATCGGACGCGCAAGAAGAAAAAACCTTCAAGCAAGTTCATTATTACCCGTCGCAAATCCAAGCGCTAAGTTATGGTATCCGCACTTTGTCTGGACGTGGTGGGTACGCTCATTCATGTCCATGGCTCAGTCGGATTGCATTATGCCCGAGTAGCTCAGCGTTGGGGTATGCACCGCCATGCTGACCTGCTTGAAAAACGCTTTTATCAAGTATTACGTCAACAACCGCCTGTAGTTTTTACAGCGGGAGCCGACTGGGATAAGTCAGAAGAATTATGGTGGCGTGAGGTAGTCTGGCTTACGGTAAATGGCGGTCAATTCTCTGATTTTGATGGTTATTTTGCTGAAGTTTACCAACATTTTGCTCAAGGGACGACTTGGCAAGTTTATCCAGAAGTTTTTGATACATTAGAGTCTCTCAAAAAAGCTAGTATTCCCCTAGTGGTTATCTCAAATTTTGATCGGCGCGTCTTATCAGTATTGGCTCAACTGAAGCTAACGGATTACTTTGACCATATCGTTTATTCATCATTGGTCGGTAGCGCCAAGCCTGATGCAAAAATATTTACCTATGCCCAGAGTCTCTTACCTGACACCAAAATTTTTCATGTGGGTGATAGCTTTGGGGAGGATTTTCTCGGGGCTACAGCAGCTGGACTGACAGCAATTTGGCTCAATCGCCTTGGTTCTAGCGAACATTCTCATATCCGCTCTCTCACTGAATTAAATTTAAGTTGAGTTAACCGAAGCGTCCGGTAATATAATCTTCCGTGCGTTTGTCTTTGGGCGAAGAGAAGATCGCACGGGTCGAACCAGCTTCGACCAAACGACCAATGCGGCTCTCATCAGTATTAAAAAACAACGTATAGTCGGAGACCCGTCCGGCTTGTTGCAGATTGTGGGTCACGATAATCACAGTTAGGTTGCGTTTGAGTTCGAGGATTAATTCTTCAATTTTTAAGGTCGCAATCGGGTCAAGCGCCGAGCAGGGTTCATCCATCAGTAAGACTTCAGGCTCAACGGCAAGCGAACGGGCAATACAAATGCGCTGTTGTTGGCCACCTGAGAGTCCAAGAGCCGAAGTTTTAAGTCGGTCTTTAACTTCATCCCAAATTGCCGATTTTTTGAGAGAAGTTTCGACAATACCTTCGAGCTGAACGCGGTCACGAATACCAAACAAGCGCGGTCCGTAGGCAATGTTATCAAAAATAGTCATCGGGAAAGGATTAGGCCGCTGGAAGACCATGCCAACCCGTTTACGTAAAATCGTAACATCGACTTCTTTAGCATAAATATCATCACCAAAAAGTTGAATATTGCCCTCAACTCGGATACTGGAGCCACTCGTTTCACTGATACGGTTAAGAGATTTTAAAAAGGTCGATTTACCGCAGCCTGAAGGACCAATGATGGCAGTTACTTCGCGCTCGGGCATATCGGCGCTAATGCCTTCAATGGCTTTTTTGGCACCATAAAAAAATGATACGTTTCGGGCAACGACAGCAATGCGGTTTTTGTTTTGGGTAGCGTTCATGGTGAATTACCTGATGGCACGTTTACGGAACTGAGAGCGGATGATGATGGCAGTAAAGTTTAAGGCAAAGGTGATGAACAGGAGCACAAAGGTAGCAGCATACTGCGCAGGGCGGCTCTTCTCGACATCGGACGATTGGGTAATCAGGATGAAGATGTGATAGCCCAGCTCCATAAATTGTTTGGTCGGATCAACAAAAGGCACAACCCCAAACAAGTTAATTGTAGGCAAGTCCCTAAGTAAAAAAGCTGCGCCCGTAAATAGAATCGGTGCAACTTCTCCGGCACCCCGCGAGATTGACAAGATCGAGCCAGTCAAAATCCCAGGGACAGCTTGCGGTAAAACAATCCGTGAAATTGTCTCCCATTTGGTTCCGCCCAGAGCAGCACTCGCTTCACGTAAGGCAACGGGAACCGTCAAGAGAGCTTCTTCTGTATTAACAATAACAATTGGTAAGACCAAAAGTGCCATGGTAGCGGCTGCCCAAATTACTGCAGGCTTACCCCAGAGCGGATTTGATAAGCTAAATCCTAAAAGTTTATCGAGACCACGTCCGACGAATAAAATGAAAAAAGCAACCCCAAATAGACCAAATACAATCGAGGGTACCCCAGCTAGATTATTTACGGCAGCTCGGATAATCCGTGATGCCTTGGTACCACCCGCATACTCGACTAAATAGACCGAAGTGAGCACGCCTACAGGCAACGCAATCAACGTCATCAATAAAACTAAGACTACAGTGCCAAAAATGGCTGGACCAACGCCACCTTCATCAATACCTTTGCTCGGGGATGTATACAAAAAAGCAAAACCATTAGCGGCGACTGTAGGAAAACCACGTACTGTAATCAGCATCAAAAATAACGCCACAAACGCAACTAAAAGCCAACTCAAGCCACTGAGCAAGCCTTCAAGAAAGGATTCGCGGACTTTGCGCGAGGCAATATCATTCTTACGAATAGGAACGACCTTAGGAGTTTTTTCATTGCTCACCATGATCTAACCTCCACCGCGAAGTTTTTGACGGGCATTGTTAACCACGATTTCACCAATGATATTAAGGACAAAGGTAAACAGGAATAACACTGCGCCGATGAAAAATAAAGCATTGTAGTGGTCGCCGCCAGCTACGGCTTCACCGAGTTCGGCGGCAATAGTGGCGGTGATCGCGCGTCCTGATTCGAGTAGATTAGGCGAGAGGATCGAGGCGTTACCAGTTGCTAGCAAGACAATCATCGTCTCACCAATGGCGCGTCCTAGACCCAAAATAACCGCTGCTGTGAGTCCAGAAACCGCGGCAGGCACCACTGCAGTAAAAGCTGTTTGCCAACGCGAAGCTCCCAGAGCCATACTGGCATCGCGAATCGAGTTGGGCACCGAGCGCAGGGCATCTTCAGCAATAGTGGTGATCACCGGAATAATGACCAAGGTCATGCCTAAGGCTCCAACCAGCGTGTTGAGATAGGTACCAGCCGCCCCAATACCTTGCGCCCGTTGTAGGCAAATTTGTTGGAGGGGGTCTTCTTGAGCAAAAGTACAAGCCGGAAAAAAGAACCGATTCAGAACTGGGGTTTGCGACAAAATATCAAAAATGATCGGCATATGTGCCATCCACTGTACAAAAGAAGCAATCGTCACTAGGGCAAAAAACCCAACTACCACCGAAGGCAAACCAGCGATTAACTCCAACGCAGGTTTGACGATTTCTCTTACCTGAGGACTGGCTAATTCTGAGAGGAATATTGCGACAAAAATGCTGATCAGCGAGCCCAAGATCGCCGCTGGAACAGCTACTTTTAGGGTTCCAATAATCAGAGGAACCAAGGAATATTTGGCTTTTGAGCTAGAAGTTGGTTGCCAGTCATAACCAGTTTCAGTTTTAGTTTCATAAACAAAACTGCCATCAGTGTTAGTTTTGACCCCACCATCAGGTTTACGTACAATCTCTTGTTTCTGAATAGTAGTTGACCAAAAATCACTGAGTTCAATAGTACCACCAAAAATTTTGAGTCCCTGGAAACCTTGATAAATAAGTAGTGTAAAGATCAAGGCAATGGAAACAACGGCTAAAGTGGCAACCGAAAGCAAACCAATCTCAATCGCTTTTTCGCGGGTATACTTCGCGCTAGATCTATCAGAACGCAAACCCGGGTTGGCTTGGGTTGAGGTAGGAGTTTCTGAAGTTGCCATAGGGTATCTCGTAGAGAATAACAAAGGGAGAAAAGTTTTCCCCCTCAGTGTCAGTTCAGTCTAGCCCTCAAGTTTTTTCAACTCGCGCATCGCAGTGTTTTTGTTCAAAGGTACGTACTCTTCACCAGCGATTTTCTGACCTTCGGGGCCCAGAATCCATTGGATGTATTTCTTGACTTCACCGGAAGGGGTACCGTTGCTGTAGATGTACAAGAAACGGGAAATCGGGTACACGCCCTGGGAAATAGCGCGGTCGTTAATCTGCCCTTTGAGCATGGGGTTAACGAAACCACCTTTCTTTTTGACATCTAAGGTAACGATGTCTTTGCGGGTCGCAAAATAACCGACCCCACCGTAGGCAATACCGTTGACATCTTTGCCAATGGCATCAGCTAAAGCGGCTGTTCCTTGGAGAACTTTGGTAGAAGCAGCGTAGTCTTTACCGCCTAACACTTCTTCGCGGAAGTACTCATAGGTACCAGAAGAATTTTCCCGTCCGTAGAGAGAAATCGGAGCATCTTTGCCGCCAACATCTTTCCAGTTGGTGATTTGTCCAGTAAAAATTGCCGAGAGTTGGTCGTAGGTTAGTTTTTTAACCGGGTTGTTGCCATTGACGACTACAGCCAAACCATCAATCGCAGTTTTGATCTCAACAGGCGTTATGCCATTGGATTCAGCGGTAGAAATTTCTTTGGGTTTGAATTGCCGAGAGGCATTAGCCAAATTCACTTGACCATCAATTAAGGCTTTGATCCCGGTACCCGAGCCGCCCCCACTGACTTGAACCTGGACTTTGGGGTTGACTTTGCTATATTCTGAAGCCCACTTAGCAGCCATGTTAACCATCGTGTCTGAGCCTTTAACCGTGATGGTTTCAGCTAAAACTGATGAGGTTAACAGGACTAAAGCAGATAGGGCTATAGCAACGGATTTCACACTGGTACGCAACATTATTTTGCTCCCGCAGGTAATGCAAACTTACACAGCCTAGCGAGCCAAGGTTAAGAACAGGTTAAGAATAAGTTAAAAGAGCTCACCACGAGCCAAAAATCTGTGTTTTAAGAGCTAGCCTTGACGAGGGTTGTCTCAAAAAGCATAAAAAATAAAAATAACGCGATAAATACACATGAAAAAAACAAGACGATGGCTTGAGCCAAAGTTGCGGCAAATTCTGATAAGGGTTGACCCAGGATCTGAAAGGTGGAAGAAGGCTCTGCCATGACATCCTTGAGAAAGTTTTGGTAGATTTTAGACTTGCCCTATCTTAAACGCTGAACTTGGCTCCAAGGTTAAGGATAGATTAAGGCTACCCATTAAATAGTGTGCTTTCAGGGACAAAACGCTTGCAAGCACCAACAGCACAGTATGATTACAAGTAATTTTAGGTGGGAGAATCAACCATGAAACGACGGGCAGCAGGGTCGCTTGTGTTGGGGTCTGTGATGCTGAGCGTAACGGGTTGTAGCGGTGGCACGACCGGTGCTAGCAAAATTTATATCGGGGTCGCAGGCCCCATTTCTGGTCCTCAGACTGTTTTTGGTGAAGTCGTACTTAATGCAGCGCAGCTTGCGGTAGCCGAAATTAATGCTAAAGGTGGTGTTTTGGGTAAGCAAGTCGAAGTTATCCCCGGCGATGACCAGGGTGACCCGCGTCAGGCAGCGACCGTTGCTCAAAAAATGATTAGCACCGATGGGTTGGTGGGTGTCGTAGGTCATTTCAATTCGGGCTGCTCGATTCCGGCCTCCAAAATTTATAACCTATCTAATGTGACGATGATTTCTCCGGGTAGTACCAATCCCAAACTGACCGAACAGGGCTTTACCAATGTATTTCGCTTAGTCGGCACGGATAATCAACAAGGTTCATTAGATGCGCAATTTGCAATCAAAGAACTGAAAGCTAAGACTATTGCCGTCATGCATGATAAAACCGCCTATGGGCAGGGATTGGCTGAATCTTTTCAAAAATCAGCTCTCGCTGGCGGGGCTAAAGTTGCGAGCTTTGATGGCATCGCCCAAGGAGATAAAGATTTTCGTAGTGTATTGACCAAAATTAATGGCCTCAAACCAGATACGATCTTCTTTGGCGGTGTCTTTACCGAAGCTGCCCTGATCATTAGTCAAGCCCGAGAAATCGGCTTTACGGGTAGCTTTATGAGTGGTGACGGCACACAAGATCAAAGTTTTATTGAAGCCGTGGGCACCAAATCCGACAAAATCTATCTGAGTGGTGTCAAAACCATCAACAGTGCCAAGTTTATCAGTGATTATCAGGCTAAGTACAAGACTACGCCTAATGCTTTTGGCACCTATTCCTATGACGCTACTCGCGTCTTACTCGCAGCGGTCGCAAAAGCCGGATCGACTGACCGTGTTGCCGTCACCAAAGCCATGCGCGAAATCAAAGATTTTCCTGGCCTCGGTGGCACGATCAACTTTAACCCTCAAGGCGACCCTGTAACGGCTCCCTTTGACATCTATATCATCCGCGACAAAAAATTTATCCTCTACACCTGATGACCACTTGGAACGCCGCACTCTATGATCAAAAACATGCTTTTGTCTATCAGTTTGGACAAGAGCTAGTGGCCCTACTCGATCCCCAAGCTGGAGAGCGTATTTTGGATCTCGGTTGCGGTACGGGGCATCTGACACACAAATTAGCGGCAACAGGCGCACAAGTAACAGGCTTAGATAAAGCTCCAACCATGCTCGAACAAGCCCGCCTGACCTATCCTGATTTGACTTGGGTCGTAGGTGATGCCAGCCAATTTAGCTTTGCGCAAGCCTTTGATGGCATCTTTTCTAATGCTGCATTGCACTGGGTTACCCACGCCGAGCAAGCCGTAATCTGTATTGCTCAGGCACTAAAACCTGGAGGCAGATTTGTGGCCGAGTTTGGGGGTAAAAAAAATATTGCGCATATCAAACAAGCTCTCATCGCAGCGCGTCTTAGTTTGGGGTATGCGCCGATACCCGACGATCCCTGGTACTTTCCGAGTATCGGCGAATATGCGCTGTTGCTCGAAAAACATGGCTTAGGTGTAGTTCAAGCCTGGCATTTTGCGCGTCCCACCGCTTTAGAAGATGGTGAATTGGGCTTGCGTAACTGGTTAACTATGTTTGCCTCAGCTTTATTGGCTGACTTGTTACCCCAACACCAAGCAGCCGTTTTGACCCAAATCGAAACCAATTTGCGTCCTCAGCTCTATCGAGAGGGTTGCTGGTACGCCGATTATTATCGTTTGCGCCTTATTGCCATCAAAGAGGCTCTGTGACCCTACCGAGATTGACCCCTAGAGGTTTGGGTTTATTGATACTGGGCTTTATTTTTCCCTTGCTCGATTGGGGTATAGCTGGCTTGGGCTGGGGCGGTTTAGTTTGGGATAGTTTGGTCTTAGGTCTATTTTGGTGGGATTACCAACAGGTTCGCGCCCAAACAATCCTACTTAAGCGAACCTTTGCTGAGCGTTTTTCGCTTGGTCAAGCTAATTTAGTCACGCTAGAAATCACCAATCTCACTAATCGCCAGATCAGTTATGAAATTGCCGAGCAACTTGATTGGAGTTTGACCGTCACGCCACGGGTGTTGACAGGAATTTTAGGGACTAGCATTACGCTCACCTACACGATCAAACCCCAGCGGCGCGGCAGCTATGACCTCCCTGCTGCTCAAGCCCGTTTATGCAGTCCACTGGGTTTGGTTTGGCGATTATGCAAGCTGGGTATTGCCGAACAGATTACGGTTTATCCTGATCTAGAAAACCTTAAACAAGTTAGTCTGCGCCTAACCCAGATTAGCGGGATGCAATCTGCCCAACGCCGGGGCATCAGTACAGAATTTGCCGATCTGCGCGAATACGGCAGTGGTGATGACCCACGTTTCATCGATTGGAAAGCGACTGCCCGCTTAGGTCGTCCGATTATCCGTACCTTTCAGCAAGAGCGGGATCAAACCCTGCTGATTTTGGTCGATAGCGGACGCATGATGCTCACCGAGATTAACGGTATCCAAAAATTTGACTGGGCGCTTAATGCCGCTTTAGCCCTAGCTCTGACTGGGGTGCGCCGGGGTGACCGGGTGGGATTAGGACTTTTTGATAGTCAATTACGTATTTTTTTACCCCCTCAGGCAGGTAATCGCCAATTTGAAGCGATCCTACAACGGGTTTATAACCAAGAGCCACGCTTAATTGAGCCAGATTATACGGGTATCATCAGTCAAGTTTTGGCGCGTAATCCGCGTCGGGCGTTAGTCGTTGTCCTAACCGATATTATCGATCCCCAAGCATCTGCTGAATTACTCGCGGCTTTGGCTAAATTAGCACCACGACATTTGCCTTTTTGTGTAACTTTCCAAGACCCTATTGTGACAGCTCAGGCCGCTTGTATACCCAAGACCGTCAGCCAAACCTTTCAAAAAGCCGTGGCTCTGCAACTCATCCGCCAACGGGCTGAAGCCTTCCGCATCTTGCAACGACGCGGTGCCTTGGTGCTCGATAGTCCCGTTCTGACCCTTAGTACCCAATTGATTGATGCTTATCTGCGAGTTAAGGCCAGAGGACAACTATAAAAAGCCCTCATCAATCGGAAAATTTATGCCCTCACATAACAGCGCGAGGTCGTGAAATAAGGATGAAATTTTTCTAAAAAGTGGCTTTGTAGCGTCTGAAAAAACCTAGCAATCAGGGCGGGTTGCTCTTGATAATCGAGATGAAAGGGATATTCATCCTGCCGACCCTTAAAAAAATACCAATTGGTAATCAGAGTTCCATGAGGTGGCAGTAAGCGGTGAAATTCTAGCAGCTGACGACTCGGATCAGGTAAATGCTCCAACACATCAAAACATAACACCGTATCAATAGCTGTAGCTTCAGGTAGGGCAGCACAACAAATTATTTTATGACCTAGTCCCAACTGGGTAACCCGTTGCTGTACGAGTTGGCGCAAAAACGGATTGATATCACAATAAAAAACCCGCTCAACTTTAGGACACAGGCCAGCGGCAATCGCATGTGTCCCAATCCCTCCCCCAAAATCCAGAACAGTTCCTTGGGCATAATCTGCCATGATACGCAGTGAATCGCCAATATGTTGCTGACTGGTGAGATGCCACGCGGCAAGGTCAAATAAATATAGTCGTCCGGCTTGTTCGTTGCCATAAAAGGCACTGGCATCTTGCCAATCAAAGTCACGGCGGCCTAATTCAGCCAGAGCTTGGCAACCATTGGCTAGATTTTGTTCTAATTCCAGCTCAGAAAGTTGCAGAAACTCGCGTAGATGCGCCCGCAAAGAAAATCCGTCTTGCCAGTAGCCGCCTAAAGTTTCAGGTATCGCAAAGGGCGACATGGTGTACTCGGTCAGATAGTCCATGAATTATCGTAACAGTTGCCAGACCTGCTACTCGCCAAGAAAGTCATCAACCAAAAATCTCATCACAGGTGGTACATTTTTGAAGGTTATCTGAGCAGTCCATGACTACTTCTTTACAACGCCTTCAAGGCGGCTTGATTGTTTCTTGTCAGGCTCCTGTCACTTCTCCCTTACATGATCCCTTGGTAATTCAAGCTATGGCCTTGGCAGCCGAGATCAATGGCGCACTCGGGATTCGGCTCGATACACCCGCCCATGTACAGGCGGTCAAGCTGCGGGTAAGCGTGCCTATAATTGGCCTCTGGAAAGTCATAACCTCAGACTCAGAAGTCTACATCACCCCCGGTGTCGCACAAGTGCGTGAGCTGCAAGCCATGGGAGCGGATATCATCGCCACAGATTGCACCCTGCGTCCACGTCCTAAGGGCGAGACACTCGAACAGGTGATTGACGCTATTCACCGAGTACCGGGTTGTTTGGTTTTGGCTGATGTCAGTACCCTGGCTGAAGGCCAACGCGCTGTAGAACTTGGTGCCGATGCGGTAGCTACCACGCTTTATGGCTATACGCCAGCTACGGCACACCTCAAGCCGCCGGGTTGGACTTTGTTAGAGGAATTGATCCAGCAACTCACGGTACCTGTCCTAGTCGAAGGCGGTATTCAGACCCCCGCTGAAGTACAACGGGCTTTGGCGATGGGGGCATGGGCGGTAGTCGTGGGTACGGCTTTGACCGGACTTGATCAGCGGGTTCGCCAATTTTGCCCCACGGGAGCCTGATACACTGACGATGTTGTCTCAAAAAAACCTATGCTTACGCCTGAGTTAGTCCCTTCCCAGATTTTGGCAGAACCCCTGCGCGTAACGGGGTTTAAGTTTTCCTTTGTCTCGCGGAAGTTACAGTTTCCAAATGGTACGGGCGGGACACGAGACTATATTCTGCATCCCGGTGGGGCGATTGTGGTACCGGTTACTGCTGAGGGCAAATTTGTATGTTTGCGACAGTATCGGTTTGCGGTGGGTGCTTATATTTACGAGTTTCCCGCTGGTACCCTAGAAATCAATGAGACCCCGGAGTACACAATTCGCCGCGAATTACCCGAAGAAACTGGTATGACTGCCCATCGTTGGGATAATTTGGGACAGTTTTATCTGGCTCCGGGCTATTCCGATGAGATTATGTATGCTTTTTTGGCGCGGGATCTCGAAGTGGTACCCAATCCTCCGCCTGGAGATGAAGACGAGGATATTGAAGTGGTCGAGTTTACCCCCGCAGACATGGCAGAACAGATGGCGACCACCACGGTCTTTGATGCCAAAACCATGGCCTGTTTTTGGCGAGCCAGTTATTTTTTGAGCCAAGAGTAAGGGTGAGTCATTTTAATCTGCCGTGACGACTGCCGTTGCCCATGCTGACCCATAGAGCGCGGGACTTACGCCATTTGAGCTAAACCTTACGCCGGAAAACAAGTAGATGGTGATCCCCAAATAATCGGTAAGGCCAAGTTGCACCAAGCCTGAGATCCAGCATCTGACTTAACTGAAATTGTTGTGCATACCTAGCAACCCAAGGCTCCATATAAGTCGGTGGGACGCTAACACCGATTCCGACTTGGTTTGTCAAGTCAAACCAAGGACTAAAGGCAGTAATCAAGTCTTGAGGCTGGTGATAATACGTAGGAATAGTTAGGCCATCTCGTAAAAAAACCTGTGTTGCACCCTTGGGTAAACGGCGCAACACCTTGGCAAATTGACCCCTCAGACTGTAGCCCAGCATTTCCCAAAGACAGTAGCGTCCAAAAATCACGATGATAAGTTGGGCATTAGGTTTGAGCACAACCGCTAAATTTTGCGCAATATCCGAGAGATTATTGACACAATTAAACGCTGAAAAATTAGAGAAACCACCATCAAAATGATTGTGTTGTGACTGAGAAAAATCTAACTTTTCTAAGGATAAAACTTGACCTGTGATCAGGGCTATCAAGCCCTGTGTTTGCGCTTTAGTGAGACTAATATCTACCATAGTTGGCGCACTATCGGTAACACAAACCTTCACGCCCCGTCCAGCTAAATGTAAGGCATCAATGCCCGTACCACAGCCCAATTCTAAAACCTGCATTCCCGTGACAAAATGATGGTCTAAAACCTGCCAAACCTGCTCCCGTTGCCATTGACCTGTGTAGGCTTGTGTACACAACTGGTCATAATTTGCCGCTAATGGTTCAAAGACCATCGTTTAGTTCCGATTAAAAACAATACCGAG
Source organism: Gloeobacterales cyanobacterium (assembly GCA_038226175.1). Taxonomy (GTDB): domain Bacteria; phylum Cyanobacteriota; class Cyanobacteriia; order Gloeobacterales; family Anthocerotibacteraceae; genus JBBRQP01. The sequence goes on from JBBRQP010000014.1 coordinate 44,613, forward strand.
CTTGTCGTCAAGAAACTAATACCCGCCCCAAGACCTAAGACCAACACAAAATGTCCCTGTTGTACCGCCCAGCCCAAGGGGAAACTCCCCAGAGCAATGCCAATACCTAAGACCGAGCCCAGTAAGCCCGTCAAACCCGCGATATTTTGGCTATCAATACGTTCGAGCAAAATCTGATTGAGCAACAAATAGGTAGCGCCTGCGGTCAAACCTACACCCGCAAAAATAGCCACTGCCAACCAACCATGGGTCAAGCCAAAAATTCCGGTCAAACTAGCAAGCACCGCCAATAAACGCAGTGACCAAGTGGCGTGATCAGTGACCCGATTAAGTAGCCAGGTTCCTAAGCCCAGGCCCAAGCCAACGCCTGTCCATAAAGCACTATTTAATAAACCCAAATCTAAGACTTTACCCCCCTCACGCTGAACCTGATAGGGCAATAATCCTGTAAGTAGCGGTGCAACCAACCACAAAAAAACTGCCACAGGAATCAAAATATCTAAGATACTTCGGCCTAGTTTTGCCTGCTCTAACCAAGATTTTGGCGGTGCTTGCGGTGCACCATCCGCAACTACCACGCGACGACTGCCCATGCCTACTGCTGTTAATCCTAAGGCCGCCAACATATAACTCCCGGCATTGACCCCAAAAGCCCAACCCAAAGGCAATGTACTAAAAACAATGCCACCAATGACCGGGCCTATTGTCTGTGCCACTGCCGTCCCACTTGAAAATAAGCTATTACCCGTTTTTAGGCTCTGTGGGTCAGGGTACAACTGCTTTAATAAGCCCCGAGAAGCCGGATCAACAGGCGTACCGATTAGCCCCAAAGTAAAGGTCAACGCATAAAACGTCCACATCGGCAGCGCATCTACTAAAATGCCCCAGGCAAAAGCACCAATTACCAAGCCATGTAACCCATAGGCTCCTTGCAAAACCCTGACTGGTGCAAAGCGGTCGGCTAAGCGTCCCCCCGGCCATCCCGCCAAAACCTGTCCACCCTGCCAGAGTGTAGCCGCTGTCACGACTGCTAGAGCCGAACCCGTTTTTTCAACCAGCAACCAATTGAAGGCCAACATATGCACACTATCGCCAATATCTGATAGCGTCCGGCTCAGCCAGAGCCAGCCCATCGCTGGAGGAGTTTTAGCCAGTAAAGTCTGGAAGCGCACTAATGCCACAGTTGCCCCTCTAGGTGCCAACCCAGTATAGAGCAGGTCTCATAGCATCAACGGGGGGAAATAAGGTGCCAGCAAAAGTTGTATCTGTACATCCCAACCCAACAAAATCGCTACCGCACTCATTACCACTAACACCCCGCCAACACGTTGTAATAACGGAGCTTGTGTGCGTAAGCCCAGCAAACGCCCACTCAAATAGCGTCCCCCATAGGCAATTGTCACCATCGGTACTGCCGCACCAACTCCATAAACTAGCAACAAACCAAAAGCCGCAAGTCCGGCATGATTGACCGCCGCCAGGGTAATAATGCTGCCTAAAACTGGCCCCGCACAGGGCGACCAAACTAATCCCAGCTGTGTACCCAACCAAAATTCACCTTGCCAGCCCTGTTGGGTTGGTTCCTTGACCCAGCGATTGAGATTGAGATAGCTGAAGACTTGGGTACTTAATTCGGGAAACAGAGCCAATACACCAAATAGCAAAAGCAGAAATAAAGCCAAGGAACGCAGCCAGCTCGCCAACTCACCCAGCCAACTAAAGGTCACCCCGATCAAACTCCCCACTGTGGCAAACCCGACAACCAAGCCAAGGACTAAAGCCAAAGGACCAAAGCGATGACTCCGTAACGCCCGTCCCAAAATAATCGGCAGTACAGGCAAGATACAGGGTGAAAGTACCGTCAAAAATCCGCCCAAAAAAGCCAGAATCAGTGAATGCAGCATCGAGCTAGCCCAACAAAGTGCGAATCGCTTGTTCGGTCTCGGTGTAGGCCTCTTCACCAACATGGTCGTAGCGAATATGCCCAGTCCGGTCTGCCAAAAATAGATGCGGCCAATACTCATTGTTATAGGCTTTCCAGTTAGCAAATTGGTTATCGATGGCTACTGGATATACAATGCCTAGCCGTGCTACAGCCTTTTTGACATTAGAGACATCGCGCTCAAAAGATAACTCTGGCGTATGGATACCAATAACTTGTAATCCTTTTTTTTCGTACCGTTTTTGCCAGGTAATCACATGAGGTAAGACCCGCTGACAATTAATACAAGCAAAGGTCCAGATATTGACCAAAACAACTTTACCCCGCAGGTCAGCAATCTGCAACGGCGGAGAATTGAGCCACTGCGTGACACCAGTTAATTCGGGTAAAAGCTCGCCCACAGGTAAATCTTTTTTGGTTTCTGCTCCCACCCAAGGAGCCAAACTCGCGGCTAAACCTAAGGTACCCAGTCCTAATAGGTGTCGCCGTGTTAGTTCGTTATTTTGCATCATGATGCGCACTCTCCTAGAAGCTTGTACTTGAGATACGCAAGCGGTAGCTTTCTGGATGGCAAAAGACAGCCTCCTTAAGTTATCTAGAATTGTGGAGAATCAAGGCACACTTGAAGTACTATCTTGGCTGCGATGCTTAGCCGACTTTTTGGGACGCAAGCTAGTTAGCTTTGGGTTTGTGATAGAGAATCCAAGCGGATTTTTTGGTCAGCGGCAATGCAGGACTGGATCAACGGTTCGATATCCCCTTCCATGATCGGCACCAGGGAGAAATTTTGACCAAGACGATGATCAGTAAGACGGTTGTCTTTGTAGTTATAGGTACGGATTTTTTCGGAGCGTTCACCGGAGCCGACCTGCGAGCGACGTAGCGAGCTAATTTCTTCTTGGCGTTCCCGCTGTTTAAGGTCGTAGAGCTTGGCTCGCAAGATTTGCATGGCGCGCTCTTTATTTTGTAATTGTGAACGTTCTTCGGTGCAATGGATATGCAACCCGGAAGGCTTGTGAACTAGATGCACAGCAGTTTCTACTTTGTTGACGTTTTGTCCACCTGCACCGCCGGAACGGGCGGTGGTGATTTCGATATCCTTGGGGTTAATGGTGATATCGACTTCTTCAACTTCAGGCATGATCGCCACAGTCGCCGTGGAAGTATGGACGCGACCCTGTGCTTCAGTTACGGGCACGCGCTGCACCCGATGGACACCAGACTCAAATTTGAGCCGAGAAAACACCCGCTCACCGACAATTTCAACAATCACTTCTTTGAAACCACCCATATCCGCAAGAGATTCACTGGCTAGTTTCACCTTCCAACCATGTTGTTCGGCGTAGCGCGTATAGACGCGCAACAAATCACCCACAAAAATCGCCGCCTCATCGCCACCCGTTCCAGCCCGAATTTCGAGCATGATGTTTTTTTCATCATTGGGGTCTTGGGGTAAAAGTAGTAGGGTCAACTCATTTTCAAGTGTCCGTATTTTGCTACTCAGTTCATCAAGTTCTAGTTCAGCCATTTCTCTGAGTTCGGCATCACTTTCATCCCGCAAAACAGTTTGTGCCCCAGCGTACTCAGCCTGACAACGTTCCCAAAGATGATATTTGTCCACCATAGTTTCCAAATCTGCCCGGGCTTTAGCAATCCGGTAAGATTCTTTGGGGTCTGCCAACACATCTGGGTCGGTCAGTTTTTGCGTTAATTCTTCGTAAGTCTGCTTAATGTTATTTAGCTTCTCAAGCATCATCGGATCAGCCATCGGTCACCTCCCAATACGTTATGTTAGCTCGCCAAGTCATGCGGGCGGCAACGCTAACAGAAGGGAGGTTGAGAAGACATGAGCCTGATCCATAAAACACTTACTTTATAATTTTAGCGTAAGCCGTTCCTGCTTTGGCTGTCTAGTCTCATTCGTTACAATGGATAAGACCTTTGAACAACTCACCATGACCATGCCAGCCTTGATTGATACCCATGTCCATATCAATTTCCCTGAGTATGCCGCAGATATGGGTGAAGTGGCAGCGCGGTGGCGAGCCGCTGGCGTTGTGCAAATGGTACATTCGTGTGTCACCCCGGCAGAATTTGAACGCACCCAAAAGTTAGCTGATCAGTTTCCTGGAGAAGTTTATTTGTCCGTTGGTTTGCATCCGCTTGATTGTGAATCTTATGGCGTGCGTGCTGAGCAGTTAACAGAACAGCTTTATCACTATGCCCAAGACCCACGGGTGGTCGCCATTGGCGAAACTGGCTTAGATTTTTTTAAGGCTCATAATCATGAGCAGCAGCGGATTCTTTTTCAGTGCCAAATCAAGGTTGCTCAAGCTCTAGATTTACCCTTGATTATTCATTGTCGTGATGCCGCACAGATGGCCCGTGAGATTTTACAAGAAGCGGGTGCAGTACGCGCTGTGATGCATTGTTGGACAGGAACACCTGAGGAGACAGCGTGGTTTTTAGAATTAGGATGTTACATAAGTTTTAGTGGAGTTGTAACTTTTAAAAAGGCTGAGATAATTCAACAATCTTTGCAAGTTGTGCCTCTAGATAAATTGTTAATTGAAACTGACTGCCCATTTTTAGCCCCAGTACCCATGCGCGGCAAACGTAATGAGCCGGCTTTTGTTGCCCAAGTTGCCCATAAAGTTGCTGAACTAAAACAACTTAACCTCACAGACCTCGCTGCGCTTACAACTCATAATGCGCGTCAGGTATTTCGTCTGCCAGATTTGTGTAGCTAAACTCATAACTTTAGCCATACGCGAGCGTGACTCCTCAAAAAATCTCACATATGTGACCAAATAACCTCGCTATACTGTGAGTAAAATACAGGACACGACATGATGGGGAAAAAGGAAGAAATTGATGAGCCAAAGGATATCCGCGTCAAAACAACGTCCACAATTTGGGGAACTGCTGTCGGAATGTTGGGTATTTCGATCCCTTTGAGCGCTATCACCGAAAGCCCGGTCATCGCCATTTTGGTTATTGTGGGTGCAACCGTTAGTACAGTCGCAGTCTGGACAGGCTTTGGCTTCAAAAACACAGGAGCCTTGAGGACACCACAACTCCAAGAACTCGAACAACGGATTGCTAATTTAGAAACTATTGTGAGCTTTGAAGACCAAACTTTACGTACCAAAATCGAACAATTACGCTCACGGGCTGAGTAATAGCGATGGCAAATCAAGAGAAGACCCGTGACCCGCGTGTGAGTGCGACAATTGGAATTTGGATTTGTGCAACATTTATGGTGTTCTTTAGCATTGTGCCTGTATTTGGTGCTGCTGATAATAATCAGCTGATTGGCTTAGTCGATGCTAGTAACGGGTTAATCTTTCTTTTTTTACTATTACCTGTAGTTATCTTGCTTGCCGCTGGTGCGGGGACGGCAGCGGTTTGGACTGTAGCAAAACGTTCGATAGCAGCACTTCCTCAAGAGGAACTCAACCAACTTGAGCAACGGCTGGGTAATCTTGAGACCATCATCAGCTACGAAGAGCCCGCCTTACGTATGAAAATCGAACAACTTAAATCACAGATCGACAGCACCAATTGACATTCCTCACAGCTAAATCTGGGGGTTTTACGCCATCTTTGATAACTAAGAGATAGCTATCGATAGTAAATTTAGGGACTGTAAATTAGATTGTGTCAAAGGCCAAAATGCAATAAACCCCATCTCAGAAACAAGGAGTGGAGCATGACCTTCCGACCAGAACTAATCGATGAATTACTCAAGGACTATCGCAACCCAGAAGACCTGATGGGTG
>JBBRQP010000015.1:0-49384 GCA_038226175.1 Gloeobacterales cyanobacterium
CGGCAATTATTCGTTGTGAGCCTTCTTTATTGAAGTAGGCAGCTAAAATCCGTTGGCGCAGATCCACTGAATATGGTTTTCCCATCACCCTCTCCATTTAGTCCAATTAATATAGCTCTTTCACTTGAAAATTGCTGTAGACACACTGACTTCATATCATCGTCATTTGAAGTGTCTAGTATGAGAATGTTGTGATGGTTCCTCAACCATGAATGCTTCCTTGCGTGTTTTATTTGTTGTAGGCTCACTCCTTGTGCCCTTGAGTGTTACGGCTCAGTCTTTGTCCCCTGTCCCTCAAGCAGCTATTGATCCAATTCAAAATCTGCGCGCCAATGGGGCTGAGCCAATCCAAAATCTGAGAGACCGCCGTGCTGACGGGGCTGAGCCAATCCAAAATCTGAGAGACCGCCGTGCTGACGGGGCTGAGCCAATCCAAAATCTGAGAGACCGCCGTGCTGACGGGGCTGAGCCGATTCAAAACCTGAGAGACCGCCGCGCTGATGGAGCTGAGCCAATCCAAAATCTGAGAGACCGTCGCGCTGATGGAGCTGAGCCAATTCAAAACCTGAGAGACCGCCGTGCTGATGGAGGTCAGCCAATTCAAAATTTTAGAGACAACCACATGCAAGGTGATCGCCAACTAGACGACCGTCGTGGTGAACGTCGTCAGAATATCAGACAACACTTTGGTCGCCGACCGTAGTCCTTGGAAACTAGCCTTGCTGATTTAGCTAAATCAGTAAGGCTAGCAAATCTAGGGAGTTACCGTAAAATCGGTTCTACCCTTATCTTTATCTCCAAGAATAGTCATACCACTTCCGTTTAGATAGTCATTTATGGGCTGAGAAAGCCCCCCCGCCCCATAAATGGGGAGCTAAAACTAGAAGACCTATGGCACGCCAGCATTGGGGGCGGGAGCCGACTGTTCAAACGGAAACGATATTTTTATTTTTTTCTGTTACTCTTGCTGAACTATATAAACGAGCTTTTAGGATTTTTAATAGTGCCAAGCTCATTACATACATAGAAACAGATATACCGACCTTTGACTTCCTAGGTACGAACCCCAATGATTTTAGCCACCCAACTTTTGTTGTTTTTCTGTAGACCTCTTGCATAAATGGTAAAGTCACATTAAAACCTGTAACCAGCCGACAGTCAGAGTTTGTACCTTACTATCAGAGTGATCCATAAGCATGATTAAAGTCCTTATCACGCGGTGTCTCACGGCTACACTTCTATTTACAACAGCAGCACTGTTGTTCTTGGTGCCAGTGGTCATGTTGTTTCCTGCCTCTGCCCAGACTAAGCAGGAACGGAAAGTTGAGGCAGAGCAGCTGATGAATCAAGCCAGTCAGCAATTGCAGACCTTCGAGTACGAAGCTGCAGTCCAATCATTGCAACGGGCATTGACCATCTATCAGCAAGTCCAAGACCGTAAAGGGGAAGCTGGGGCATTGAAGAATCTGGGCATTGCTTACAATTCGCAGTCTCAGTACGATAAGGCCATTGATTACTACCAGCAGTCGTTGTCCATCTATCAGCAAGTTCAAGACCACAATGGGGAAGCCAAGGCGTTGAATAATCTGGGCATTGCTTACTTCTTTCTGTTGCAGTACGACAAGGCCATCACGTACTACCAGCAGGCGTTGCCCATTTTTCAGCAAGTCCAAGACCGCAATGGGGAAGCTAATGCGCTGATGAATCTGGGTCTTGCGTATAATTCGCAGTCGCAGTACGACAAAGCCATCACGTACTTGCAGCAGGCGTTGCCTATCTTTAAGCAAGTCCCAGACCGCAAGGGAGAAGCTACGACGCTGATGAATTTGGGCAATGCTTACCAATCGCTTTTTCAGTACGCCAAAGCCATTGACTACTATCAGCAGTCGTTATCCATCTATCAGCAAGTCCAAGACCGCAATTGGGAAGCTGGGGCGCTAATAAATCTGGGTAGTGCTTACCGACAGGTGTCGGAGTACGATAAGGCTTTTACGTACTGGCAGCAAGCATTGACCATCTATCAGCAAGTCAAAGACCGTGAAGGGGAAGCCTATACGCTGAATATTATGGGTATTACTTACAATTCACGGTCGGAGTACGCTAAAGCCATTGATTACTATCAGCAGGCATTGCCCATCTATCAGCAAGTCCAGGATCGCAAGGGGGAAGCCAAGATGCTGAATAATTTGGGTATTGCTTACCGACATCTGTCGCAGTCCGGCAAAGCCATCACGTACTTGCAGCAGGCATTGTCGATCTATCAGGAAATCAAAGACCGCGATGGGGAAAAGTTAGTGCTCAGCAACCTTGGCTATTTTCTAAAAAGACAGAACTAGCCCGAGTTACCCATTATATTTTTCAAACAGGCTGTCCAAGCCAGTTACCATAGTGTCTCCATAGTCATTCATACCCTGAAAACGCCCCTCCGCCCCATAAATGGGGGACGAAGCCCAGCTAATACTTAGTTTGGATATCTAGGTTTAGAAGAACAAAGAGAGTTAACGCTTTATTGCTGAAAGTGTAACTTTCCCCAAGCGTGCCCTGGTTCCCCATTCATGGGGCGGAGGGGCTGACTATGCAAAGGGCTAGCTAACGCCCGAAACCTTTGCCTTTTTTCTTATTAACCTTACCGCCGCCACCCGGACGTGAAGGAGGACGTGGCGCGCGAGGCGGGCCTAGGCCACCACCCATGCCACCCATGCCGGGCATCCCAGGAAAGCCGCCGCCGCCGCGTCCCATTTGTCCTACCTGCTGCATCATCATGCGCATATTTTCAAAATCATTGAGCAGTTTACCGACTTCTTGGACGGTTGCGCCAGACCCACGGGCGATGCGTTTTTTGCGAGAATTATCAATCAAAGTAGGTTTACGGCGTTCTTCTTTAGTCATCGAATTGATCATCGCTTCGGTGCGTTTGAGTTGCACTTCCCCTTGCTCAATTTGATCATCACTGAGTTTATTCATCCCTGGCATCATTTTCATAATGCCGCCGAGGGAACCCAAACGTTTGATCATCCGCATTTGACCAATAAAGTCTTCGAGATTAAACTCCGCCTTGAGGATTTTCTCCTCCATCTTTTTGGCATCGTTGATATCCATTTCCTCTTGGGCTTTTTCGACCAAGGTCAAGATATCGCCACTACCGAGAATCCGTGAGGCCATGCGTTCTGGGTAAAACGGCTGGAGGGCTTCGACTTTTTCGCCGGTACCAATAAATTTAATTGGCTGACCAGAAATTGTTCTGACCGAGAGCGCGGCACCACCGAGGGTATCACCATCCATCTTGGTCAAAATTGCCCCAGTCAAACCAATCTGTTCGTGGAAACTACGGGTCAAATTAGCTGCCTCTTGACCGATCATCGCATCGACTACCAGTAAGACTTCATCGGGTTGGACGACCGCTTTGATTTGGGCTAATTCCCCCATCAAATTTTCATCAATTTGTAGACGACCAGCGGTGTCTACAATCAACACATCATAATTTTCCTGTTGAGCTTGGTGTAGGGCATTACGGGCAATATCCACAGGGTTTGCCGTCGTCCCCTCTTGATAGACGGGGATCTGAATTTGATTACCTAGGGTGACTAACTGGTCGACAGCGGCCGGACGGTAAACATCACAAGCAGCTAGTAGAGTCCGGCGTTTCTCTTTTTTGAGATAAAGCGCGAGTTTGGCGCAGGCCGTTGTTTTCCCGGCACCCTGTAGTCCACACATCAGAATTACTACGGGTTTATTACCCGGACGACTACTTGTGCTGACTAAAGGCGTATTAGCCTCGCCCATCAAGTTGGTTAATTCGCCATACACCACATGCATAAATTGCTGGGTGGGATTGAGATGCAGCAAGACATCTTTACCCAAGGCCGTTTCTTTGACGTGCACTTCAAATTCTTTAATCACCTGCAAATTGACATCGGCTTCGAGTAAGGCGCGGCGCACCATCCGCAATGGCTCAGTAATATTTTGCTCGGTTAGCTTGCCCTCGCCCTTGAGGGACTTAAAGGCACCTTCGAGTTTCTCGGCTAGGGCTTCAAACATGGCTATACCAAAGACGTATTACTTATTCTAAACCTTTAACTTAAGCCATGCTTGATAAAGACGCTGTTGCTCAGGCGTCACCTTGGGTAAAGGGGTTACACTATAGCGCGTTGGCTGCGCGGGTGCCGGGTTGAGTGTAGTTTGCATCAGCTGGTCACGGCGAAAAAACGTAACCCTAGGCGCAGCACTGAGATGTAATAAGTCAGGCCAATTTTTAACCGTGATACGATAGTCTTCTAAGGCAACGAGTTCATCACCGGGGCATAACCGAGCATGTTGGGCAGGAGAATTACTTTCGACAACTTTAATTATTGGTTTTTCCTGATCCAAACGAATGCCCGTGTAAGGTATTTTTTCGTAATGCGGTATTAGTTGTAAACCAAATGCACCCAAAAATTTGTCATAGGGTAAAGGCTCAATACCCGCAATGTAGCGATCATAAAAATCAGTTAGATCAACCCCAGCTACTTGCTCAATCGTGCACCATAGATCAGCTTCACCGTAAGCCTGTCCGCCACTTGTTTGATAGGTTTGCCAAAGTTGACGAAACACATCATCAAAGGTTTTATTGGTAGTTTGACGAATCTGTAGGTCGAGCAAACAAATTACTAAATGACCGCGTAAATAATAAGAAACACTGGAATTCACACTATTTTCATCAGGACGATAGAGTTTAATCCAAGCATCCCAACTCGATTGGGTCAGACATTGAATCTGTTGACCGGGTGTGGTTTCTAAGCGGGTGATTGCATCAGATAGTAAGTGTAAATAGCGTTTGTCGTCATACAAACCCGCCCGCAAACAAATCAGCTCGTCATAATAGGCCGTCGCCCCTTCACAAAACCATAATACGGAAACATAATTTTCTTGGCTATAGTCAAAATGATCAAGAGTCTGAGGCCGCAAGCGCTTGATATTCCAGGTATGAAAAAACTCATGGGCCACTAGTTGTAAAAATTTCTCGTATTTCTCACGCGGCTGAAACTGTAACCGAGGAAATAATAAACTAGTCGAATTTTTGTGTTCTAAGCCCCCATAACTATCCGCAACATGCAGCATAAAAAGATATTCATCATAGGGCAGTCCCCCAAATATCTGAGCCGTAGTTCCAATAATCTGAGTCGCATCTTCGATGATTTTGGTTACTTGATAATTGCCCTTACCCCAAATCACTAAGCGATGGGTTTTTTCAAGCACCACAAAACTATGTGCCTCGTGTAAGCCCATTTCAACCGGAGAATCTATCAATTCATCATAATCAGCAGCGCGATAAGTCGTCGTCGTTTCCTGTTTCAAACTAGTCGCTATTTGCCAATCTGCGTAGGGAAGTTCTAACTCCAAGCGATGAAACTGCTCTCGAGCAGGCGCATAGAGTAGACACACACAAGCGCAGTTAAAATAACCATGCGTTTGATCAAGATGACTCGTCCGTACACTCAATTCGTAGGCATAAATTTTATAGGTCACGACGAGTTCGGCTGTCTCAGTTGGTACTTCGATTTGCCACGTATTTTTATTAACTTTTTGCCAGCTATATTCACAACTAAATTCTTGTAGATGGCGGCTATATTCACGCACTAAATAAGACCCTGGTGTCCAGACAGGTAGCATCAAAGTTACTTGAGCTACCGGATCTTGGATGCGCATGGTGATATTAAATAAATGCGTTAGAGGTTGACAGGCGATCTGATAGGTGATCATAGATAACGCTACACTCCGAAGTATTTTTCTATCAAAAAAGACAGCCGCTCAAAACTCATACCAAAATAACTCCACCGCCCAAAACTCGCTCCCCATCATACCAAACAGCAGCCTGAGCGGGTGTGATGCCCCATTGCGGTTGGGCAAATTCGATACGGACAGCATCCTCCGCGAGTGGAATCAAGGTCGCTGCAACTGGTTGTGCCCGATAGCGAATCTGCACGTTACAGGCAATCGGCATTTGTGGTGAGGCCATCGAGACCCAATTGACTTGACGTACTTCACAGCTATCGAGATAACCCTCAGGACGCGCACCCACAACGACGCGATTACGCCCCATATCTAAGGCTAATACGTACAAAGGCTGCGCAGCTGCCACGCCCAGACCTTTGCGCTGACCAATCGTATAGTGATGGGCTCCATCATGTTGCCCTAAAATATTTCCGGCTTGATCGACGATATCGCCCGGAGCCGGGTCGATATGTTCATCCAAAAATTCTCGCATTGAGCCAGCTGCTTCTACAAGACACAGATCCATACTCTCAGGCTTGGTGGCAACCGATAGACCCAGTTGCGCCGCTAGTTCGCGGGTTTGGACTTTGGTCATCTCGCCTAAGGGAAATACTGCCGCACTTAATTGATCTTGAGTCAGTTCATAAAGAAAATAAGACTGGTCTTTTTGATCATCGACTGCGCGCAAAAGCTGGTAGCGACCTGTGGTTGGCTCGAAATAAACCCGCGCATAATGTCCCGTAGCGAGTTTGGTAACCCCCAAATGCTCACGACAATAATCTAACATCAAGCCAAATTTTAGTTCTCGGTTACAGCGCGAACAGGGGAGTGGCGTTACGCCTGCCCGATATCCGGCGACCACAAACTCTTTGATCACCTGCTCAAATTGTTGGCGCACATCCACAATTTGATGGGGAATGTCTAACTGTTCACAAATACGTGCGGCATCTTTCATACCATCTGAGCAGCAGGAGCCTGCCCCGCGCATTAGCCACAGGGTCAAACCCAGAACTTTATAATTTGCCATCAATAAGTGCGCCGCCACAGAGCTATCTACCCCGCCGGACAGACCGATCACAATTTTTTCTTTAGTGCTAATCACGGTATGCAACCCCAGTGATTCTTATCTTAACATCGGGGTAGTTGAGGTAGCTGAGTTGAGGCTCTACACTGATAAGTAGCAGTTTTTCTTGTACTTTCTATGAACCGCACCAGCATCTTTTTACTGGTTACCTTGCTCATCGCTCTGCCTGTCTCTGCCAAAAATGCTAAAGAACTCATTACAACGCCCAAATCTGCCACCATGGAACTAGGCGTGCGTACTCCTCAATATGGTCGTGTTGTGACACCCATTAACCAGCAACAAAAACGCTATCAAAAAAATTATCGCTGTGGTAACAAAGCTGACCCATTTCTCTATACCCGTCCCTTCAATGATGGAATTGATCTGGTTCGCTTAACTCAGGCTTACATTAATGGTGAAAAAGATGTTTGTAAAAATTAGGTACTAAACTTGCAGACAAGTACCCAAAAAAATGCCCGTCCTGCTCATGTTTCAAGGAGCAAAACGGGCTTATACGATTTCCGATCCCAACCCCAGGAGCCATAGGTCTTCTGATTTTAGCTACCCATTTATGGGGCGGGGGGGCTTTCTCCACTAGCAAATAACTAGGGCAGCAGTTTTACCGCTGCTGAAGCATCAAGCAGACCATAGCCATCGAGCTGCGAATAACCCAGCCGGATCACATTAGCAAAGGTGCCAGTGATCGTGCCAGCAGATACGGTTTTGGCACTTACGGTAGCACCTCCGACTAAATCTGCGCCGTTACCACCACTGTTAGTTGCCGCTAAGTCGCGGTCAATCCCGAAACTAATCGAATCACCTACGCCAAAAGAGGTAAAGGAGAGCTTTAACTTATTGGTACCAATCAACTGAGAAGTCACGCCTACATTACCCTCACTAGAACCAACCGTGAAAGGTAAGCCCGTTGTCGTCGAAGGATCGAAGACCAGCCCTGCTCCACTCAGATCAATAGTTAACTCAGTGAGAGCTTCGCCAGCATCACCCTTGAGCAAGACGCTAAAGAAATTAGGATCAAATGAGGATGACCCGTCTCCGGTAGCCGCGACCCGTAAGCGGGTTGTGCCGACGGTGGTGATCGTCTTACTAAAATTAGGGTCAAGATCATGGGCTGGTGCGGATTGCTTGAGATAGGTGCTCAGCTGATCAGGGGTCAGAGAACCCGGCCCACCAGCGGCCTGAAGCACTAAAGCGGCTACGGCAGCAGCGTGGGGCGCAGCGGCACTGGTTCCGAAGAAATTAGGAAAACCATTGTTGTCGTAATCCGTAGCACTGAGTGGTCCTGGCGGGAAGAAGGTCGTATCAGTTCCATCTACCGCCGCAAATTCTGGCTTAGAACGGGTACGCGGCGTATCGTAACGATTACCTGCCGTATCGAAATAAATCGTAATCGGGCCGGTCGCGGTGAAGCCTTCAACTGCCGGCACAAAAGGTTTCACGCCAGGAGTCGTGGTGTACACGTAAGCTGCAACGCCATTGGCACCATTAGCCGTGGCGTGACCAAAAGTACTGGGCGCTGCGTAATTGACAAACTCACTAATGGACAGGCCGCTGTTGATCGCCACATAGCGAATGCGTTCTGCGGTTGGGATCGTTGGGGTCGTACCTTTACGCGTGATCACCACTTGAATCGTAGCTGAGGCTGTACCGCCATTGGTTAGTGAGATCAGCTCCACTGGTTCATTTGAGGCAAAGTTATCGTTAGTGCCACCCGTGCATGTAATGGTGCCACTTGAGGGGCAAGGCGTACCATCCGCCAAGAAAAAGAGAATGTTGTAGTCTGTAGTTACACCTGTGGGCAACACATCAAAGGGGTCATTCCACTGAAAAGAAATAGAGGTACTGCCTGAGGGAATCGTGACACTTTGAGAAATCGCTGGCGCTTTAGATGTACCAAAGTTATGGAAGCCGCCACTGGTCAAACTCGTGGGCACTGAGGTTAATTTGAGATTTTCGCCAACCAACCCCGCGCGCGCTGCTGCATCCGTAACTGGCTTAAAACTACCGTCATAGCTCTGAGAAGCTGACTGGTTGCCAGCTGATGAGAAATAGGCCACTTTTTTGCCGGGGAAGCTCAGACCTTGGGTCACATCGTCGACGGCTTGGGCAATCAGGCCATCAGAAAACATTGGTTCGTCAGAAACGATTACGTCATCAACGATAATGTCAGCATTACAACCTTTAGCCGGATCGGCCAAGTTGATAATATTAGTGGCAAAAGAAGTAAATGCCGTGGCAAAACATAATTTGGCTTTCGGCGCGAGATCTGTGATCAATTGCAACATGCCCCGGCCTTCGTCGGAGGTCAATTTAGGAATTGGAAAGTCTTGGAGGACGACGACGGGCTGCGAATTGATCGGATTGCCGACTCCGGGTAAATCACCAGAGGCCACATCATCACTGGCCTTAATCGAAGATGAGCTTTTGTTATAGCTATCAGACATTGCGCCGATTGTAATGCCTTGACCCGAAATCCCTGAGCTATTGAGCTGCGTAGTTTTGTGAACCACCGCACCCTGTGAGGTGACCGCCCCGACTTGGGTAAATGGCATCGGAGCGAGTAGTACGGCACGCACACCGGGCAGTTGACCAACTGCGTTCGCTTGATCTAAGGGCAAGTAAGCAAAAAGAACACCTTTACGGTAGTTGGTCGCTTGATCGGTTACGTTCAGACCCATACTTTGCAACTGCTGTTTGACCTGAGCCAGAGGAACTGTGCCATCTAAGTGTACTCTTACCAAAACCCGGCCTTGTTCATCGGATTGGGCGCGCAGGGTTGTTTGCAAACTTGAGCGATCAGTTTGTTCGGTAACTAATTTATCTAAACCATTACCCAAGTTAGCGGGAGTTATGGGCTTAGCTAGAGCAACTGTATTCAATAATACAGTTATTGCACAAAAGGCCAAAGCTGGACGGAGACGGGAGGAAAACATGTCAAATCCTAATAGTATTACCTTTCAAATTATAAGCAGCAATATCTTCGATCAACAAGGGTTTAATGTGTTAATAATTGCAACAGAAAATATATCTATTAGAAATCAACAGTTCCTACTTTTATGTGAAAACAGGAACTGTTGATATGAGTTAGCAATTGACCTAGGGTAACAACTTAACCGCTGCCAGAGCGTCAATCAACCCGTAACCATCTAGGGTGGAATACCCTAGATTAATCACATTAACAAAGGTGCCATTGAGGGTTCCCGCTCCCGTAGTTTTGGCTCTGATCGTGGCACCGCCCAACAAATCAGCCCCATTACCGCCACCATTGGTTGCCGCCAAGTCACGGTCAATCCCAAAGGCGAGCGTGTCTCCGGTACTAAAGGAGGTAAAGGTAAGTTTTAGCTGGTTGGTACCAATCAGCTGCGAGGTCACACCGATGTTGCCCTTATTGGTGCCGATGGTAAAAGGAAATCCCGTTGTCGTCGAAGGATCAAAGACTAAAGCTGCACCAGTAAGATCGATGGTTAGCTCCGTCAATGCCTCGCTAGGACTCGCTTTGAGACTAACCTGAAAAAGGTTGGGTTCGTTGCTGGCTGTGGCATCACCCGTCGCCGTTACCTGTAAGTTAGTTGAACCTTGAGAACTCAGAGCTTTACTAAAACTAGGATCTAAGTCATGCACAGGGGCAGATTGCTTAAGATACTTACTCAATTGGGTAGGCGTTAGGGAACCCGACCCCCCAGCGGCCTGAAGTACCAAAGCCGCTACCCCAGCAGCATGGGGCGCAGCGGCACTCGTACCAAAGAAATTTGGGAAACCATCACCCTCCGAATCGGTTAACCGTAATGAGCCAGACGGGAAAAAGGTCGTATTGGTACCATCTACTGCGGCAATATCTGGCTTTAGGCGAACTTGCGGTGTTAGATACCGATTACCTTGGGTATCAAAATAAATTGTCGCCGGGCCCGGTGAGGTAAAACTTTCGATGGTGGGCGTAAATGCGGGTGTGCTGAGATCACTGTCATAGACATAAGCCGCTACGCCATTCGCCCCAGTTGCCACTTTATGCCCAAAAGTCACGGGTGTTTGGTAACTATAAAATTCCGTTTCGGTAATGCCGCCGTAGGCCACATAACGCAGATGAACAGCTTTTGGTGTGGCTGGGGTCGCGCCTTTACGGGTGATGACCAGTTGGAAATTGGTCGTTGCACTACCACCATTAACGATTTGGGCTAATTCTACGGGCTGATTGGTGCTGAGATTATCATCAGTCCCCGGGATGCAATTGATTGTATCTGTTGTGCTGCATAGTGAGCCATCTTCACGAAATACAAACAAGTTGTAATCGGTGGTTACGCCCGTAGGCAGCACATCAAAGGGGTCATCCCACTGAAAGGAAATAGTCGCTGTGACCCCGGCTGGCACACTGATCGTCTGAGAGATAGCAACTTGCTGACCCGAGGCAAAGTTATGAAATCCTCCAGTACTGAGACTGGCAGGAATGGCACTTAACTGGATATTTTCTCCGGTCAAACCAGCTCTGGCACTCGCATCAGAGACAAAACGAAAATCGCTGACATAGCCTTCTCGACTAGCACGATTACCCGCTGAGGTATAAAAAGAAACTTTTTTGCTAGGAAAACTGCTGCCCCGGCTTACATCATCGACGGCTTGGGCGATGACCCCATCGGAAAAAAATGGTTCGGTGAAATAACTGATATCATCTACGATAATATCGGCATTACACGCCTTCGATGGGTCAGCCAGATTACGGATATTGGCGGCAAAGTTAACCTCAGTAGCATTGGCTGTGGCAAAGCAGAGCTTGGCTTTGGGGGCAAGATCATGGATCAACTGGAGCATCGCTCGGCCTTCATCGGTGCCGCCGGGTGAATCTTGTAATACAACAACGGGCGTGGTGTTACCCAAGGGATTACCAGTCCCTGGCAGATCGCCTGAGGCAATGTCGTTATTGGCTTTAATTTTAGATTTGCTGGTGTTATAACTATCGGACATAGCGCCAACAGTAATACCTTGGCCTTCAATACCTTTGGCATTGACCTGGTCAGTTTTGAGTACGACAACGGCCTGAGAGGTGGTGGCGCCCACGTCGGTGATTGGTTTGGGTGCCAGCAAAACGGAACGCACGCCGGACATTTGAGCTACACTCAAGGCTTTATTAAGTGGTAAGTAAGCGCAAAGAATACCTTTGCGATAGCTGACGGACTCGGCGATCACACTCAGTCCTAGCCCTTGAATTTGTTTTTTGAAGTCTGCAAGAGCAACGCTTCCATTGAGTAAAATATTGACCAAAACCCGGCCTTGACTATCTTGTTGCAGACGTAACACCTCGCCTAAGCGGGCTTGGTCTGCTCCTATGACCGTTTGCCCCGGGATCAACAAATTCAGTCCATAACCCATATTAGCTGGCAACAAAGGAGCAGCCGATACAGCCATAGTCAGCAACCCTGTGGTCGCTAAAGCACTTAGATAAAACGTACGCATTGAACAAGTCCTAACAAAGCTGATGCATATTACCAGACTTATCTCAAAAATGTCCTACAAAAGTAATGAGTTTTCTCAAGTTCTTGTACAAACAAGAAGTATCACTATCTGCTAGAGCTTCAGCGACCTCCCGATCATTGACCATACTCAGACCAGCGTCGGTATGCAGGGCAAATAAGCAAAATTGATCAAAAGCAGCGCTGCTTTGAGCGTCAGCCCAAGTCGAAGAGGAGTATTTCACCGCCAACATCACTGCTTAGGGAAAGCGCATTATCGGCACTTAATTGCACACCATCGCCGGCATGTAGGGTTTCTGCGGCGAGCATGATGATACCCGAAATAACCTGCAGCCAAAAATAACGCCCCGGTTGAGCTGGATAGACTAACGGCTGACCTGCAATGAGCTGTGCCGTATAAATATCCACATCCTGGAAAATTTTAACGGCGTCTGCACGTCCATCTTTGGCTGCGATCAACTGCCATTGCCCAAGTTTGCCTGCAGTTGCGAAGGCTTTTTGTTCGTAGCGTGGGGGTAAACTTGCCTGATTCGGCAAAATCCAGATTTGCAAAAAATGCACAGGCTCACTTTGGGAAGCATTAAATTCACTGTGCGTAAGTCCGGTACCAGCACTCATAATCTGTGCCTCGCCGGGTAAGATTAGCGAACCAGTACCTAAGCTATCTTTGTGTTCTAAAGCGCCAGAGAGTACGTAGGTCAAAATCTCCATATCCCGATGGCTGTGAGTGCCAAACCCGGCTCCGGGAATAACACGATCTTCATTAATCACCCGCAGCGTCCGAAATCCCATCCGCTCTGGGTCACGAAACTCGCCAAATGAAAATGTATGGTAGCTATCGAGCCAACCAATCTGGGTATGGCCTCGCAGGTCACTTTCATGTAAACGGTTCAAAGTCTGGGTGGACATAATGCCTCACAAGCTAGCTACTACCTTTTATTATGACTGGCCCCATTTGTACGGAGCATATTCAGTTTTTATCAACACAGGTTGTTTTGTATGTGAAATTTTTGGCTAGCAACAGCCTGAGTATCACAGACAGGATCTCTTTTGGAGCACAGGCACGCTGCGTGGCGGTTGCGCATAACTAATCTTTAGAACCCGCTCGTTCTGCCTGCCATTCTACTAGACTCTTAAGCACCAAGGTCACGAGCGCCAGTAGAGCCAGTAAAGACGCTACGGCAAAAGCCCCCACGAAGTTGTACTCGTTATACAAAATTTCGACATGCAAAGGCATAGTATCAGTCAGCCCACGAATGTGACCTGACACAACAGAAACTGCTCCAAATTCGCCCATGGCCCGAGCATTACAAAGAATCACGCCATAAAGTAAACCCCATTTAATATTTGGCAGGGTCACGCGGAAAAAAGTCTGCCAGCCGCTAGCGCCCAATACCAACGCGGTTTCCTCTTGCTCCGTGCCTTGCTCTTGCATCAGCGGAATCAACTCCCGTGCCACAAATGGACACGTCACAAACAAGGTCGCTAGGATAATGCCCGGTGTTGCAAAAATAACTTTGATATCATGGGCTGAGAGCCATGGCCCAAACAAGCCCTGTGCGCCGAAGATCAAGACAAAAATCAACCCTGATACCACCGGCGAGATCGAAAAGGGTAGATCAAGCAGCGTAATCAGTAAATTTCTACCCTTAAAATCAAACTTGGTAATCGCCCAAGCTGCTGCCACGCCAAAGATCATATTTAAAGGAACACAGATGATCGCAACTAACAGGGTCAGCTGAACTGCTGCTAAGGCATCCGCATCCTTAAAGGATTCAAAATATAGACCCACGCCTTTGGCTAAGGCTTGAGCAAATACCGAAACCAAGGGAATCACCAAAAATAGCGCACAAAACACGAGGGCGATCCCCGTCAATAGCCAACGCACCCAAGCTGCTTCCGTAGTTGGTGGGGGTTGGTTGATTTGGACGACATTAGTGGGAGGATTAGCTGGGGGTTGGACTGAAGTAATCGTCATGATCATGCTCCTAAAAGTGCATTATTGAACAAAGCGTTGGGAACTCCACCGCTGGAGCAAATTGATCACCAGCAATAGTACAAAAGATGAAATCAGCATCACCAAAGCAATTGCAGTCGCACCCGGATAGTCATACTGTTCGAGCTTTGTGATAATCAGCAACGAGATAATCTCGGTTTTGAGCGGCATGTTGCCCGAGATAAAAACTACAGACCCGTATTCACCTAAAGCCCGGGCAAAGGCAAGCGTAAATCCTGTGAGTAAAGCAGGGACAATATTAGGCAAAATAATCCGCTTGAATGTCACCCAACGTCCTGCACCCAAGCAGGCAGCCGCCTCTTCGCTGTTAGTATCCAAGTCTTGTAAGACTGGTTGCACGGTGCGTACGACAAAGGGAAAACCAATAAAAGTCAAGGACACCATCACGCCGAGTGGCGTAAAGGCCACCTTGATCCCCAACGGCTCAAGCCATTGTCCGAGCCAGCCGTTATTGGCATAGAGACTAGTCAGGGCAATCCCCGCCACCGCAGTCGGTAGCGCAAAAGGTAAATCGACCAAGGCATCAAGGATGCGTTTACCCGGGAAACTATATCGTACTAAAACCCAGGCCACCAATAACCCAAAGACTGAGTTAATGAGAGCAGCGATGAAGGATGCACCGAAGGTGAGCTGATAAGCCGCAATTGCCCGGTCACTGCTGATCGTCTCCCAGATGTGAGCCCAACTGGTCGTCGCTGTCTTAAAAAACAGACCCGACAGCGGAATGAGTACTAGTAAGCTCAGATAAAAAATCGTATACCCGAGACTTAGATTAAAACCGGGTAATACACTGGGCTTCTTGAGAACCATGGGGGAGACTCCTGTTAGGTTATTTACTGGCTTTGTAAATCTCGTCAAAGACACCATTGTCATCAAAGTACGTCTTTTGAGCTTTTTGCCAGCCGCCAAAAACCTGATCAATCGTCACCAATTTGACTTTTCCAAAACTGGTGGCATATTTTTTGATGGCATTCGCTTCGCGGGGGCGATAATAATTTTTGCCAATCAGGTCTTGGGCTTCGGGACTATAGAGATAACTGAGGTAGGCTTTGGCTACTTCGGTTGTCTTATGTTTGGCGGTCACTTTATCGACCCAGGTGACGGGTGGTTCTGCCAAAATGCTCAAGGATGGGAGTACAATCTGTACTTTGTCTGCGCCGAGTTCGTTGACGGCCAGATAGGCTTCATTTTCCCAAGAGAGCAAGACATCACCAATGCCTCGTTGGACAAAGGTCGTCGTAGCTCCGCGCGCACCGGAGTCGAGTACCGGCACATTTTTATAGAGTTTACTGACAAACTCTTTAGCTTTACCTTGATCACCTTTATATTGCTTTAGGGCAAAAGCCCAAGCTGCTAAGAAATTCCACCTTGCGCCTCCAGAAGTTTTGGGATTAGGCGTAATCACGGCAATGCCTGGCTTGACCAGATCATCCCAGTCCACAATTTTTTTGGGATTACCCTTGCGCACTAAAAACACAATAGTTGAGGTGTAAGGGGTACTGTTATAAGGTAAACGTTTCTGCCAGGTCGCCGGAATCAGTTGAGCTTTCTCGGCAAGAGCATCAACATCGTAGGCTAAGGCTAGAGTCACGACATCGGCTTCGAGACCGTCGATCACCGAACGCGCCTGTTTACCCGAACCGCCGTGAGATTGTTTGACTGTCACGGTTTGTCCGGTTTTTTTCTTCCAGTAAGCAGCAAATTGGTCGTTGTAAGCTTTATAAAATTCTCGGGTCGGGTCGTAAGAGACATTGAGCAATTCGACGGATTTAGGAGCTTGCGCAAAAACGGGGGATAACAAGCTCAGGGCTAAGGTAGCCCCCAAAAAAAGACGACGTAAAGACAACACAAGCACACTCCTCAGCAACGTAAATAATTAGACTGCAATAGGTAACGAGGCACTCTGCGCCACAGCCGGGAAGGCTTTGGGATTAGCCACTTGGATGTGTACTTCTTGCTGTATTTTCAGATTTAGGCGATTAGCCTGCTCACGGCTCAATTGCACCATCAGGGTCTGTCCATCGGCGAGTAATAGCTCAGCTTGGACTTGCCAACCTAAGGGTAATAAGCGCACCACTTGAGCCGGGATAGTTTCATCACTCGGTTGCATGGTGAGATTGATGTCATGGGGACGGACATAGACCTCTTCTGCTCCTAAACGTGGTAGCAAATGAGCACTATTAGGTAAGACATTGACCGGCCCTAAGAAACCCATGACAAAGGCACTTTCGGGTGCATCGTAGAGGTCAATGGGTGAGCCGACTTGCTCAACTTTGCCTCGATTCATGACCACGATCTCATCAGAGACTTCCATCGCTTCTTCTGGATCATGGGTCACAAACAAGGTAGTCACATGTACTTCATCATGCAGACGGCGTAACCACATGCGCAGATCCTTGCGCACACGTGCGTCAAGCGCACCAAAGGGTTCATCAAGTAGCAACACTTTAGGCTCGACTGCTAGCGCACGTGCCAAAGCAACCCGCTGGCGTTGTCCACCGGAGAGCTGGGCTGGATAACGATGACCCATACCCGTCAATTGCACCAACTCGAGCAGCTGATCTACCCGCTGCTTGATTTGACCTTTTGCTGTTTTGCGAACTTCCAGACCAAAAGCAATATTTTCTGCCACCGTCATATGTTTGAACAGAGCATAATGCTGGAACACAAACCCGATGTTGCGCTCCTGTAGCCGCTGCTGGGTCGCATCTTGGTCATACAGCCAAATTTTGCCCGTATCTGGCGTTTCAAGTCCAGCAATCAAGCGTAATAACGTCGATTTGCCGCACCCAGATGATCCGAGTAGAGCCACCAAAGAGCCAGATTGAATTTCTAAGTTGATATCCTGTACGGCTTGGAAGTTGCCGAACCGCTTAGAAACACCTTGCACCAAAATTGTCATAACAGGTCTCCGGGCGAAGAAAACACGGGCTTAATGCGATTTTAAAACAAATATAATCAAATTGTAACGCAATCTCAAGCAAATTGTGTATCAGATGCAACAAAACGGCGATTTACATGGTTTTTAAGTGTAAATGTACTTACATGAAGCTCTGCCGCCCCATGAAATATGTTGCCTTTAGAATCACAGACCAAGTGACTGTAGACACCCTTGACTAGCCTGGGGGCGCAAGAGCTTCTGTCAATAAAAATCGCGCACAGTCCATATCAAAATAGTGTGACGTGCCTGCCGTGCCTGTGATTACTGTAAATGGGGCATCAGGTTCTCCTAAGTGATCAACTACTAACAAAGCTCCTAAGAAATTCTCGGTATTGGCAAAGCTATTGACAGTGACTACAGTTTTTAAGCCAGCGGCTTGCGCTGCCCAGAAGCCCGTTGGTGAATCTTCAAAAACCAGACAATGTTCTGAGGTCAGGTGCATTTGATCTAAAACATAGTGATAAACATCAGGCGCGGGTTTTTTGTGAGGGACACAGTCTCCTGCTGCGATGACCTCAAACCAATGACACGGGATCTGATTATTTTCTAAAAGAGCCAAGACACCGGGTAATTGACTAGTGGTAGCAATTGCTAGACGAATATTTTCTTGTCGGGCTTGGGTTAACAAACGATGCACACCACAACGTAAGGGAATTTTTCCTTGTAGGAGTAATTCTTGATAGAACTGAGTTTTTAAGTGATGTAGAACAGTAATAAATTCTGTGAGTGTACCAGGAGCTTGAAATTGTGACAAATTTTGGTCAAGATAAAATTTAATACGTTCTTTCCCACCACCTATATTCAGCAATGTTGGGTAAAGATCAATCGACCAATCCCAATCTAAGCCAGCCGCCTTAAAGGCCAGATTGAAAGCAACGCGATGACCATCACGCTCGGTATCGGCAAGTGTGCCGTCCACATCAAAAATAAGTGCTTGCAACTCAGACATCTAGTCGCTTCTCTTGAGGAGTAGACCTAGTTTTTGGTAAACGTTCTTTGCCCGGTTTGACCGATACATCAGGATGATCCTTAATACAAAAGCGCCAAGGATAGTCAACCCCTTGGCTAATGCCAATTCTTTTGGTTGGAATGACCAATTCGGGATCTACTGCGCCTGCGGTTAACCACAAGTCACTAGCGGGATCACACAAATTCAAACCATTTTGAGCACGGGTAATTCCTAATTCACGGCACAAAACTCCCGGTCCTTTTAATCCGCCTTCAGCTGCCCGAATCAAGATAGCTCCCGGTATTCCTGCTTTTTCGCAGACGACATTCAGACAAAAATAGATGCCGTAGATCAGATAGACATAGGCATAGCCACTCGGGCCAAACATGACGGCATTACGTTCGGTTTGGCGACGATAGGCATGGCAAGCCGGATCCTCAGCGGTATAGGCTTCGACTTCAACAATACGACTACTGCGAATCGTGCCATCCACCAAGCGACGATGGAGTGTCCAACCCAATAATTTGGGAGCAATGGTCAGAGCAGAACCATCAAAAAAACTCATAGTTTACACTTTAAGCTACTTATGGCAAGGTTGAAATAGCACGTGATAAAAAAACCATGTTTCATGATGTTCGCAATATCGTCTGTGATCTAGGAGGCGTACTCTATGCGATTGACTATCAACGCACATTTCGGGCTTTGCTAGCGCTTTCACAACAGGCTGCTACTGAACCATTGCAGTTATCTCTAACCAAACAATCTGATGTATTTAGCCGCTACGAAATGGGCTTAATTTCAACTGTCGAATTTCGCCAAGAAGTAGGTAATTTTTATCATATTAATAGCTCAGATCAAGAGTTTGATCAGGCTTGGAATGCCTTGCTTTTATATTTAATTCCTGATAGTTTAGCTAATATCAAACAACTGCAGTCTACCTATCGCTTGGCATTATTGAGTAATATCAATGAACTTCATTATCACGGGGTAGCTGACGAATGCCAAGAACTTTTTTCTCACTTTGAAAAATGTTTCTTATCCTATCAGTGTTTTTTGCGTAAACCCAACCCTGAGATCTTTGAACTTGTACTAAGGGAAATGAATTTCTCACCTAAAGAAACTTTATTTATCGATGATTCGAACGTTAATATCGCTGCAGCCCAAGCTATTGGTCTACAAACCTATCTCGTCGATGAACAAAACTCACTTCAAGACTTGGTATACAAATTAGAGCAGTATCAAAAAGACACTTGACTTAGACGCACATAAATATTACGACGGTCATCAGAAAAAAGTCGGCGACCATGGAGCATACGGCGATTATCTACCATGATGATATCGCCTTTTTGCCAGGCCACTGGTTTGGTCAGGCGTTCGGCAATACCCTTCAATTCAAGGAGTACGGCTTGGGGAATATGGCTATCGTCTTCTAGGCGCACCACACTAGAAGTATCGCCTAACAGATATTCACCACCAGCTACAGGCAAGATATTGTTGATAAAAATTCGTTGTGTCCCGTCTGGGCTGTCAATGATTGCCGGACAAGTATATTCAGTTTCAACTAATTTTTTTTCGTGATCAATCTTAGCGGTCACGCCATTTTCTTGACAGGCTGCCGCTACAAAGTCTAGATCATCAGTCTGATAAACTTCTTGCCACTTACCATCAGGATAAGAGCGTAAATATTTGATTTTCTTGGTTTCAAATAATTCACGGGTACTATCACTTAGGGCTTTGTAAATAGCAATACCATCACAGACAGTAGTCTCACCATCAGTGGCAGCAGGAGTCTCACAATAAAACCACAGTAGGGTTGGTTTACGGTGCATATAATACATCTCGCCATGCAGTGGCACACCAAACTTTAATTTGCGCCCGGTTACAGTGAGCAAAGTTTTATCATTATTGATGGTTTCGCGCTTGTTGTAAGCACCACCCACATAAGCCATGAAATTACTGCCAAAAAGATCCGTGAAGGCTTTGAAGGTCTCAGTATTGACCCCAAAGCCTCGGAATAATAGAACCCCTGCTTCTTGGAACAGGCTGATCATGGCTGAGTGATCCAGTTTTAGAATATCTGGTTCGTCAGCCGCGAGCACAGCCATACCAAAATCTGGGGTCAGTGGTTGCGTTAGGAACACAAGAAAAGTTCCAAACTATTGAATTCTTCCTCTTGCTCAATCGCTGGCATCAAAACCAAACCAAAAGGAGTTGATAAGGCCACTTGCATGCCCATTACCTTACCTTCAAATTCAGTTTCAACCGCTGGCTCCCAATCTTCTGCATCTTTAGAAGACCAAAGCTGAAACTCTCCGCCGTTTTGAGCAGCAATGTAGAGTTTATCGCCATGAGCCACCAGACTTAGAAATGTCGTATCAAAGGGAGTATCAAAGCCCGCTCCCATACCAGACAAAGGAATCTTAAAACCTGATGGACTGTAACGGGGTGAACCCATAATTACATCCCATTCACCACTCGGATACAGGCGAATCAATTCTGGTTGCTTGATTTCGACACTCTGTAGCTTGGTAGAAGAGACTGTGGGGATACCTGAGGTGAAGTACAAGTTGCCTTTAAAGTCAGCAAAATTAGCCACAGTTTCCGCAGCGGTGAATTTGAATGTGCCATTAACTAACACTTGCGTCCATGTATAGGGAACTTCGGTGCTAGGGTCAGCTTTCCAGACTTGGAAGCCCCGGGTTGCGTTAGCGGTAGCCACATAAAGCGTGTCACCAAAAGCGCTCAGTTGGGCAATGCTGTCGTTCTGAACATCGCCCAGACCAGCAGTACTGACTTCTTCCCAGACCGCCGCTGTATCTGCTGCGGCAACAATAAGGGGTAGTTCTGTCCATTCGCCACTTTCTTCATCAAAAAGTAGAGGAAGGCTATGAATTTTACCGCTCAAACTGACAGCCCGATTGAGAGAAAACACACCGTCTTCAGCCAGAGGTACTGGGGTAAAGGTCGCACCATCATGAGAACACAGTAGCTGAAACTTATCTCCAGCTGCGAGACTCAAATAAAGGGCATCACCAATGACACCAAGACTGCTGGTAGCGGCTTGCCCACCCATCTCTGGAAGAGCATAAACAGAAGACCAAGTTTTGGAAGCCGCATCATATTTCAGAAGGGCACCACAGGCTTGACCCTCGCTAGGTGCTTGGTAGAGAGCAGCCAAAAAGAGTGTTCCCTGAAAAAGTGTTACGGAAGAAGCACTCTGGGCAACCGGGTGCTCCAGGTCTTTAGGCCCAATTTCCGTCAAAGCTTGCGCTGTCATGACCGACACCATACCCCTCTCCCTATTGATAACCCATTTGGTTTGCCAGTTTAATCAGCTTCGGAGCAAAGCCTTCTTTGACGGCCCAGTTCATGTCACCTTCGAGGGCATCCATTAACGATGGTTCCTTGACTTTGCCAGGCCGAAGGGTCGGACTCATCATGAATTTACCATCATTACCTCCACGTGCGGGGTAAGGCCCAACACAAGCAAACTGAGAAGTTTCGGGATGCTTCATTTCCTCTGTAGCGACCTTATCGGTGCGAATTCCCATCCATTCAGAAACTTGAGGCAGATAAAGGTCGGGGTCAGACAAAACGTCCTCACCTTTAATTCGGGTTCCTTGTGCTAGTGGTAAGGTGTTCAAGAAATTGATGATGTTGATGTGGGTGTTATACCAGAGACGGACTGGGTCAATGGCATTACCGGTTGCCGGATCAAGTTTGGCTGATTTGCCCTTACGGTCAACAAACTCAAACATCGACTTGCGCGCAGAAACCGGATGGCGTACTAGATGCAAAAAACTAGCTTCGGGGTAAAAACGATAAGCCCGTTCAATAAACTCGGGCGTCGTTACCGTAACCGGACTCTTTTCGACCCCAATCTTGGGATGGATTTTTTCGAGTAGGTAGTCGTACAGCTTTTTGGTTGACCATTGAGAACGCTCATCCAACCAAGTCCGAGCTTTGAGCACGGTATCAGTCGTCTGTACGCCATCATGAAGGTCTGCCAGGGTACGCAACAAACCGGGTGGGCCTTGGGGACGACCCCGGTGTTTGTGGTGAACCATGACTTGCTCGACGGTCTCACCCACAAATAGGTGCAACTCAGGGAACCCGTATAGATCCGGGTGTTGCCCAATCATGGTCGACACGACTGAAGAAAACGAGCGCGGCGGCGACAGGATAATCAATAATTCCGTCATAAACTCTCCAACCGAAAGACAGCAATCGAAAATGACTATGAGCTGAGGTGGGACTCAATGGCCTTGATTTCCCGCTTGGTTTCTTCGAGTAGCCCGCTGAGCCAATCATGGCGATATTGGGCATTCTGCTTGCGTAATTGCAGCTCTTCTACCGAAGAAGAGGTCAGATCAGCTGTGGAAGTAGCCGAGAAATTTTGCTGCATCCCTTTCATCGAATCGGGAGAGAGCGCATTAATGGTAGCTTCTTTTTTGCCTTCAGTTTTTTTGCGACGACGACCCATGATGGCTTGAAGCATGGGGTCTTTCTCCGCATCTTCTCCGCCCTTTTTCCGGGTTTCGCGCATCTTCATCAAGGTTGCGAGTAACGGGTCATTCGCATCGAGTTGTTTAACTTGGGTAGCTAGATCTGGCCCGCCTTGAGCGGCCGTTGCTTTCATGTTGCGCAGACGCTGGAACGTGTCCATGTAGGTGTCGGCTTCGAGACCAGATTGCGGAATTTCTTCGCCTGTACGACGAGCATCACCGCGACGGTTTTTCATGCGTTCAAGAATCTCTTTACGCTTCTCTTGCGAGTTCTCTTCTGGAGCCATTTTGGAACAACCCTGACGGAGTAAGCCGAGTATATCATAAGGTTTTGAAAATCCTAGTCCCAAAGTACGGGTAATTTTACAATGATATTTTTCAGGGGAAATTATGCGGATCAGGTATACTAGGAGCCACTTTGGAGAAAAGCAATGGCTTATAATGTAACGCTCATTCCCGGCGATGGTATCGGACCTGAGATTACCCGAGCCATGGTAACCGTGCTCGAGGCGACTGGGGTGGCCTTTGTGTGGGATCAGCAAGAGGCTGGTATTGATGCGATGGCCGACTTTGGTACGCCTTTACCGGAGTCCACGCTCGCTTCGGTGCGTCAGACCAAAGTCGGTATCAAAGGGCCTACAACAACCCCAGTCGGAACGGGCTTTCGTTCGGTCAATGTAGCCTTACGCCTGCAACTTGATTTATTTGCTAATGTACGTCCGGCTCGCACTATGAAAGGCGTCAAATCACGCTTTGAGGATATCGATCTGGTTATTGTCCGTGAAAATACGGAAGATTTGTATGCGGGGATTGAATTTGAGCGGGGTCAACCCAAGACTCTCGAAGTCATCTCTGCGCTTAATAAGGCTTCTGGTAAAACAATTTCAGCGGATGCAGGTATCAGTATTAAGCCTTTTACCCCAGCAGCTTGTGAGCGGATTGTGCGTTTTGCCTTCGAGTACAGCCGCAAACATAACCGCAAAAAAGTCACGGCAGTTCATAAGGCCAACATCATGAAATTTACGGATGGTCTCTATTTGCAGATTGCCCGTGAAGTTGCTGAGCAATATCCTGATATCGAGTTTGAAGACCGAATTGTAGACAATATGTGTATGCAACTCGTCCAAAAACCAGAACTCTATGATGTGTTGGTATTACCCAATCTCTATGGGGATATCATCTCTGACCTGACGGCGGGCTTGATTGGCGGCTTAGGGGTAGCTCCGGGCGCGAATATGGGCGAAGGCATTGCCCTATTTGAAGCGATTCACGGTTCGGCACCTAAATATGCAGGTCTGGATAAAGTTAATCCGACGGCCTTAATTTTGACAGGTGCCCTGATGTTGCATCATCTAGGTGAAACGGCTGCTGCCCAAAAGGTTGAAAAAGCTGTGGCGGATATTATCTATGAGGGTAAACATGTCACCTATGATCTAGCCAAGGGCACACCAGTCGGAACTCAGGCTATGGGTCAAGCCATTGCCGAACGCATTGTGGCCTTGGCGTAATTGAGAGAAGAAAAGCGACATTCCAGATAAAGTCGCTTCTTTTTTCTCATGTCCATTGCATCTCTGAGTTGCGCTGTTATTTCACTGCGTTTCGAGTCTACACCTCAACTTGCAAATCGATCTTGCCGCGTGTGTGCTCTGAGAAAGTTGATGTGCCTTTTTCACGTTTAGGGGCGGTAGAAGTGTTTCAACGTGTATTTTTAACTTACTCTCTTCAATCAGCTGGTTAATTTCGGCTAATTGTTTCACGTTCGGCTTATAAAAGACAAACGCGGCTTGTATGGCGAATTCGCGGGTCTTTTCTTCTTCGGACAGAGTACCCGCCGATGTCAACTTTCACCAAAATTTCATCTGCTTTCGGCTCTAGACGTTCAGCATCGACATGATTCAAAACGTCTTCATTGCCATACGCGTTGATTACGATCACTTTCGTTTTCTCCTCTCGGTTCTATGCAATCGGTATGACAAAGTTACTTCAGCACTCATCAAAATCTGCGGCATGCCGCCCAAGGATTTGCATTTAGATTGACTGACCGCCCGAAACTTCAATTCTCTGAGCATTCACCCATTTGTTATCTTCAGATAGTAGAGAGGCAATCGCGCCACCAATATCATCGGGCAGACCAACGCGCCCCAATGCGATTTGCGAAGCGAGGAATTGATTCACATCAGGATTATCTCGTACAGAACCACCTGCAAAATCGGTTTCAATCGCACCAGGAGCAACCGTATTGACTGTAATTTGTCTGGCTCCTAGTTCTTTAGCTAGGTAGCGAGTTAACACCTCAATCGCGCCTTTCATACTGGCATAAGCTGCGTAACCGGGTGTGCTGAAACGCGCCAACCCAGATGAAAGATTCACGATTCGTCCGCCGTCATTAATCAATGGTAATAGTTTCTGGGTGAGAAAGAAAACACCCTTGAAGTGAATGTTCATTAATTGGTCAAAATCCTCCTCAGTCGTTTCGGCAAAAGAGGCGTAAATACCCGTTCCAGCGTTATTAACGAGAAAGTTAAAATGTTTGGCTTGCCAGTTATCTTTGAGTGCCTGCTGGAGTTGTGCGACGAAACTATCAAAGGTTTTAGTGTCGCCAGTATCCAGTTGCAGTGCTATAGCTTTAGCACCAAGCTTTTCAATTTCCGTAACGACGTTTTTCGCTTCCTCGGCCTTGCGATGGTAGGTAACAATGACATCAACCCCTTTTTTAGCCAGATGCAAAGCGGTACTTTTGCCCAGCCCTCGGCTCGATCCCGTTACCAATGCGATTTTGGTCATTGCCTTATCCTTCTGCTGTGTTGCTTGAATACATTCATCGTATGATTGCAGACCGAGATTCTCAATACACAGACCTCGCCGTTTATTGCCTAATCCTCCAGACTGCGATCCTGGGATTGAATAAAAATATTCTAAAATGTGCGAAAGGAAGATCAGTTTCAACAACGATGACAGACCAACTAATCACCGAACAATGTCAAGAACTAGCTGCCCTTATCAACCGTCACACAGCTGGCAAGGGGGATGGTTTTCACCAAACCAGTATCGCTCCGCTAGGATTTGGTCGTGAGTCTTTGACTGGGACGATGCTCTATGGGGTCAGCACGCCGATGCTGGCGATTGTTGTTCAGGGTAAAAAAGGCGCCGCGCTAGGTGAGGAAATCTATCGGTATGGTGAGGCGCAATATTTGGTCGTTTCAGTTGATCAGCCGATTACCGGATTTATTATCGAAGCGACCCCCAATTGCCCCTATTTGGGATTTAAACTGGATCTTGACCCGCACGAACTTTGTGAGCTTATTGCGGTTCATCCCACGGCAATTGTGAGTAAGAAAGAAACTTCGGTTCGAGGCTTTTTCGTCAGCACCGCCGATGTATCCCTGCTCGATTGTGCGCTGCGACTGACCCGGCTATTGGATACACCGCGAGATATTCCGATCCTAGCTCCGATGATGATTCGCGAAATCTATTACCGCTTGTTGATCGGCCAACAAAGTGAAGCCGTTCGTCAGATTGCGACATCGGGTAGCAATATGCAGCGAATTGCGACAGCAATTCAAAGCATCAAGGTGGCTTTTACCAAACCAATGCGAGTTGCCGATCTCGCTGAGCAAGCCAGTATGTCGTCTTCATCTTTCCATCACCATTTCAAACAAGTGACATCGATGAGTCCGCTGCAATTTCAAAAGCAGCTCCGACTCCTAGAAGCTCGTCGGCTGATGCTAGCAGAAAATTACAAGGCGATTACGGCTGCCGAGCGGGTTGGCTATGAAAGTCCATCCCAGTTTAGCCGGGAGTATGCCCGTCTATTTGGTGCGCCGCCCATTCAGGACATCGCGCGTTTGCTCGCAGTCGGATAAGGTAAGCCTCAATCAGGTTTTTGTTCACCATAACCATTGGCAGAGCCTAGAACTCCCTCCACATGGGGTCTAAATGTCCAATTGATACGGTCGCCCACTGGACGCGCGGTTTTTGGCACCGCGTGAACCCAGTCTTCTTGACAACCAGGGAGCATAATCAACAAAGACCCGCTCTCCAGATGGTAGTCAATCGTTTCACCGCTCTGCTTGTGGCGTAGCTTGAATTTGCGCGCACCACCCAAACTTAACGAGGCGATGGCCGGCCTTTTACCGATCTGAGGGAAATTATCGGCGTGCCAACCAATTGAGTCTTTGCCAGTTCGGTAGCGATTACCCACGACAAAATTGAACGCATATCCACTCAAGGCTTGAATGCGGTCACGCGCCTCTAGCAAGAAGTCGGGCCAGGGAGCAGCTTCAATTTTTGTACCACGATATTCGTAGTGTAGATCATCGCCAAATAGAGACTCATCACGCGGCACAAGAATCGATTTTCCGTACATAGTGATTTCACCCCGAGTCCAAGTGAGTTGCTGTGACTTTTGAAACCAATCAAAGTTATCTGCCGAGTTGAGAAACTTTGGGTAAAACTGAACAGGAGGAGCGATTGCGGTCAACAAACTACGCATGGTGTGTCTCCTTTGATGGTTAATCTCCATAACTCGAAAAGAACTTTCAATCCTTCGTCAAGCGATGAAGGCTCTCGCCCAAGTAGGTTTCCCAGGTCAGGGCTGACTTCTTCTTCCTGCCCATTTTTGATGTCCGTGAGAAAACCGACAATCCTCTGAATCATCGTTTCTGGTACACCATGTTCCTGCATTTGTGCCTCAAATGCTGATTGCTCAGCAGGGGTATACTTCACCTTCTTACCTGATAAATCGGAAAGGGTCGCTGCCACATCAGCAAAGGAATAGGATTCACTGCCAGTGAGGTTATAGATGCGATTAGCACAACCGCTTTCTAACAGTACATTTGCCATGGCTTCTGCCATTTCACTTCTCAGGGCAAAAGGAACCCGTCCCTGACCTGTCGGTAAATAAATACCTGTATCAAAGACGCTTTCGCCCACAAATTGCTCAATGGTATCCATATACAAGACATTGCGAAACAGCGTATAGTTTAACCCACTCATTTTGATGTAGTCTTCGGTCTGAAAATGTCCGAGCATCAACTTATTGGCGATCTTGTGTCTATCTTTCAAAGTCCGACTAGTATAGGCAATGTGAGCCCCCGCTTTTTTTGCGGCATTTACGACATTTTGGTGTTGCCGTAGGCGATTTTCCTCATCCGTTCCGGCAATCAGTAAGACCTTTGCGATGCCCTGCATGGCCCGGTCAAGTGAGGTATGATCATCGTAATTCCCAACCCGGATGTCTACCCCTTTTTCCTTGAAGTTAGCGGCTTTGCTTGCGTCACGGACAAAGGCGGCAATTCGGTTAGCGGAGGTCTTTTCCAGTAGATGGTTGATGACGGCTGTCCCCAACTTTCCGGTCGCTCCTGTTACTAAAATCATGGTTGTGCTCCTGGCTCTAGTTTTGCTTATTGCTAATCAGGATCAGCGGTGCTGTTAGAGTCTGCCTAAAGCAGCACCGAGGGTTGCAAACACAGCTTTTTATTTCAGCAATACGGGCAGTGTCAGCGGGGCACGCAGACCATGATGTGGGATTTCTAATATGAGTTCGGGTGCAAGATGCATCGCTGGAAAACGCTTCGCTACGCGAGTGACGGCCTCACGTAATTGCAGACGAGCAAGCAACGGCCCGACGCAATAATGCGCACCATAGCCGAATGTTAAATTCTGGCGGGCATTCGCACGCGGACACTGGAGCTTTTCTGGCGTGTTAAATAGAGCCGGATCGCGGTTCGCTGCACCATAGGATACCCAAATGATCGCGTCCTTTGGCACGGGAACACCGCCGATGGTGGTATCTACAGTAGCCCGTCGGTATAAGCCCATCACCGATGTATCGTGGCGTAAGAGTTCATCGGTGAGATTATCCGTGTCCATGGTTCCGGCTGCGATTGCTTCCCAGTAGTCGCGCTGCTCTAACAGCGAACGTAAGGCATTGGCGATTGTGTTAATTGTCGTTTCATGTCCTGCAAAAAATACGACCGCGATGTCTGCGACTAACTCATCATCCGACAAATCATTTTCCCTAGCAGCGCGGCCTGCAACTAACGCAGAAATCAAGCCCTCATGCGGGGTTGCCGCTTTCTCATTCATCTTTTCACGCATATAGTCTTCCAATTCCCGCAAACCATGAGCCGCGCCAACTTGTACCTCAATAGGTAAGCCCGGAGTTTGGAATGCGATCAAGGCATCCGACCATTTGCTCAACTTCTCAGCATCGGCAAGGGGCACACCCAACAAGCGGCAGATCGTGCGCAGCGGCAGTGGTCGGCACAAGCTGGGCAGTAGGTCAGTTTGACCACCGGATCTTGCGATCACATCTAGGAGGTCTTCGACATCAGCAATCACCGTTGGCGTGAGTGCCTGAATGCGCTTAGGCGAAAACGCTGCCATCAGCGGGTCACGCAAGCGGGTGTGGAGCGGCTTATCGACATTGATCGGATTGTAAGCAAACAGCGGCGACGTGAGGGAATAGATGGCACTGGCTTCGGGCGCAATGTGTAGTCCTGCACTAAATGCCTCGGACGACGCAAAGGTCACAGCATCGCCCAAAACGTCGTGAACTTCCTGCCACCGCATCACAGCGTAAACATGAAGGGCAGGCAAAAATGTCACGGCAGACTCAGCGCGCATCTGGGCTAGGAGCGTGAATCGGTCAGCGGTAAATTGCGGGTTATGTGGGTCAAACTGTTCGGCGGCGGTGGGGTGTGGCATCGGGTTACTTGCTTACGAGAGGTATTGACAACATAGTGTCAATATGACACTATGTTGTCAATCATCGGTTTGCATAGTCTGGGTAATCGCTTCCAGAAGTGCCACAGCCCGAGCGATTTGTGCTGCATCAAAGTCTTCGGCAATCGCATTGGTCCACTGCCATTCGCGTTCCAACGCATCCTCATAGGTTGCTCTGCCAGCGGGTGTGATCAATAAATGCATCGCTCGGGCGTCGCCGGGATTTTCGGCAAACTCTAGCAGACCATCGCTTGCCATTTCGTCCGCGAGTCGTTGGACAGCCTGCC
Source organism: Gloeobacterales cyanobacterium (assembly GCA_038226175.1). Classification (GTDB taxonomy): domain Bacteria; phylum Cyanobacteriota; class Cyanobacteriia; order Gloeobacterales; family Anthocerotibacteraceae; genus JBBRQP01. The sequence goes on from JBBRQP010000015.1 coordinate 29,720, forward strand.
GGGTTAAGCCCATATGACGCGCCAACTCGCTGACCGTAACGCGCCTGCTAAGTGCGCATAACTCACTGAGCGTTTGCCACCGCGCATTAGTTACTCCCGTACCTCGCATGAGGCGTGTTCCTGATTTTTGCACCGTTGCGTTCATCCGTAGTACGGCACGAATCAGGTCAGTCAGAGCGTTCGATGCGGGTGTTTTTTTATGATGGTAAAAAGGCACGTTCTTGTTTCCCGTAATTCGGGATTATTTGAGAGTCAGACCATTGTGTCATGGTTATTCTAAATAAATATAAGACTTCATGGCGAGATCAAAAAATTTCAACTGCCCAAAGACCAAATTTATTTTATAGCTGTCATCCTAAGCCAAAGAAACTTCGACTCCCTTAAAAATCGATTTTACAGGGGAACTGAATAACCCAAATTCTTCATAGTGAAACCAAGCGTTCTTGATTTAATGTATAGTTCTTGTCGATTGCTAGCACCTTCAAGGCTAGCTAACAACACCTTCTGGCTGTCCTAAAGGGATTGCAGTCACAAATGGTTTGAGCGCAAGCTCTGTCTCAAAAATTGCTGCCAAATCGCTCAAGGTGATTAACCCTAACTGCCAAGCCAGCAAAGCCATATGGGTTGGATAAAAGTAACGGCTAAAGCCAGCTTGGCGCAAAACTAAGGCATATTCTTTAGGTGACAAGATTTTTTCTAGCTGCATGGCCTTGCTCCAAATAGATCATATAGATTTAATGGCATCTTTTGCACCCAGGCATCTACCCTGAGATAGAAGGGTTAGTGACTCACAAGAACTAGGCTATAAAACAGCAACAAGTTTGTTCGGAGGAGAGCTAACCGATGCGTATCGTCCTAATTGAAGACCACGATCTAACCCGCGCCGGGATGAAATTGACCCTCCGCAAAGAAGGATTTGAAGTTGTTGCCGAAGCAGCCAACGGCAAGCAGGGTCTTGCTGCTGTCGAACGCTATCATCCAGATATTGCCCTAGTCGATATTGGTTTGCCTGATATTGATGGTATCGAAGTAACCAAGCAGATCAAAGCCCAGCAGCCTGATGTCAAGGTTGTGATCCTGACCCTTCAAGATATGGATGAAACCGTGATGGCAGCGTTTGCCGCAGGGGCAGATTCCTATTGCATGAAAGATATTAGCCGCGAAAAGTTATTGCTTGCCCTACAGGTTACCTATGATGGCGTGTCTTGGCTTGACCCTACCATTGCTTCTAAAGTCCTCAAACAAATCAAAAATCCCCCAGTTGAAACCGGGAAAGTAGCGATTCAGGCTGAAAATATGGCCTACACCGAAATCCTGGATGCCTATCCACTCACACAACGCGAACTCGAAGTCCTAGAACTCATCGTCCAAGGTCATAGTAATCAAGGCATCGCCGAACAACTCTATGTCACCGTCGGCACCGTCAAAACCCATGTTCGCAGTATCTTGAGTAAACTCTGTGTCGATGACCGTGCTCAAGCCGCCGTTCGGGCATTACGCTCTGGGTTAGTCAGTTAGTTTTGACGACTCGGGGCTTTTTGTCACCGCATTTTTGCTAAAAATCCCGTGAGAATCAAATTCACAAAATATGATGGAACAGATGGCAACGTCTGTTTCAAGGAAATCCGTGCAAGCCTTTATTCATGACCTCCAACAACAGATCCAAGGCGAAGTGCGGTTTAGTGAATTTGACCGGATTTTATACAGTACTGATGCAAGTTTTTATCGGATTAAGCCCGTCGGGGTGGTGATTCCTCAGTCTGAAGAAGACGTGATCATAACGGTAAATCTGACCCGCAAGGCCAAGTTGCCAATCTTAGCTCGGGGCGGCGGCACCAGCGTATCCGGTCAGGCGGTGGGCGAGGCGGTGATCCTAGATTTTTCTAAATATATGCATCGGGTTTTGGCGGTCAACCACGAAGAAGGCTGGGCATGGGTTGAGCCGGGGGTCATTCAAGACTTATTTAAAAAGCAACTTCAACCCCATGGTGTTTATTTTGGGCCTGAGACTGCCACATCAAGTCGCGCAACCCTAGGCGGCATGGCAGCCAATAACTCCGCTGGTCCGCGCTCGATTATTCATGGCAAAACTATTGATCACATATTGGCCTGTCGGGTGGTGCTCGCTGATGGTTCTTGTGTAACCTTTGATGGGGTGACCGCAGCCGAACTAGCCCTTAAAGCGCAAGGGAGTAGTCTCGAAGCTCAGATTTATCGCAAGATTCCCCGCTTGATCCGAGAGCACCAGGCAGAAATTTTGGCGCGTTATCCTAAAATCCTGCGTCGGGTTAGTGGCTATAACTTAGATGCGCTCCTACCTGAGTTTCCTGACCCATCGCCATTGCCCGATCCGTGCCGTCAGTTTAACCTAAGCAAACTGATCGTAGGTTCCGAAGGTACACTCGGCGTAATCACCGCCCTCAAAGTACGCTTAATCCCTTTACCCAAGGCCACCACCCTCGGGGTAGTCCATTTTCGGAGCTTGACGGAAGCTATTGCCGCGGTCAATCCAATTTTGAGCCTTGCCCCCTCAGCCGTGGAGCTAGTCGATGACCAAATTATTGCTCCAGCCGCGCAGTCATTCGCCTTCAAGGATAAGATTTCTTTTTTGCAAGACCAGCCAGCAGCGGTGCTTTTAGTTGAATTTGAGGGCGAAGACCCCCGGGAGTTAGCTGACCGTATTCGTAATTTGGAACGCTGTGTCCGCCAAGAACATCTGAGTTATGCTACCTCAGCTGTAACCACCAAAACTGGACAAGCTGAGGTTTGGAATCTGCGTAAAGCGGGATTAGGGATGCTCATGAGTGTCCGCAGTGAGCGCAAACCAGTTGCTTTTGTCGAAGACCCGGCGGTACCTGTAGCGCGCTTACCAGAGTTTGTGCGGGAATTTGAGGCGATCATCGCCCGTCATGGCACGACAGCGGGCTATTACGGTCATGCCTCCGTAGGTTGTTTGCATATTCGTCCGGCCTTAAATATCAAAGACCCGGCAGACATTGCGCGGATGACAGCTATTTTGCACGAAGTCAGTGATTTGACCTTGGCCTTCGGGGGAGCCATGAGTGGCGAACATGGGGATGGGCTAGTGCGTGGTTGGCTCAATGAAAAGATGTTTGGCAAAAATTTGTACGGGGCTTTTCAGGAAGTAAAACGCGCCTTTGATTTTGAAAATCGGATGAATCCCGGCAAGATCGTCGAGGCACCCCAACCGGATCAAAATTTACGCTATGACCCTCAGCTACAGCCCCTCAATTTAAAAACAACCTTTGATTTTAGTCGGGAGTTGGGCTTAGGCCGTGCCGTAGACATGTGTAATGGCAATGGTAATTGTCGTAAACAAGATACAGGAACGATGTGTCCTTCCTATCAGGGGACGTTAGACGAAAAAAACTCGACTAGAGGCCGTGCTAATGCCTTGCGTGCCGTACTTTCTGGACAAACTACCGAATCTTTTAGTAGTCAGGGTTTGTATGAAGTCATGGATTTATGTTTATCTTGCAAATCCTGTCAGACCGAGTGTCCTTCTAGTGTCAATATGGCAAAACTCAAAGCCGAGTTTCTTAGCCATTATCATCAACAACATGGCACGTCTTTGCGAGACCGGGTGATTGGTAATGTTGCTTTAGTGAATTATTTAGGAACGATCTTTCCTAGTATGGCGAATTGGCTCATGGGAGGCACACTAGGTCATCTAGGTAAAACCCTGATCGGCTTTGCCCCAGAGCGACACCTGCCAGCTTTTGCTCACCAACGCTTTAGTAAATGGTTTCATGCTCGCCCCAAAAAGTCTGGTAGACGCGGACAAGTGGTGCTTTTTCATGACACTTACATGGAGTACAACGACCCACAAATTGGTCAAGCTGCCACCAAAATATTAGAACAACTAGGTTATGAAGTGCTGTTGCCTAACCGTCAATGTTGCGGCAGACCCATGATTTCTAAGGGCTTATTAGCTCAGGCGCAAGCTAAAGCGCAGTTCAATATTGCCCAACTTCTGCCCTATGCCGAGGCGGGTATTCCCATTGTGGGCTGTGAACCCAGTTGTATTCTGACTTTGCGTGATGAATATCTTGATCTCGTTCCAGGCACTGCCGCCAAAACTGTCGCTGCCCAAACCTACCTTATTGATGAATTTCTCTTTGATTTACAGCAAAAAGGTGACTTAACTCTTACCTTTAAATCACCAGCAGAAACTTCTGTCCTCATGCATGGACATTGTCACCAAAAAGCCTTGGTCGGCACCACACCGACACTGAGTATATTGAACTTAGCCTATCCGACGCAAGAGATCGCTTCAGGCTGCTGTGGTATGGCAGGCTCCTTTGGCTACGAAAAAGAACACTATGATCTATCCCTGAAAATTGCCTCACAACGGCTTTTCCCGGCAATCCGCCAAGCAACTCCAAATACAACTTTGGTCGCTAATGGAATTTCTTGTCGCCAACAAATCCAACACGGCACAGGACAAAAAGCTCAACACTTGGTAGAAGTTTTGGCTGGAGCCTTGCAGTAAGATCCCCCCGCCCCATAAATGGGGAGCCAAGGCACTCTTAAGGAAAGTTACACTTTCAGAAATAGAGCGTTAACTCGCTTTCTTCTCAGGTATCCAAACCAAGTATTAGCTGGGCTTCGTCCCCCATTCATGGGGCGGAGGGGCTGTATCTAGCCGATGCGGGGTACTCGGAAAAAGGATTCTTCACGCTGAGGAGCTTGATTGAGCAGGGCTTCTTGTAGGACTTCACTACGCGGACGGGGGACATCGGGACGTGTGATATTACTGGTTTCTAGGGCGCGGGTGGTGGGTACTACGTCTTTGGTATCCAGTTCGCTTAGTTGATTGATGTGGGTTAGGATTTGTCCCAACTGCTCAGTAAATAGGATCTCTTCGTCAGCCGTCAGCTCTAACCGCGCTAGATGGGCTACTTTTTGGACGGTGGCACGATCAAGCATGGCATATCCTCGGCACTAGGTTTTTTGATTGTAGTATGAGAAGTCGCTGAAATTTAGAGAAAGCCACATCTAAGTAAAATCTACTGCTTTCCAATAGAGAGTCTTGACTCTCCTAACCTAGATGCCTAAACCAAGTATTAGCTGGGCTTCGTCCCCCATTTATAGGGCGGAGGGGCTCTTTTCCATAAGTGATATGATTAGATATAAAACCTCAATCTTTGACCTTGCCATGCCCTCCACTGTCATTGTTACCAAGGAAAAACTAGCCAAGCCGCCGCTCAGCATTTATACCATCGGTGATCGGGTATTGCGTGGGCCTAGCAAGAATGTTGCTGCCATCAATGATGAGCTTCGGGTCTTAATTCGCCAGATGTTTCAGACGATGTATAGCTGCGATGGTATTGGTCTAGCCGCGCCCCAAGTCGGTGAACAACGTCGCCTGATTGTCATAGATACTGATCCTCAAGAGGCAGCAAACCCGGTCTGGGTGATGATCAATCCTGTAATCAAAAAATTCTCTACCGAAGTTGAAAAAGGTGAAGAAGGTTGCCTCAGTGTGCCCAATGTCTTTGGCGATGTGCTGCGGTCACAGATGATCGTCGTCAATTTTCGGGATGAAACTGGTAAACCCCGCACGATTGAAGCCCAAGGACTCTTGGCTCGGGTTGTGCAACACGAAATCGACCATCTCAATGGGGTGCTTTTTGTGGATCATGTCGATAATCAACTTAGCCTTGCGCAAGACCTGACTAAACAAGGGTTTTCTGCACGCGATGTCCAACGAGCTAGCCGTTAATGCATTTTATTGACCAAACTGAAATTGAACTTGAAGCCGGACAAGGGGGCGATGGCGTTGTTGCCTATCGTCGTGAAAAATATGTTCCGGCAGGTGGCCCGGCGGGTGGCGATGGCGGTAATGGTGGCTCGATCTGGCTAGAGAGCACGGCAGATTTGCAAACACTCCTAGACATGGCTTACAAACGTGCCTTCAAAGCCGTGGATGGTGAGCGCGGTGGCCCCAAAAATATGACTGGAGCTGCAGGCAAAGACCTGATCTTAAGAGTGCCGTGCGGTACGGTCGTGCGTGACCAAAAAACCGGGGAACTCTTAGGCGACTTGACCTATCCTGGCGAACGGGTTTTGGTTGCTAAGGGCGGTAAGGGCGGATTTGGCAATACTCACTTTGCCAGTAATAATAACCGAGCGCCGGAGTTTGCCACGGTCGGTCAGCCCGGTCAAGAGCGCATTCTGCTGTTGGAATTAAAATTATTGGCAGATGTGGGCATTATTGGTTTGCCGAATGCGGGTAAATCTACGTTGATTTCTGTGCTCAGTTCGGCACGTCCCAAGATCGCCAATTACCCCTTTACAACCCTGATCCCTAATCTTGGGGTAGTGCGCCGCGATACGGGAGATGGGGTCGTATTTGCTGATATTCCAGGCTTGATCGAAGGGGCGCATCGGGGTGTGGGCTTGGGTCATGATTTTTTGCGGCATATTGAGCGCACACGTTTACTTCTACATGTCGTCGATATGACCAGCGCAACCCCTCGGGCTGATTATGAAACAATTCAGAACGAATTGTCGGCCTATGACCACGGCCTCGCTAGTCGTCCCCAGATTTTGGTGCTCAATAAAGTTGATGCAATTTTGGCAGAAGATTTGGTGCATCTGCAAAATCAATTTAGTGATCTGACAATTCCTCAAGTTGTGATCTCAGCAGTTACCCGTAACAATTTAGATCAACTCCTGCGATTGTGCTGGAAACATTTAGATCAACTTATTGCCATAACTGCCGATGTTTGAGTAGGCAACAGCCCCTCCGCCCCATAAATGGGGGACGAAGCCCAGCTAATACTTGGTTTAGGCATCTAGGTTAGGAGAGTCAAGACTCTTCATTCCTAAAAGCAACACTTATCTCAAGAGTGCCCTGGCTCCCCATTTATGGGGCGGGGGGGCTGCTTTCAATGTGGTATAACTAGCTCTTAATCCCATCAGGAAAACCGATGACGATCGTGCAACCGACCATCAAGGCTCCTGCTGTAACCAAAAATCCTCATCTCGGCTTTTTAGATGGCATCCGGGGATTGGCAGCTCTTTATGTGGTCTTTCACCATACTTGGCTCGAATCCGGCACGTCTATGCCGCCTGCATTGCATACCGCATTGGGTTATTTTTTATTTCATGGGCGGTTTGCCGTTGCCATCTTTATTGTGCTCTCGGGCTATGTTTTGATGTTGCCAGTGGCGCGTAGTCAGGATAGATATTTACCTAAAGGAATCCTGGATTATTTTCGGCGGCGGGCTAGACGGATTATCCCGCCTTATTTAGCAGCGCTCGCGGTGGCTATTGCTTTAATTTTGCTGGGTAGAGCCGTGCATTTACCGCCCTATCACCTAGATGTTTTGACGCCAGCGACGGTAATCTCACACTTGTTCCTTGTACATAACTTAAGTCTGGATTGGTTTTTCGCAATTGATGCACCGATGTGGAGTGTGGCAACGGAGTGGCAGATTTATTTTGTGTTTGCCTTAGTCTTATTACCGATCTGGCGCAAAAGTGGTACTGTCGTGACGACGATAGCTGCTTTTACTCTGGGGATGAGTCCTTTTTTATTGAGCAAATTAGGCTTACCGACCTTTTATTGGGCGTCACCCTGGTTGTTGGGTTTATTTGGTTTTGGGATATTTGCCGCCTGTGCTGAGTGGTCAGACCATCCCTCTGACCAGAAATTACGTTTGCCTTGGTTAGCTATTGCGATATTAGGCTTAATCATTTACATCGCCGTTTATATATTTCAGCCGCTGTGGTCAACCCAGCGCGTGTCGTTACTCGGACATGCTTGGTCGTTGAATACACTCGCCCTGATTGCGATGGATATATTTGCCGGGGTGACGGCTGTGGGTCTGATTGGCTACTTGGCAGATTTGGCACATCAGGGAGCCAAACCCAACTTTGTCATGCGCTTATTTCAGTCTCGTTTTGCTAGCTTTTTTGCGGGATTTTCCTATAGTTTATATCTGATGCATATGCCGATTTTGAGCTTACTGAGTAGCTGGTTTGGTCTTTATCTCACGGGTCTGCCCCTCACTATAGCGATTTGGGCTATTGCGTTACCCCTAGCGATTGGTTTTTCCTGGTTACTATACTGGGTCGTGGAGCGTAAGCCCCCCCGCCCCATAAATGGGGAGCCAGGGCACTCTTGAGATAAGTGTTGCTTTTAGGAATGAAGAGTCTTAACTCTTCCAACCTAAGTGTTTAGGTGAAGGGTCATCCGGGCTTCGTCCCCCATTTATGGGGCGGAGGGGCTTTGTATCTATCAAAAGTCCGTAACTCTTACTATCTAGGGAGACAGTACAGTAAGATACGGGCAAGCTACTCCCCCAAGATAGGTTTTTCCATGACCGTGATCGCCAATAGACCTGCACCTCCCGTTGATCTGGGGCGCAAATACTTTTTACCAGTCAGTATTATTATTTTCTTAGTTATTATTGTTTTGTTGCCCGATAGTGTCGTTGGTCAAATTTGGCCTTCCATCGGCATATCGATTGTGCTATTTGGTACAGGGTATGCTTTTGTGACGCGCAATGTTACCAATAGCCTTATTCTGGCTATTATTTATACTTCGATGTTTGAGGCTCCTAGCCGTTATTTGACTTCAGAAAAAGCCCAAACTGCCGTCAGTTATATTGGTCGAGATTTGATTATTTATTCTTTGATTTTAGGGATTATCTTATTTGGTTTTGGCTATCGCCTAAAAGCTGATAAAAGAACTGATACACCACCTCTAGTAGTACTATTCATCTTTTTTGGTCTTAATTTATTGATTGAATTTTTTAACTTTAACTCCTATAGCCCCCTAGCTAGTTTTGTGAATGGGCGACTTTTTTGGGAAATGATTCCTCTGTATTTTTTGGGTTATTACTATATTCGTGATGTCGCTTCTTGGCGCAAATTATTCTTGACCATCGCGTGTGTCTCGGTGATCAACGGTGGTGTGGCAGTTTATCAGTCTTCCATTGGTCCAGCCAAGGTTGCTGCTTGGGGACCGGGTTACCAAAGACAAATCTATGAACGGGGACGGACGATCAGAACCGAAGATAACGAAGAAACTTTTCGCCCCATGGCGCTCGGCGGCGACTCAGGTTATTCAGGAGCCTTAGGACTTGTCAGTGTACCGATGATTGGCGTTTTGCTGACTTTTACCCGCAAGGCCAAAACTAGAGAAGAACTTCAAAGGAGTTTTTTGGGTCGAATTGGCGGTACCGTTTTTGTTTATGCTCTTGCTATTGGTGTTGCGGTTGCCGTTTATGCTTCGTCCTCGCGCACAGCTCTAGTATCTTCATTTGTTGCCGCCGCTGTTTCTCTGTTTCTATTGAGTCAAAATGCTTCTAAGGCCAGAATTCTGATCGCAACATTAGCAGCTAGCACGTTAGTATTGATAGCCCTGCCAATTATTATTCAAATCGCTCCTTACATCGGTACACGCTACGCCACGATTACTAATTTCCAGCAAACCTTTGATACATTTTTCAAGGAAGGCCGAGACGCACAGGTTACCATTATTCCCTTTGATATTGCTTCACGGCATCCCTTAGGTGCTGGTCTCGATAATCTAGGCCCTGGCGCAGAGTTTGTAAATACGTTCTTGCAAACTCCTCTGCGTCCTCAGTATGAAAACGCAGAAAACAATATCACCCTCACCCTGGTCGGCTTGGGCATTCCCGGATTTATCCTCTGGATTGTGTTACATTTTGCTTTTTTGACCTCGGCTTGGCGCGCCCAAAAACAAGTGCGTAACTATGAAATCCGTACCTATATACTTGGGGGTACGATTCTGATCTCCATATTTTTTGTTTTTTGGCCTTTTGGTAACTTGACTTCCTTTCCGCAAAACATGTTCTTTTGGCTGATACCGGGCATGATTTTTGGGACGGCTAAGCAATATAAAGATGATATCCAGGCCGGCAGAAGAATCTCTTGAAGATCCGTGTTTATGGCGATTTGGCGCAAGAAAACCGCCGCAGTATGGATATCTGTGGTCACAATTTAACTACCGCGCTGACAGCAAAAGTCGGGCAGGACGTGGAATATTATGTATCTCCTTTTCGCCGTTATCTGAGTGGTGTGGTTGATCATCCCCTGAGTGCAAAACTCGACCTATTAGTTAATCGCCATTTTAGCTATAAACTGCCTACGGAATTAGTTGATATCCATCATGTTATTGATCATTCTTATGGGCATTTATTATATCGCTTACCCTTAGCTAATACCGTCATCACCTGTCATGATCTCAATATCTTATATCGCGCTCAAGAAACTAAGAATCCACTCTTACGGGCAAGTTGTCAGCATATTTTGCGGGGCTTAGCTAGGGCTAAATGGGTTATTTGTGATTCAGAATTTACCCGTCAAGAGTTAGACCAAAGCGCACTGACTCCTGAGGCGAAGATCAAGGTTATTCCTCTGGGTCTTGATGCCATTTTTCAGGTTTTACCCGCTCACAAACTAATCGCTATTGAGCAACAATATCAGCTACCATCAGGGCCACGGCTGATCCATGTTGGAACCTGTTTTGAGCGCAAGAATATTGAAACCTTGTTACATATCCTCGCCCAAGTCCGCCAATCTTATCCGGTTCATTTACTCAAAGTCGGCGGTGAATTTACGGAAGGACAGCTAAATATAATTCGTGAACTTAATTTACAGGATTATATTCTTCACCTCACTAACGTGCCACTTGCAGACTTAGTTGGACTCTATAATTGCGCCGATATCTGCGTATTTCCCTCTTGGCTCGAAGGTTTTGGCTTTCCGGTACTCGAAGCTATGGCCTGTGGTACGCCCGTTGTCGCAACCCAGCGTTCTTCCGTGCCAGAACTGGTAGGTACTGCCGGAATCTTGGCTGACCCAGCGCATGCAGCATCTTTTGTGGAACCGATCATACAGCTACTCGAAGACCCGGGTTTACAAGAAAATTTACGTCAGAAAGCACTACTCTGGGTGCAAAACTTTAGCTGGGATGCCCACGCAACCAAGACCCTAGCCTTTTATCAAACCGTGCTCTCAGCTTGATCAGTTTTTTCGTCGATACGTTTGAGAATCCGTGCTGGGTTACCCACTACAATTACGCCTGGTGGTACATCTTTAGTGACGATTGCGCCTGCTCCCACAATTGCACCTTTGCCAATGCGTCGCGGACCGAGAATAATTGCACCAACGCCGATTTCGACATTGTCTTCAATATAAATTTTGCGTGGGTCATCAAGGGCAACTTCAGCAGCTAAAGTAACCTGATGATAAATACGGACATTATTACCAATCACAGTGTTGGGATGAATCACGATGCCTAGGGCATAATGACAGAGAATCAAATTATCGCCAGCGGACATTTCTGGAGGCAAAATTGTATGAAAAACGAACCCATTCAATAACTTGATGATTTTAGCCAAGCGCGTATATCCACGGACGTAAAAAAACCGAGAAACGCGGTATAACGTAACGGGGTCAAACATGTTGACGGGTGGGCGTAACTACCAGAACACAGTATCATGTCTATCAAATGCAGGGTACGCATGGCACTTAAAGTTCTTTTTGTGGATCATACAAGCGAAATGGGCGGAGCCGAACATAGCTTGTTGGATTTGGTGCGGCATTTACAGCACATTGAGACCCCGGCTTTAGATATTTGGGTTGCTACAACCGCTGGTGGTGCACTAATTCACTATCTTCAAGAATTACAGATTACAGTACGCTTATTTGATTTAGATGAACACACCAAATTACTCTCACGTGAACAACTTCAATCTGCTTTTTGGCAAGTATTTTTACGACAAATTCCTGAACTCTGGCAAGTACGAACCCAGCTTCAAAAAATTATTCGTGAACATAAGACAGACCTCGTTCATACCAACTCGCTCAAAGCCCATGTTTTTGGTAGTCTCGCCGTCCTAGGTACCGGAAAACCGATTATTTGGCATTTACGCGACCTTGTGACCCAGCGCGGCGATAGTCGGCGATTACTCGAACTACTAGCTTTTTGGGTCAGACCTCAGATTGTCTGTATCTCGGAGGCTGTACGCGCGGATCTTTCACCTTTTTTACGTCAGTTTGCCACGGTAATTGCTAATGGTATCGAGCTTGAGCAATTTGATCACGCCCCTGATGCTATTCACCAGATTCGCCAAGAATTTAATATTCCTACCTCAGCTTTTTTGGTTGGCATGGTCGGTCATCTCATTCCCTGGAAAGGCCATCGTCAGCTTTTGCAAGCCGCCCAACACCTACGTCACCAGTATCCGGATCTGTACTATCTGTGTGTCGGGGGTGAAATTTTGCAATTTAAGGGGCAGTTGATGGCCTTACGCCAAGAAGCCCAAGACTTGGGGATTAATGACCGCGTAATTTTTACGGGAATCCGCGAAGATGTGAGGTCAATCATGCCTTCCCTTAATCTTCTGGTGTTACCTTCGGAATATGAGCCTTTTGGTCGGGTGCTGATTGAGGCGATGGCCTGTGGTAAACCGATTGTGGCAACCCGTGGCGGTGGTGTACCCGAGATTGTGACGGATGGCGAAACTGGATTCTTGGTACCAATCGGTGATGTCGCCCAACTGGCTCAAGGAATCGCCCATTTCAAGACTAATCCGGACTTTGCCCAACGCGCCGGAGCCGCCGGACGCCACCGGGTAGAGCAACACTTTACCCTGCAAAAAACCGCTGAACGCCAGACTAAGCTCTACACCAACCTTTTGCAGACCCCCATGGACGCGAGACCTCTCAAAATTCTCTATGTCGATCACACCAGCGAAATGGGCGGGGCAGAACATAATCTCTTGGATCTCGTCAAGCAGCTCAAACAGATGATTCCGGATTGGTTAAAGCTCGAGACTGCTCTGGCAACGGTGGTCGGTGGCGACTTACCAAGACATTTTCGGCCTTTGGGAGAGACACATTTTTTTGAACTGTCAGCACGCACCCAGTTTTTTTCCCGTGAGCAATTAAAATCTTTGACAGGTATGCTGCGCTTGCCATTGACGGAATTATGGAATATTCGTCAACGCTTGCGCACGATTTTACACAATGAACACGTCAGCTTAGTCCAGACTAATTCCCTTAAGGCTCATGTTTTTGGTAGCTTGGCAGTTTGGGGTACCCGCACGCCGATCATCTGGCATTTACAGGATTTGGTGACCCAGCGCGGCGATAATCGCCGCCTATTAGAGTTATTTGCTTTTTTGGTGAGACCGCATATTGTCTGTATCTCTGAGGCAGTACGCGCCGACCTGTCGCCGTTTTTGCGTCAGTTTGCAACCGTGATCCCCAATGGTATTGCCGTTAATAAATTTACTGGGGTGCGTACTACAGCCGCCATTCGCCAAGAATTTAATATCCCCGCCGACGCCTTTGTGGTGGGTCTAGTCGGGCATTTGATTCCCTGGAAAGGCCATCGCCATCTACTTCAGGCAGCTCAAACTCTGCGGGAGGCGCACCCAGAAATTTATTATCTATGTGTTGGTGGTGAAATATTACAGTTCAAAGGTCAGCAAGCCTTACTCAAACAAGAAGCAGAACGTCTAGGCGTCAGTGACCGCGTGATCTTTACGGGAATCCGTGAAGATATCCCCGAGCTTATGCAGTCTTTTGATCTGTTTGTCTTACCCTCAGAGCGCGAACCCTTTGGACGGGTGCTGATCGAGGCGATGGCCTGTAGTAAACCGATTGTGGCAACCCATGGCGGTGGTGTACCCGAGATTGTACTTGATGGTGAAACCGGGTTATTGGTACCCATTGGCGATATTGACCGACTAGCTCAAGGTATTGCGCAATTTAAGACTGACCGCGCTTTTGCCCAACGTGCGGGTCAAGCTGGCTACCAACGGGTACAGCAATACTTTACACTCGAAACCATGACCAAACGGTTTTTAGAGCTTTATGGAGCATTGAGTTGACGAGCGCTAGCACTGCATTACGGGTAGCGTTAGCCCATGACCAATTAGCAACTACAGGCGGAGCTGGCGGAGCAGAAAAGTTTTTATCTGCCCTCAAAAGTTTGTATCCGAACGCTCCTTTGTATACGACAGTCTATAACGCGGCTAAGATGCCCGATTATTATCGAGATTGGACCATTCATACTTCTTTTATTCAAGACTTACCCGGTGGCACCACCCGCTATCAGCTTTATTTACCCCTGATGCCCACCGCTGTCGAGCAGCTAAATTTTGATGGCTATGATTTGGTGCTTTCGGGTAGTCATTCGGTAATGAAAGGCTTAATTACTGGGCCGAATACCTTACATATTTGCTATTGTCATAGTCCAATTCGCTACGCTTGGGATTTTTATCATCGCTATCTGGCTCTCGAAGAAGTCAAATCTTGGCAAAAGCCCTTAATTCCTTGGCTGATGAATTATATCCGGCTCTGGGATCAGGTCAGCGCGGCACGGGTCGATGTCTTTATCGCCAACTCGCACCATGTGCGCCGCCGCATCCAAAAATATTATCGGCGCGAAGCTACTGTAATTTATCCGCCCGTGGAGACGCAGCGGTTTAGCCCTAAAGGTGCGGCAGAAGATTTTTATCTGATGGTCGGTCGGCTTGTGAGTTATAAACGCCATGATCTAGCGGTTGCGGCCTTTAATGCCAATGGTCGTAATTTGTTGATCATCGGCGATGGCCCCGAACGCGCTCGGCTGGAACCTCAGGCCAAAGCTAATATCAAATTTTTGGGCCGGCTCTCGGATCAAGTGACCACTGATTATCTGCAACGCTGTCGCGGTTTTATTTTTCCTGGTGAAGAAGATTTTGGGATCGCCCCAGTCGAAGCCATGGCTTGCGGACGGCCTGTGATTGCCTATGGTTGTGGGGGAGCCTTAGAAACGGTGGTGGATGGCCTGAGTGGTACTTTATTTAGGGAACCCACCGCAGCTAGCCTCAATCAAGCCATCACAGATGCAGAAGCAATGACTTGGTTTCCTGAAAAAATCGCAGCCCATGCAGCTCAGTTTTCCCAAGAACGTTTCCTCAAAGAATTCAGCCATTTTGTCGCAGAACAACTGGTCTTATTTCGGCAGTGAGGGGCGGTTTAATGGACAGGATTGAGTTCTTTACCGATCATTTCAGCAACGATTTTGCCCGAGCTCATCACACCCGGTAACCCTGCGCCGGGATGGGTTCCTGCACCTGCGAAGTAGAGATTAGGAATATCTTCGCTGATATTATGGGGACGAAACCACGCTGATTGGGTGAGGATCGGCTCGACGGAGAAGGCACTACCCATATAACTGTTGAGCGTATCCTGGAAATGCAACGGATCGATATAGCATTCACTGACAATGTGCTTAGACAAATCAGGTAAATAGCGTTCTTCGAGATACTTGACAATCGAATCGCGATAGGGTTTGGCCATCGTTTTCCAATCAGTTGTACCGCCCAAATGAGGCACTGGAGACAACACATACCAACAATCACAGCCCGGTGGTGCCAGAGAAGGATCGGTCGCTGTCGGGCGATGTAAGTACAAAGAAAAATCTTCAGAAAGTACTTTGCGCTTAAAAATATCGTCAATCAAACCGCGATAACGCGGACCGAGCAAGATCTCATGGTGGGCAACATTTTCATATTGGCGATCCGTCCCAAAATAGAGGACAAATAACGACATCGAGTAGCGTGTATTTTTGATTTTGCGGTCAGTATTCTTGCGACGAAATTGTGGGGCAACCATATTCAAATAGGTAAACGCCACATCGGCATTACTAACCACTGCTGCAGCCGCGAAGTTTTCACCAGTTTTGAGCTGCACACCCGTAGCCCGATTGGTCGCACTATCGACAGTGATCTCAGCCACTTCGGTATTGAGATGGATTTTGCCACCCATATCTTCAAAAAGTTTGATCAAACCCCGGATCAAAGCACCCGTGCCGCCCATCGCAAACCAAACCCCAAATTTTTGTTCGAGGGTATGAATCAGGGCGTAGATAGACGTGCTTTGGAAAGGATTACCACCAATCAGTAAGGGATGAAAACTAAAGACTTGGCGTAGGCGTTCATCTTTGATGTATTGATTGACAAATCCAGCTACAGACTTGTTGGCCTGAAGCGTAATCAAGTCCGGTACAACTTTGAACATATCGCTGATGTGGGTAAAAGGTTTATCAATCAATTCAAAACCTTTTTCATAGATTTTTTCGCCAGCTTTGACAAATTTTAGATAACCTTCGACATCCGAAGGACTAAATTCTTTGATTTGACGCAGTAAACTCTCACGGTCATCGTTATACCTAAAGACCGAACCATCTTCAAAACGAATATTATAAAACGGGTCAATCTTGACAATTTTGACGTAATCTTCAGAATCTTTACCGCAGAGCGTAAACAAATCATGGATTAACCAGGGAGCCGTAATAATCGTCGGCCCGCCATCAAACTTAAAGCCATCTTGCTCATAGACATAGGCGCGACCACCGGGCTTATCGCGTTTTTCGAGGATCGTGACCTGATGACCCTGCGCTTGTAGACGAATCGCAGCATAAAGCCCACCAAAACCGCTCCCAATGACCACAATTTGCATAGCCTGTCTCATCCCAAGTACACTTATCTTAACATTATAGAGCTCTTGCCCCGGCCTAATGACTTCCCTCCAGCAATATTAGACTGGCCTGCTAAAATCAGGTGACGTGCAGGATTTGATGATGAACTCTGGCTATCTTGTCCTTGCGGCTTTTTCGGGTGTTTTGCTGCTGTTGCGCTGGCTCTATCCACCCGCGTGGCAGGCTTGGTTACGACTGGTGCAGCCCATCGGTGAATTTATGGCTCGCAGTATTTTGCGGGGATTTTATTTACTACTCGCCGGCCCTTTTGCGCTGATTATTCGTCGCCAAAAACCGCAAACCTACCGTCGTCATCCCGGTACAAGTTATTGGGAAACCCGCAACCAAAATCATACAATCGACGCCGTACAGCAACAATTTTAGGTCACGTATGCACCTGACAGATGTCCTCGCCCAAGCCTTTGAGCCAGCGGGCTTGAGCCTAAGTCAAGCTCATTTTCTGTTGACCCAAACTGATCCTGATGCCATCGAAGCTATCCGCCAAAGTGCCGATCTGATGCGTTACCAGCAGGTCGGAGATACCGTCAGTTATGTCGTTAATCACAATATTAACTTCACCAATATTTGTAATCAGCATTGTTCCTTTTGTGCCTTTCGGCGGGATCAGGACGAGCCAGGTGCTTACTGGTTAGACTTTGCCCAAATTTTGGAAAAAACAGAAACTGCTGTTGGACTGGGCGCTACCGAGATCTGTATGCAAGGCGGGCTTAATCCTCAAGCCAAAATCAATGGCTCAAGCCTAGGTTATTATCTCCAACTTATTCGTACGATCAAAACGGCCTATCCACACTTACATCTACATGCTTTTTCGCCCCAAGAAGTCTATTTTATTGCCGAACAAGACCAACTGTCTTTGACCACAGTGATCAAGGCTTTGATGGCAGCAGGTGTTGGTTCGCTACCCGGAACGGCGGCTGAAGTCCTCTATGAGCCTGTGCGCCGTCGTCTATGCCCCGAAAAACTAAGTACGCAAGCCTGGATCAACGTCGTGCAAACGGCCCACAGGCTAGGCTTACCGACCACTAGCACACTCCTCTCAGGCCATATCGAGACCCTTGAACAACGGGTTATTCATCTGGGCACCCTACGGGCGATGCAACAATCTGCTCATCGCTTAGGTCAACGGGGCTTTACCGAGTTTATTTTATTGCCCTATGTGGGTGCCGAAGCGCCAACCTTGCTCCGTAAGAAGGTTGGTCACCTCCAGCCTATCCTCAGCGATGCCCTACTTACGATGGCAGTTGCCCGACTTTTTTTGGGAGCCTGGATTGCTAACCATCAGCCTAGTTGGGTCAAACTCACCCTCGAAGGTGCCACCGAAGCCCTAAACTGGGGCTGTAATGACCTGGGCGGAACCTTGATGGAAGAGCACATCACAGCGATGGCTGGCGCACAGGGCGGAACTTGTATGAGTGTTGCTAGTCTGCGTGAAGCTATTCTCAGCTCAGGCAAAATTCCTCAAGAGCGCACGACTCTATATGAAATGGCGGACTCGCCTCGCCCCCTTCTCCAAGATTTAGGAAAAAAACTGGTTCCCGCTCCCAGGATTGCCAAAGGAGTGGTTGCAGGCCGGGGTGAGGGCGCATGAACCGCCGTCATTTGTTAGGACTAGGTCTATCTATAATGCCGATAGCTTCGGCTAAGAATTTACTGGCACTCCAAGACTTTTTGCCGCTTTTGCAAGGTCAATTATTACCTACAGTTAATCGTGCCTATCGCAGTGCAAACCTCAAGAGTCGCGCTGTTTTTATGGGCACACCTCAGCTTATTACCGAAACAATTATTCGTGTGCGTATGCTAGAACGCTGGCCTTACTACTACCAAGACTCGCCCAATAATCCCTTGCAAATGCACCTCATTACCCGTGAGTTAGCCTTTGACCCGGCAAATAGTCGCTGGTTTTTGGTCAACACATCTTTTTATGTCCAAGCTATTCCCATTGGTGCCGAAAAACTTGGTCCGACACCACGTCAATATCTCGATGCTGAGGCTGCGATTTCTGATCAAACTGTAGGCTTGCCCAAACTAGACAGTGTGGAAAGTCCCTTTAGTCAAGCGGTGCGCGACTTATTGCGCGACTGGCAAAAGGTTTAGCTTTCGCGGCGTAAGCCCCGCGCTGTACCGCAGGTCAGCGTCGGGATATAAGCCGCCGCGACTAGAACACGCCGTTAGCGACGTGGCTTTAAGGAGCCTAAAAGTTATCTAAAGGCAGGGTATAATCTGGGCATGATAGTTGCTTACAAATACAAGTTGCGCCCCACTTCTGCTCAAATCACTCAAATAGATGAGTGGCTTGAACTATTGCGTAGACAGTATAACTATCGTTTGGCAGAAAGGTTTAATTGGTATGAATCTACTTGTTGTTCCGTCAACTCTTGTTCCATTATCTCCTGTAGTATCGCTCCTATCGTTGAGCAACCTAATTACTACTGGCAAAAAAAAGATTTACTCAATACAAAGAAACTATTTCCTGAATATGGAGATATTCACTCTCAGGTTTTACAAAACTGTATTGAACGGGTCAAAAAAGCCTTTTACCATTATCTCAAGGTAGACACATCAGGTAAACGCTCAGGTAAGCCACGATTCAAAGGTCAAGGTAGATACAGGAGCTTTACCTATCCACAAATAAAACAAGACTGCATTCAGAATAACCGTGTTACTTTACCTAAAATAGGAGAAGTTAAACTAATTCAACATAGACCTATTCCTGCTGGCTTCAAGATTAAAACAGCACAAATTATCAAAGCTGCTGATGGTTATTATATAAATTTAACTCTACAAGATTCTTCTGTTCCGAAGCTAGTTCTTGACCTAAGCATAGAGAAAGCCGTTGGTATTGATAGGGACTTAAGGCTTTTCTCACTACCAGTGATAGTCAAGTAGTTCCTATTCCACAGTTTGCCAGAAAAGCAGAGAGAGATAAGAAGAAGTTAAATAAAGCAGTTTCCCGTAAGCAAAGAGCCTCTAATATTCTTTCCGTTTAATTAGTAGGTCTTTGTTCTAGGCCACCAATGGTAGAACAAGTATCTCTTGAGCAACTCGGTCTGCTTTGATAAACTACGACATCGTTGCTCTAATCGCTCTTCCACTTCTTCAATCGTCAC
>JBBRQP010000016.1:0-49372 GCA_038226175.1 Gloeobacterales cyanobacterium
CAAATAATTTGCAGGTGGGTGCGTTCCACCCCGTCCGTTGCTTGGCGGTAGCGCTTTTCTAATTCTTCCACACTCAGGTGGTTCACAAGACTAAGGTTCTTTACCATACCTTATTCTATAAGCGGAAAGTGTATAACAAGTGATCCTGCGCTTTTGCACGTCTGAGTTGAGTGAATTTTAGCATCGCATTTATAGCTCTGCGCGGATGGCACGACACTTTGTCTCATAACCCTAGCGTTAGCATCCGTTCAGTTGCAAGCCCTAGTGAGGTACCTTTATAGAAATATCAACGACTTGTATAGCATTATTTTATTTGGTAATGTTGGTCAAACACTTCTAAGATGTTAGGGCTATAAAACACTTTCTTTGCACTATTGTGATTACTTGAATCTAGCTTACGGACTTTACAGTATTTTTCATTTTCTAATAACTCTTTTTTTAAGTCATGACACTTTGTTGTAATCAAAAAATCTTTATATCTTTCTTTACACTTACAGGTCAGTTTTTTGTAGTCCCAAGGATATTTTTGTGTAATCTGCTCCTCAGAATATCGGATTTCAGTAGCATCTGGATTATCGGTGAGTATTACATCAAGTGATTCTTCAACTTTTGATTTCATAAATTTAATGTCAATAGTTATAGTTACAGAAAATTTATCAGTAAAATCATTTTGTTCATCTTCAAGACTCTTTACATACTCAATAAAGTTAGTTTCTTCTTTATTAAAAATAATAGCGTTTGCCGTAGATGGAATTTTGAGGAAGGAAAGAGGCATTAAATAAAAGTTGTAATCAGACAAATTTTCGCCAAACCAGTCTTTGATCAAAGCAACACAGTTTTTCAGAGTTGCAGTTCCTACTTCTTGTATTGTCAATGAAAACTTCCCGGAATGATTATAAAAATGAACTGAAGAATCCCTGACTTCTGACAGTGCTTGGATATTTTTCCAAACCACTCCGTTCAGGAGTTTCATCTCAGTCAGCTTTTTTGCCAGGTAGTCAAGGCTATGTGTAAACGGATTACCACTTCTAGTCAGCTTTACAATTTTTCTTTTAGATTTGCTTCCATTTTTTCTTGTTGCCGGTTCATATATATATAAAGAATTGACCTTACCGCTATTTTCCTTAATCCACTTCGATTTAAGAAGTAGTTCCCAGCTATTGATAGCAAGAATCGAAAATGTTTCTTCACGATACAGAAAATCTGGCTTGTTATATATCTTGATCGCTGAGACCATTGCTGCGACACTTCGAGAAAGTAGCTCTTTTGAACGTGATTTCATTCTGCCAGTTTATCCTTCAAAACCAATTATAATTTACAAGAATAAGTGTACCCATTTTCTTGTTTTTTTTATCTCAAGAAGAAACAAATAAGCACTAATACTTAGTTATTATTGACTATCGAATATTTAATCAGTAATTAGACTGCGCACAAGTGCCCTAGTGGATAACACTCAATTTGTAAAGATGTACGGTAGCAGCAGCCATGAGTAATCAGATGCTAACTAAGTTATAGAGCCTAGGAATAGTTATTCGGCAAACAACTCGGCAAGGACTGTCAATACATCACTTTGAGCTTCGGCAGAGATATCACCAAGGTGCTTAACTAGGCGACGCTTATCGACAGTGCGGATCTGGTCAAGAACAATATGAGCATCTTTTCCTTCAAATCGTGTTGCGACACGGGAAGGATAGGCTCTAGCTTTCGTTGTCATCGGGGCAATAATAACAGTTTGAATATACTCATTCATTTCATCGGGTGAGATGACTAGGCAGGGACGGGTCTTCTTGATTTTGGCACCAACGGTGGGGTCAAGATTGACAAGGTAAACTGCAAAGCGCGTTACTCCCACAACCATTCCTCCTCATCCCAAGTCGAGAGGCTAGGCGGCACGGGATCAAGGAGATGGTCATCGCCACACTCAGCCATCTGGCGAAATTGGTCGCCCCAACCGAGACGAGGGCGACGAGCGGAGCGGATAATCAACTGACCATCCTGAACTTCAAGTTCGATAGTATTAGTTAGACCAAGTTGGTCGACGAGCATTTTGGGAATACGAATACCCTGCGAGTTGCCTATTTTGACAATGCGGGTCTTAATCACCGTGTTCATAGAGATAGCCTTGAATGTCTTGGAAAGTAACTACATTGTAATCACATCAGATGCGCTTGTCACAGCTTCATTGAGTCCAGCAGTAATTCCAAATTCAAGATTTGATGATCCTGAAATCTTCACAGCAAGCAGAGTAAATAATTTACGTGATCACTGAAAAGCCGTGAAGTCGTGCTGAATTTACTTTTGAGGAGCATCTAACGTCTATGTTCAGTGTTCCGCCATGGAATAATGTGCCAACCCAGGCTACAGGACGCGGTATAACCGTAGAAACAAGCCAAGTGTACGCTATGCGTTGATCGATCTGGGCAAAATTGATGAGCATGAACTTCCGCATTTACTTTAAATTAACTTAGACTATGACCATCACTTGGTGCGCTGGATCATGCATACAACTACAGCCCAGTTTGAAGCTGCTTTAGCAGATATCCTCAGTTCACCCTCCGATAACGGCACGGTTGCGCTAATTGTTGTACGACCCCAAAAAAATGAGCGGACTACTCCCCACGCAGTCTTGCTAACTCCTGAAGGAGGTATCCAAGGAGACCGCTGGGTCAAGTCTCAGCCAGCGCCTGATCCGGCGGGTCAGGTATCCTTGATGAATGTGCGGGTTTTGAGCTTAGTTGCTGGCGAGCCGGAGCGGATGAGTCTAGCTGGGGATAATTTTATCGTTGACTTAGACCTCAGCGAGGACAATATTAGACCAGGACAGCGTCTCAAGATGGGTCAAGCTATTCTCGAAATTAGCGGTCTTGCTCACACGGGGTGCTCTAAATTCAAGAGCCGATTCGGTCAAGAGTCTCTGAGCTTTATCAATGCCAAAAGTCGTCAAGTTCTGCACCTGCGTGGGGTTTATGCCCGCGTTGTAGAGGCAGGTCTGGTCACTTTAGGTGATCAAGTTTATAAATTAGTTGATCCCTAAAGCCAAGCTACAGCCCCGTATCACAGCGGTGAATAATGCGAGTACCATCAATGACACCAGCTAACCCTTGGGCAAGTTCTGCGTAGTATAAGTACAACGGATATTTGCCGTCAGGATTGGTCAAACTTTGAGGATCATATGAAAAATATTCAGGGTCTGAGCGAGTCAAGGTTCCAATACTAACTTGCCGGTCTAGGCTAGAGTCACCCAAACTATCCGGGATAATCGAACTAAACCATAGGTCTGATGGACCTTTAATATTACTAGTACCAGTATTCTCAGCCCGTAGATAAAAAATATAGGATTTGCCTTTATACACGAAAGGCTCTGGTGAATTGACAAAGGGACGAGCATTCGGTGGATTAATTGTGGTGATCAGCTGCCATAAACCCGCATTATTGACGTTACGCCAGACCTGGATCGTCGTGTCATTGACTGTGGCAAAAACAACTAAATCGTTATTGTATTCTGGGGCTTCCCAAATAAAAGCATTGGCTTTTTGGGTTGAGTCAAAGCTAATTTGATTGACTGTCTTGGTCAGAGTATCGTAGTGGGCTATTTGGTCATAGCCATTAACCGGGATCTGGAAGGCAAAGCCAAAGTCAGTTTCAATGCCATTCCCAATTTCCCAGCGTCCACCTTTGAGACCTTGAATACTGGTGATGCCTTGACTTAAGTAGGGGTTATTTAAAACGCCACCTGGGGTTGTGAGGAGATTATTGGTTATATTCCAGGCAATCGGACTGAGCGAACGACTATAGGAGAGAATCTGTGGGGTGACATCTTGGGGATTTTTGCTGCCGATGGGAGAAAAATAAGTAGCGGTATTGGGTAAAACTTGGGTAGTCCAAGATCCCGTAATACCGGAAGCCTGAAAAGCTCGAGCCACATAAAATTCGTTATTAATGAGTTTGGTATAGACAATCTGAGCTGAGGGTTGACCCCATGCCCACTCAGGACCGTTATTGGTCTGCTGTAGAGGCGCAAGCCCCTTATCTAATCGTTGTCCTTGGCCTGTGGGTGGGGTAATCACGCCGCTTTGTGGATTGACATCAGCAATCCATAGATTACCTACGCGATCTTGCCAGGTGAGGCGAGCGCCTTGGATATCAAATTCGATATCCTGAACGGATATTTTTGGGTTAGTTAAGGCCACGTCGTTGGGTATAAAGGGCTGAGCCTGTAGCGCAAGGCCATCAAAAGGAATGACGGCTAATAGTCCGGTCAACACTATTTTAGGAAACATCATTTTTTCTCGGAGGATTGGATCAACAAAACAAACTCTCTGATTGTAGCAACTATTAATTTTTAATAGAACTAGGCTTTAGCGTAGAGTTAGTCTTAAACCACGCGCTTCTGTTAAAATGCCTGAGGGCTACTGAGCAGTTGCAGCGCATGGTGAGTGAATTAGTTTGGCAACGGCGGCATATTCTGGGGCTACGCGATTTTACCCCGGCAGAATACGAATTAGTTCTCAAGACAACTCATACCTTCCAAGAAGTTTTGCGTCGCCAAAATCGTAAGGTTCCGACCTTGCAAGGCAAAACGGTGGTCAATCTATTTTTTGAGAGCTCGACACGTACCCGTTCTAGTTTTGAGCTTGCCGCCAAAGCGCTCTCAGCTGATGTCCTAAATTTTAATCCTGGCTCCTCTTCACTAACCAAAGGCGAAACTATCCTCGATACGGCGCGTACCTATTGGGCGATGGGGGCTTCGATTTTAATTGTGCGCCATCGTGAACCGGGGGTACCCCATTTGATTGCTCGAGACCTCGATCAGCATGGGGTCAGGGTTTTTAATGCCGGGGATGGACAGCACGAACACCCAACCCAAGGTTTGCTAGATCTGTATACATTTTGTCATGCGCTTAATCCTCAACAACCCCAACTAGCTGACTTGCGGGATAAAAAAGTAGTCCTGGTAGGAGATATTTTGCACTCACGGGTCGCTCGCTCTAATCTCTGGGCTTTGCAACAGTGTGGAGCGCAGGTGCATCTGGTCGGGCCACCTACGCTTGTCCCTAGACTATTTGCACAGCTCGGGGCTACAGTGCATCATCAGCTATTATCAGCCCTTGAAGGTGCTCATTTTGTGATGGCTTTACGGATTCAGCAAGAGCGGATTGCTGAACAGTTGATTCCAAGCTTGCGGGAATATCACCGACTCTTTGGTCTCAATCACCAACGCCTCAAAGTCTGTGACCCCAATGTGCGTCTGCTGCATCCGGGCCCAACTAACCGAGGGGTGGAAGTGACTTCTGAATTGATGGATGACCCCTATATCAGTCTGATTCCCCAACAGGTAACAACCGGTGTAGCCGTGCGGATGGCTCTGTTATACCTTTTGGGTGGCGGCAAGCCTTGAGGTATGATCCAAAAACATGAGTAAACTCGACTACACCCAGTTGGAAACATTGCTGGCAGCCCAAGATTTTTTGGCCGCCGATCAGATGACCTTAGCTAAATTATGCGAATTGGCTGGAACTCTCGCCCTCAAACGAGGTTGGGTTTATTTCAGTGAGGTCGAACGCTTTGCCGCTGATGAGCTACAAACGATTGATGGATTATGGCTTAAATATTCCGATAACCGGTTTGGCTTCTCGGTTCAGCGCACACTTTGGCTTAAGGCCGGGAAAAACTGGGAAAAGCTTTGGCCAGTTTTAGGTTGGAAGTCGGGTAATGAGTGGACGCGATACCCTCAAGAATTTATCTGGACGCTAGAGGCTCCTCGTGGTCACCTGCCGTCCTCTAATCAACTGCGTGGCGTTCGGGTCATGAATGTCTTGCTAAACCATCCGGCTTGGTTGTAGATCTAGTGGTGTATGAATAGCAACTTTACAATCATCATCCACTTAGATTTGTGGTGTAAATCAGTAACTAAATATTATCTTCTCCCATAGATACGCCTGTGAGTATGGCGTGCAGTCTGATGTTGATATAACAATTCGAGCGCCCGATTTTATGCTTTGCTAAAAAGCCGCCTTGAGCAAGTTCGTCTAAATACTTAGTTGCTGTAAGACGGGAAACTTGCAAGTCCTGCTCAATGAACTCAATTTTGGTATAAGGATGCGTGAAGAGATTATTAATCAGATCCTGACTGTAAAACTTATATTGCTTACGAATACGATGTTTTGTATCTAGGAGTGCTTCTTTGATAGCTTGGATAGTAGCAATAGTTTCGGTAGCTGTCCGCTCTACAGCAGTCAGTATGTATAGTACCCATTCCTCCCAAGTATCGTTCTCACGTACTGATTGTAAAAGACAATAGTAATCAGCCTTTGTACTGAGAATGTGGCGACTTAAGTAAAGAACTGGGATATCGAGTAGTCCTTGCTTGACGAGATAAAGAACATTGATAATTCTTCCAGTGCGACCATTACCATCATAAAAAGGGTGAATACTCTCAAACTGATGATGTATTATTGCCATTTTGATCAATGGATCAACATCAAATAATTGTTCTTGATTGATGAAGTATTCCAAATCACTCATTAATGTCTTAAGTAGTTCAGGCGCTGGTGGTGTGTAGACGACATGCCCAAAACTATCTTTGAGAACAGTACTAGGAAGTCTACGTAAGCCAGCGTGATTTTGCTCCAATTCTGCCTGAATCTCTAAAATATGATTTTGGGTAAGCAGACCCTTTTCTCTGACAGCCTCAAACCCAACCCACAGAGCTTGGCGATAGCGCAAAACTTTCTTGCCTGCTGAGCTGTGCTGATTGGCAGGCAAAAGGTCATCCCTAAAAAGCTGATCGTGGGTTGTGATAATATTTTCAATAGCTGAGCTGTCCTTAGCTTCTTGGAGGCCGAGGGTATTAATAAGAATGCTTTGATTTGGAATAGTTCCGGCGACTCCTTTCAGCTCCGCTAGCTTACGGCTAGCAGTAGCCAATTTTTTCAAGATCATCACTGTCTCAAACCTTTCAGGGGAAAGACTTGTTATGAATGAAAAGCTTCTCACCAGACTCACCTTAGTTGAAATGACATGTATAGAAAAAGCTATTTTCTATACATATGTTAATGGATATGTATAGAAAATAGCTCCTTTTAAGACCTATTTATGTTTCTGGTAAGTCTGTGCAAAAGCCGAATACCCAAACTTTTAGCAATGGTTCAGTTGATAGATAATCCCTGGAGCCATACACATTAGCCCTGCTAAAATCAAAGTAAAACGAGAGCAGTCATGGATCAAGAAAAGTTAGGCGTAGCTTTAGGTAAAATTCCTAGCGGGATCTTTCTTGTAACCGCAGGTGTAGGAGATGAAACCACTGGCATGTTAGCCTCTTGGGTACAACAATGCGGATTTGAACCGCCTACGCTGTCCTTAGCGGTCAAAAAAGGACGGGCAATCGAAACCTTACTTGCCGATTCTGGCCAACCTTTTGCTGTTCATATTTTGACCAAAGCCATGGGCAAAATGGCAGGACATTTTGGTAAAGGTTTTGCGCCGGGAGAACCAGCTTTTGAAGGAATGGCAACCCGTCAAGGCAAGACTGGCGTGACGATTTTGACTGATACCTTAGCTTATTTTGAAGGCGTCGTGCACGGTCGCATTGATGCCGGGGACCACTGGATTGTAATTGGTGAAATTCAAGAAGGTGCAATGCTCACCGAAGGCGAGAGCTGGATACATACTCGCAAAAATGGCTTTAGTTATTAAAAAGTAGATTTGGCGCATTTACTAAAAAACGATAGGGTGTAAAGCAATACACTCAGGTTTACCCATGACCACCGGGTTACAAATCCAAGAACTCTGTGTCGGATACGGACAAATTCCAGTTTTGCAAGGGGTCTCGCTGCGCGTTAATCCAGGAGAAATTGTCACTGTGATTGGTCCCAATGGCGCAGGCAAATCGACTACTTTACGGACAATCTCCGGTCTGCTACGGCCCAAAAATGGCGTGATTACCTTTAATGACGAAACCGTGAATGGTCTACAGCCCGATATTTTGGTCAGTAAAGGCTTGGTGCAAGTTCCCGAAGGGCGGCGAATTTTTTCTAAATTGACAGTCATGGAAAACTTAGAAATGGGTGCCTATACCCGCAAAGATGATATTACCCGTGAAGTAGAACATATTTTTGAGCTATTTCCGCGCCTCAAAGAACGCCTCCAACAAAAAGCTGGTACGCTCTCTGGTGGGGAACAACAAATGCTGGCGATGGGACGCGCTTTATTGTCAAAGCCCAAACTTTTACTCTTAGATGAACCTAGTATGGGCTTAGCACCATTGATTGTCCAAGATATCTTCCGTATCATTGCCCAGATCCGTGAGCAAGGCGTGATGATCTTGCTGGTCGAACAAAATGCCCAGCAGGCGCTCAAACTCGCTGACCGGGGCTACATCCTCGAAGATGGGCATATCGTTCTTGAAGATGACGCGAAGGCTTTGTTGACCTCAGATATTGTCCGCAAGAGCTATCTGGGCGAAGAC
Organism: Gloeobacterales cyanobacterium; assembly: GCA_038226175.1. Classification (GTDB taxonomy): domain Bacteria; phylum Cyanobacteriota; class Cyanobacteriia; order Gloeobacterales; family Anthocerotibacteraceae; genus JBBRQP01. Next base: position 8,468 of record JBBRQP010000016.1, read on the forward strand.
TAGCGCAAAGTCCCTTTACGCCAAGACCCTCGTAGTGAGAGCAATGCGGCTTCTTCACCATCTAGCTAGATCAGATCGTCCCCTCAGCATCCCTTGCGGCAAGCAAAGCTAGGGGGCATAATCTCAAAGTTATTATTAATCCCGGTCGGCAACCAAGCGTTTGGTTCCGGGATAGGGAATACCGTCACCTTTGATGCCTTGCCACATGATGCGGTTGTAGGCCATGGGATTGAGCTTATCTTCTTCGCGAAAATTGAAGCCCTGGGTATGGTCTGCCCACCATTTACCGTCATGAAGTAGGGCTACAGCCGGAGTTTTTGGGGCATTGGTACTACAACCTGGAATTAAATTGGGGTCAACAGGCGGCTGGCAGAGTAGACCGGGGATCACCGCATTGAAAGGCTTGTAATTAGGCGTGGTACTAAAGGCATCCGCCATAAAGGCCGCGTTGGCATCGTATTGGCTGATGTGGTCAATGCCCAAAACATCTTCGATGGTACGTAGCAAGTTAACGGTGGTGTAGTTGGTACTATTGACGCGACCTAACTGGCTATAGGCCGATAGGATATGCGCGACAGAACGGTGGGTATCCACATGATCCGGGCCATCCTGGGAGTCATCTTCGACGACAACGACCATGGTGTCCTTCCAGTAGGGTGAGTGCGAAAGGGTTTCTAGCACCTTGCCTAGGGCATAGTCATTATCAGCCACTTGCAGTTCTGGGGTATTGATGCCAGCGACTGCGTTGCTGAAATCTCCCGTATGGTCATGGGCTAACCGTAAGAGCGTTAAATCAGGTAGGTTGTTGTTCGCCACATAGCCATGAAACTCACGGTTCCACTCATCAAATAAGTAGATATCGGGAGCCTTTTGGTCAAAGCTGCGGAAATAAATATCCGTCTTGGCCTGCAACGCTGGTTTGGTCGAGACCGCTTGAGGATGTAAAGGATACGGGGTTGCAGAGATCGGCAGATACAAGGGGTTGAGCGGATCGGGCTGGGTAGGGTCAGCTTCTGACGTTCCGTAGTAGGCCAAGTCCACAAAAAAGCCGTAGTTACGGACAGTTTTTCCAGCTCTTAGGGCAGAGTCCCAGATGTAACCACCAATAGTTTGGGGATCAAGGTCATTATCACCTTCAGGGGCATTAACATCTTTAGTTCCCGGCAAGATTGAGGAACTACCAGTCGGATCAAGTAAGCCAGTTATACGTACACTAAACGGCGAGAGCTGGGTAATTGGTACGGTCTCGGGCAACGTGGGGTTGATATTGCGGTTGGTGCCTTCATAATCGTAGGTCAGCCCTAAGAATCCGCTGTTACCATAAAGCACTGACTGCGTTTTCTCGGTGTAATCGGTGGTGCGTCCGTAGGTAGACCAGCCCCAGCCCACGCCGCTCGACTCACCACTATCATAAAAGTTATCGAAGGCCAAAAAGTCCCGCGCCATTTTGTGATTATTGGGCGTAATATCTTTGCCATAAATCACCAGACTAGGATCACCATTCGCTCCGGGCAAATCGCCCAACAGTTGATCGTAGGTGCGGTTTTCTTTGACCACATAAATAACATGCTTGATCTTATTACGTAGGAAAGCCACGATATTTTCGGTGGGTTGGGCAACAAAACCGTTATTTTTATCCACTTGTTGGCTCAGTCTAGCGAGGGTTTGCTTACTGGGTAAAGGAATCACTGCCAGACCAGCTTTTTCCAGCGCCCAGACGTAGGCATCGCGATAGGGCGGCACAAAAGTGATGTAGTCAGGATTGGGACCAGAGTTACTCTTGGCATTGACGACATAGAGAGCTTTGCCATCTTGACTGACGGTGACTGAGTTGGGATACCAGCCAGTGGGGATACGTCCTAAGACCGTACCTTGGCGCGCATCGACAACGGCTACGGCATTTTCGCCACCAAGAGTGATATAGAGCGTGTTGTTATCGGGACTAAGGGCAATCGCATTAGGATTAGCCCCTTTGTATTTGTAGCCCGGTCGTAGGAGTGAGAAAGTTTTGACGACTTTGTTGATGCGCGTATCAATCACGGAGACGCTGTCACTATTACCATTGACGACATAGAGGGCATTTTGGTTATTTGATAGCACCATTTTGTTGGGTTGGTTTTCAACGGCGATTTTGGCGATGACCGTACCGCTAGAGACATCAACTGCTAATACTTCATCATCCCGCTGACTGCTGACGTAGGCTGTCAGTGCTCGTCCATTTTTGGGGTTGCTGGCAATGACCACGTCGAAGGGAAACTCACCCGTTGCCACCGTCCCGCCGGGTGTAAAAAATTTCACTTCTTGGGTGACGGTCCGGGTGGCGAGATTAACTAAACTCAAAGAATCATTTTCAAAATTAGCCGCAGCAAGTGTGCGACCATCGGCACTTACCGCCACGTTAGCGACGACAGCACCGCTACTTAAGACATTACCGACGGCAAAGTTAGCCAGGGTATTTTTTAGTAAGCCACCGTTATAGCTAGGCAGGGGCGCGGTTTGATTATCATTGTGACCAAGCAAAATAAAGGGTGCATCAGCAATAAATTGCCCGTTTTTTTGTTTGTAAATATAGACTCGGTCATCAATGCCTGCTGAAACAAAGAAGCGTTTACCATCGGGTGACCAAGTTAAACCGTTATAGGTGTTGGGGATATTGATTTGTTGGATTTTGACCGGAGTTTTGCCCGTGACATCAAAGACAAAAACCCATTCAGCATTGGGGGTGGTGACGGTTGTGGCTTGTCCGGTAGTGGGATCAAGCACGGGGTAGGTCAGCAAGGCACCCGTCGTCTCATCAAAAAAGAACGTATTATAGCCACTGGTCATTACTAATAATTGCTTACCGTCAGGACTGAGAGCTGTTTTGACAGCTTCCGCAGCATTCCCATTTTTATCACTACGAATCTGGGTTGCAAGGGGAAAAAATTGGGTATTGGGAGCTGCTTTGGGCGTAATGTAGCGTCCAGTGGGTAATAGAACAACACCAGGAGCCACAGAACCGACGGGCTGAGGAGCCGCTTGAACACATAACTGTAGACTGAGTGATCCTGCAAATAAGCTAGCTAAAACCATGCTTTTTTTGACCATGACGGTTGGCCTCTTAGCCGATAGGTACATGACCATTACGCTAGATGACGCAGGTTAAGAACAGATAAAGGTTTATATTTATTCACCATCATCATCCGCTCTGAGCGTGATTTAATGACAGATATGCACATTTTAGTTAGTAATGATGATGGCGTTCATGCCCCAGGAATTCGTGTTCTAGCTCAAGTGTTAGCGCAAGTAGGGCACCAAGTTACGGTGGTTTGTCCCGATCAAGAACGCTCGGCCTCCAGCAGTGCGCTGACGATGCATCAGCCGCTTCGGGTTTCTGAAGTGATGGGTATCTATGACCCAGCGATTACGGTCTGGGCGGTCAACGGTACCCCGGCCGATAGTGTCAAATTAGGCTTAGATGCTTTGCTCTGCTCTCCGCCAGATTGCGTCGTCTCAGGCATCAACTGGGGCTCAAATTTGGGCACCGATGTTTTTTATTCGGGTACGGTCTCAGCGGCAATGGAGGGCTATCTGGAAGGTTTACCTAGTCTGGCAGTGTCTTTGACTACACGCAGTGAACGGCCTGATTTTTTCCCAGCGGCGCATTTTGTGGCGCAGTTATTGACCCAATTACCGACCTGTCCTTTGCCCTTGCCCTATTTGCTTAATATCAATATTCCACCACTACCCAAATTAACCCTAGATCAAGTGCGTTTTACGGCCTTAGGCAAACGTCGCTACCGGGATATTTTTGAGAAACGCCTTGATCCTAAAGGGCGGGTTTATTATTGGCTCGCTGGTACAGTTATCGAAGAAGAACAAACCGAGGCTACAGATATTGCAGCTATTCACCAAGGTCTGATCCCCATTACGCCGTTGCACTGTGACTTGGGCTCTCCTGTGAGTTTGGAAGTGTTATCGAGCAAGGGCTGGTTGGGCGTTTAAACTGAGGGTACCGCCCAGGCTTTAGCCCATTGCAGAGTCTCAGCCACTTGGGGATGGTTACCACCTTCACAATACAGACGGAGTAAGGGTTCTGTCCCGCTAAAGCGAATCAAAAGCCAACGGTTGTCATCGAGGACAAATTTATGACCATCCGTCGTAAGATGTTCGATCACCGGACGACCACAAACCTCAGTTGGCGGTGATTGGGCAAGCCTTTCGATCAGTTTGGCCTTAAATTCAGCACTTGGCAACGTGATATCAATGCGGTCATAAACCGGGTGAAAATCCAACTCATCACAGAGGTCGTTATAGTTAGCAAGTAGTGATTTACCCGTTGCCACGAGGATCTCCAGTAAATAAAGACCTGAAAGTAAAGCATCACGTTCGGGCATGTAGTCTTGGTAGCCGATGCCACCAGATTCTTCCCCGCCCAAAATTACGGGTTCGCGCTCCATGATCTCGGCAATATATTTAAAACCAATCGCGGTTTCATAGACTTTGAGACCACGAGCGACAGCAACCCGACGGATCAGATCGGAACCACTAAGGGTTTTGACCACAGCGCCGCTTTGTCCTCGCCGCCGTGCCAAATGGTCAATCAACAAGGGGATCAACACCTGGCAATTGAGATAGGTTCCATCCCCATTGACTGCCGCGATTCGGTCAGCATCGCCATCAAAGACAATTACCGTGGCCTCTTCGCTCAAACCTTTGAGCAATTTAAAAGCAGGCGTGAGATTTTTGGCAATCGGTTCGGGACTAAAACCACCAAAAAGTGGGTCACGTTCTGCCCGGATTTTGCCAATATTCAAGCCCAAACGGTCAAAGCCACTACTCCCAGAACCATGCATTCCATCGAGATAAACGGGCATGGGTAGGGTCTGTAAAGTGGTTAAATCAACTTTGGTTTTAATCTCAGCGATATACAGCTCCCAAGGGTCAAAGTGGGTCAAAGTTCCCCCTGGTCGCGGTGGCAGGTGGTCTTTTTCAAGTAACTCTTCGACCGCTTGGGTCACAGTCTCAGGAGCTGAGCCGCCAAAAGCAGCTTTAATTTTGAGACCACAATAAGCTGCTGGATTATGGCTTGCGGTCAGAACAAGCCCACCAATGCCACCAAGAGCTTTGACGACCCAACTAATAGCGGGGGTGGGAGCCGCACAGGTAGCAAGAAATACCTCAAACCCGGCTTCGACTAGAGTATCAGCGACGGCTTGAGCAAACTCTGGCGCCAGAAATCGGTTGTCATAACCGATATAAATTCCTGTGCCGGGGTAGGTTTGCGCCAAGACCTCGGCACTGGCATGCGCTACCTTGCGCAGGGTAGGAAAGGTAAATTCTTCGGCAATAATACCGCGCCAACCATCTGTACCAAACCGAATCGTCATGCCCTATCCCTCAAGTTCATTGGTTTTTCTGAAATCCGCCTGATACCATATAGCTTACGGTCAAAGAAAGCCCCATGGAAATAGCCTATTTACGCGGTCAGTTTTTACCCCTCGCTGAGGCCACCCTCAACGTGCGTACCCATGCCTTTTTATACGGCACCGCCGTCTTTGAGGGTGTTAAGGCTTATTGGGACGCAGCCGAAGAGCAACTTTATATTTTTCGCGGCGCTGATCACTATCGCCGTCTATGTCAGAGTTGCCAAATTTTGCGTCTCACCCCGCCCCATACTGCCGCTGAGATGTTGGCATTGAGCGCACAGATTCTCCAAAAAAATCAACTGCGAACGAATACCTATTTGCGTCCAATTATTTATAAGGCCGATTGTCGCATTGGGCCGATTTTGACCGTGCCGGATACGCAAGACGATTTTTGTCTATTTGTCGAACCGATGAATGCCTATTTATCTGCCGAACAGGGCTTACATCTGGGTGTGTCTTCTTGGCGTCGCATTGATGACAATATGATCCCCGCTCGGGCTAAAGTCAACGGTGCCTATGTCAATACCGCCCTTGCCAAAACCGATGCCCATTTAGCAGGCTTTGATGATGCGATTGTCCTCACGGCGGAAGGTCATGTGGCTGAAGGCTCGGCGATGAATCTGATGCTAGTTCGCAATGGGGTCTTAATTACGCCCTCAATTACCGATAATATCCTCGAAGGTATTACCCGCGATACGATTTTGACCTTAGCTAAGCAGGAATTGGGCCTAAAAGTAGAATATCGTTCGGTAGACCGCACGGAGCTGTATATTGCCGATGAGATCTTTGTCTGCGGGACAGCGGTGGAAGTAGCGGCGGTCACCAAGGTCGATCATCACCCGATTGGCTCCGGTAAACTCGGCCCGGTTACCCAACAATTACAGACGTTATTCGACAAGTTGATCCATGGCTATCTGCCCCAGTATAGCGATTGGTTGACCCCGGTTTCTCTCAAATCCTGAGCACACTTGGCCTCATGAATTATGACTGCATTATCATCGGCGCGGGGCCCTCAGGCAGTGCTACGGCTTATCACTTAGCTAAGCGTGGTCATAAAGTATTGCTCCTTGAAAAAGAAGCGTTACCGCGTTACAAACCCTGTGGCGGCGGCGTACCTCCGGTTATCCAAACCTGGTTTGACTTTAGTTTTGCACCAGTGGTTTCGGCTCAGGTGCAGAGGATTCGCTATACCTGGCACTTGGGTGATGAAGTCCAGGCTGATTTAGCAGAACCCATCTGGATGGTACGCCGAGATCAGTTTGATCATTTTTTGGTAACCCAAGCCCAAGCCCAAGGCGTTGTGCTCAAAAGTAATTGTCCTGTCCTCGGTGTCGAAGCTCGGTCTGATGGCTGGCAAGTTCGTACCGCAGAAGGTGAATTCAGGGGACGTTATCTCGTGGGTGCTGATGGTGCCAAGGGATCAACGGCGCGTTGGCTGGGACTCGAAAAACGCAAAGTTTGCATCGGTGGTGCGATTGAAGTCGAGATCCCGGCTCCGGTGCTAGAGCCTCAGACGGCACATTTTGAGTTTGGCATGGTCAAGTCAGGCTATCTTTGGAACTTTCCGAAGCACGAGGGACATTCGATTGGGATCGGTACCTTTGGGCGTCAAAAAGTTGATCTAAAAACACCCCTAGCCGAATATGTGGCGAGTTTTGGCCTAACGTTGCAAGATATTCGTTTATATGGACATCCTTTGCTGCTTTGGCAGGGGCATAGTCCCCTGCATACACACCATGCCTTACTCGTTGGCGAAAGTGCGGGGATCGTTGATCCGTTTACTGCTGAAGGGATTCGGCCTTCTTTGCATACAGGCGTGTTAGCAGCAGATTATCTAGCTCGGGCTTTGGCGGGAGAACAAGATGCTTTGGCGGGTTATACCCTAGCTGTCCGCGAACACTGGGGTGAAGATTTGCAGTGGGCTAGTCGTTTAGCGGCTATTTTTTATCGTTGGCCAGAGCTAGGCTATCGCTTGGGGATCAAAAGACCGGGTACAACCGAAAAGATGGGGCAACTTCTATCCGGTAAAGTCCGATATCGGGAAGTTGCCCAACGGGCGATCACGCGCTTAAACCCCATTGCTCTTGGAGCATTTTCAGATCATCAGGGTTAACTAAATGGCACCGACTGTAGCCATCCTGATGAACATCACAACAGATGCGCGCCCAACCGCTCGCCGTATGCTCGACCAAGAAGAATGCTTCTTCGGTAATGAAAAAGCCTTGATGATTACGGGTCTCTGGTTGGACTTCTACGCGATGATGATCATGATTCATGACAGACCCTCCTAGTAACAAATGTGTAGTGCTTATTACAGTAGCGGAAAATTTATGGGTGATCCCCATCCAAAACATTTCAAGTTGTTACGACTAAATGACCGTTTTAGCGGCTTTATCTTAATCTTTTGTAATCAAATACAGCAGTTTCTAGAGCCATTTACCTAGGAGCAATTAGGCCATAAATGGCAACACACAAATCGTAGCCTCGACCATAGTTCCTTCAAACTCTATCTGCACCGTATCTCCGGGGATCGCCCTCTGCCAGCGAATTCTAGCCAATCCAATAATTTTATCATTAAGAGATGTAACACAACTGGTCAAGGAACCTATACTTGTACCTTCTTTTTGTAAATCTAAGGGCAGATTACTTAACAATTCTTTAAGTCTAACGCCCACCAATTGATTTTGCGGATGACCCACGAAGGTCAAGCGTGAGATCACTTCTTGGCCGGTATAGCAGCCTTTATTGTGGTCGAGTGCTTGATCCCAGCCTAGTCCGAGTGGTACCAATTCTTCGGTTAATTCGTGTCCCCAAGCGGGGTAGCCTTGGAGAATGCGCTGCGCTTCGACTTGTTCGGTGCTGAGTGCTAGATAGCCTAATTCTTCCCAGTAAATAGCCAAGTCTTGGTCTGTTGGACTCCAAAACATGCCATTGCTCTGCTGCGTGGCGAGATAGCCCTCAGCTTGGCTCACAATCTGACCGGCTACGAGTTCTGACATTCCCACAATTTGCCAGAGCCGACCGGGGCAAATTTCGATCTGGACATCTTCACTAAAAACATAGGCATCTAAGCGCCCTGCCAGGGTCTCTAGGCAGTCTGTTGGGGTTTGTAGTAGGAAGTTGTCCTCAGCGATCCCCCAACACCACAGCGGGGCTATGAGGCGGCCTAGCGCATTCAACAGCGTACCGGGGATCACCTGCCCGACGGCTAATTTTGCCACATTGCAGGAGAGCATCCGATTCAAAAAATCCCGGCTATCCTTACCGCTGATCCGAACTATGCCTTGAGCGGGAATATACCAACCTTTGATCATTATGCTTGCCAGTTACGGGGTACGTTCACTATTCTCTCTGTTATGCAGGGACTTGAGGCTGAGTTGATAAACATAATTACGAGCAATGCCCGTTTGCTCAGACACTAACCGGATTGCTGCTGAGGGACTAAGACCTTTATGAGTTAGCTCACCGAGCATATGTAGTAAAAACTGGTCTTCTATCACTTTTTTCTCTATCACCAGACCCCGAATTACCAAAGTGAACTCCCCACGCGGCTGACTAAAGTGAGCCTGAGCTTCGGCTAGGGTACCGCGCCAGACTTCGGCATAGAGTTTAGTCAGTTCACGGGCAGCCACGACTTCACGTTCGTTGCTTAGCCAACGGGCTAAATCCTTGAGAGTCTGCTGTAAATGATGGGGTGCTTCGTAAAGCACCATCGTGCGTGGCTCCATACTCAGACGTGCCAAACGGGCTTGACGCGTTTCACCTTTGGCAGGTAAAAATCCCTCAAAAACAAAGCGTTCTGTTTCTAACCCAGAAGCCACCAGAGCTGTCAAGCAGGCATTAGCTCCCGGCAAGACTTCTACAGGGAGCTTGTGCTCCCAGCACGCTTGAATCACCCGTAAGCCCGGATCACTGATCCCCGGCATACCTGCATCACTAACGAGAGCAAGATCACGACCTAGGATTAATAATTCTAGGATTTCCTGCAAGCGTTGGGGCGGACTATGTTGATGATAGCTCAAGAGGGGTTTTTGAATCTCATAATAATGCAATAATTTTGCGGTATGACGGGTATCTTCAGCGAGAATTTGATCAACACTTTTTAATATGCGAAGGGCACGTAGGGTAATATCTTCGAGGTTGCCAATTGGTGTTGGCACTACATATAACATCAGCTTGATTTCTCGTTAATAAATTCAGAGCGCAATAAACCATAGCAGTTAATGTCAATCAACTGATTATCTTTTTGGTAGTGCTGCCGTAGCTGACCTTCATGACTAAAACCACACTTTTTGACGACTTGCTGTGAACGTATATTTTGGGTGGCAACTGAAGCGGTAATTTTTTGTAGATTTAATTCCCTAAAACCAATATAGCAGAGCTTTTCTAGCGCGCGTGGCATGATACCTTGACCCCAATAAGGCTTGGCAAGCCAATACCCAATTTCCGCTCGATGCCCACGAAAAGCCAATTGAGGTGCATAGTCCAAAAACCCCAAGCTGCCAATTAACTTCCCCCCAGATTCATGGATGGCAAAGTTGAGAACCCGACCATGCTCCGTAGTTTGATCAGTGATGCGTTCAATCCAAGCCTGTGCGTCATTGACCGTGTAAGGATGGGGAATTTTTAGGGTATTAATATAGATGTCATACTCTGACAAATATTCTACATAAGCCAACTCATCGGCAAGACGAATTTCCGTGAGATAAAAGGTTGCATCAAGGTCAACATGAGAAGTTTTAGTCATAGATTTAACACACAGTACAGCAGTGGAAAGGAATTGCAAGTAGCGGCATTAAAGGCAGTAGCAACCAAAGCCAAGATAGATCAGTAGTACTTCGGGCTGTATCAGGTACTTTCAATAATAGATTGACCCTTTCTACCACATTATTTCGCGTTGAAATCACCGAAGCACATAGCTGCATGTCTATAGGACAAGTATCAACCAAGGGAGCTTGAACCAATAATAGCAGTGCCTCGGCTAGAAGCAGCCCATCTACTCTCTGTGCTGCCCAATGATCGGCGCGTAACTCCCGCAAAGCCAACAACTCTATCCACAAATCATTAGTCTTGGGCAACCAAAAGGTGATGCGGCGCAACCAACCCAGCCAGAAAAAATAAAATGTATCCCGATAGTAAAGATGTGCTGCTTCATGAACTAGCACGGCTGCTAAATGGTCAGGATTCAAATAATTTAATAGTCCACGACTGACTAATAACTTAGATTGCCAAAAGCCAACCCGGGCAATAAATAGAAAGGATGTTTCTAGTAGATGACCGGATTCTCCCAAAATATCCACAGTTGGATATTGTTCTAATCGATGTTGGGTCAGGATTAGGGCTTTGATCAGTTGCCACCCAATCACTCCTAAAGCGCCCAAGCCAAGCCAAGCCAAGCCATAGGTTAACCAGCCATCCCACTGTGTCCAAGTTTCGCCTTCAGGACCCATCCAAATAATTGCTAAGCCTGTGGTCAGTAATAAACAAGGGGGTACTACAAATTGTGTCAAAACCTTTGACCATCGACTTTGCCAGGGCTGATCCCGGGTCTCAAAACGCCAGCAACGCATACTATAAGCTAAAAGTAACGCAAGCAGGAGCATCACACCATGCATTAAATTTCCTCCTGTTTTCTTGCTTGACGAGCGCGTTGGATCGAACCCATGATCGCTTGGAGTTGTTCTAAACTTGTCGTATCCAGATCATCGGCAAAGGCAGCTATCGCCTCAGGGGTCGCAGAAGTCAGAAATTTTTGGAGTTGATCATGGGCATAGAGAGCTTCGGCCTCAGACTGGCTAATCAGCGGTTGCCAGACAAAAGATCGCCCCGTCTCATCACAACTTAGCCAACCTTTTTGGGTCAACCGCTTAAGCACGGTTGTAACCGAAGCATAGGCTAATTCGCGGTCGGGGTCACTCAAAAGGTGCTCATAGACGTCTTTGGTGGTAGCTTCGCCGCGTTGCCACAAAATTTCAATGATTTCTCGTTCCAAGGGACCTAGGTTTAGACGATGGGGGCGATAGCTAGGAGGCATGAGTCAATGCAAAAGAATGTCCTTATCATAGCGAAGTTCAGGAACGGTCTTCTGTGACACACCGTCTTTTGATTTGTGCTAGCAAAACCATTACGATAACCAATGGTGTAAAAAATCAGTTCATGAACAAATTTCTATTAGCTTCGGTTCTCCTGATGCTGCCATTGCCTGTTGTGGCTCATCAACTCAAAACTAACGGTGAGGTCGGGGCATTGATGCATATCGAACCCGCAGACCAACCCAAAGTCGGCACAAATCAGACAATTTGGTTTAAATTAGTCAAAAAAGGCGGACAAAAAATTGCAGCTGACCAGTGTAATTGCACCTTATCTCTGACTCAGGGCCCGCGCTCGATCTTGGATACGCCACTGACAGCTGGTACATCGGGTGAAAATGCTGGTTTCCCTACAGCCCAACTTATTTTTCCTCACCCAGGCGGCTATACGCTCGTCGTCTCGGGTACACCCAAAGGTACAGCACCCAAATTTACCCCCTTTTCGTTGCGTTGGGCGGTCAAAGTTAGACCGTAAATATTGACTTAAGTTAACATCAGCGACTCCAACTCTATGATGAAGAGACTGACACTGGCTCTAGATGAAGGTTTGGCTAGGACGGGTAGCAGCGACCTTGTTTTTGGTAGGTCTTGCGATTACAACGACACTTTTTTTATCCCGTGATGCAGTACCTCATCTGTGGCGTGACTTTGTTTGTTTGCCTAGTTATGCCCGTCAGCGTACTTTGCCCTACGCGACATTTATAAGCTGGGTCAGGACAGGCCGCATCAAGCAAATTCTCTTTAGTGCCGAACAAGCTGAAGCCTTTATCACCGATCGCACGGGTAGTTACCGCATTAAATTGCCAGAACTTGATCCTAGTTGGCCAGAACTTCTCGATAGCCAACGGGTCAAAATTATCGAACTCGTGCCGGGCAGCTGCTAAGTCAGGATGTGGGTGATTACAGTACTATGAAAAAGAACCTTTACAAAACGTAACTGTGAAATCCCAAGTTGTCCTAATTACCGGTGCTACCGGAGGCATCGGCACAGCAACCGCTGAAAAGCTAGCCCGCAGCGGAAGCACTCTGATTTTGGCTTCGCGTCAGGCTGAAGTCCTCGAAACTCTGATGGCGCAATGCTATCAGTGGGGCAGTCCTGAGGTGTTGGCGATTCCGACTGATGTCACAGACCGCAGACAGGTCGAGAGCCTATTTGAGCAAGCCTATCAGCACTGTGGACAGGTCGATGTCGTGATCAATGGTGCAGGCTTAGGCGTTCTGCAACCAATTCAGCAATTAGCGGAAGCTGACTTTGACCGCATGATCAATGTCAATCTCAAGGGAACATTTTTAGTTTGCCAACAAGCTGTAACCCGTTGGATGGAACGTAAAGCTAGTGGACGGGTCTTTAATATTCCTGGTGTGATGGGGCAATACACCATGGGTATGGCCAGCGGTTATTGCGCCTCCAAGTTTGCGGTAGTAGGTTTTACCAAAGCCTTATCTCTTGATTGCAAACGCTTTGATATCAAGTTCACCTTGCTTTATTTTGGTGGCATTGATAGTCCTTTTTGGGATAACGCGGGGATGAAAGTTCAGCGCGATAAGATGCTTAAGCCGACCCAAGCAGCAGATGCGATTTACTTTGCGTTACAGATGCCTGCTCCGGGCGTTTTGTCGGAAATCGTGATTCAACCAGATTCTCACTTGTTTTTTTAGCTAAATAGAAAAAGCACACTTGTGGGCGCAAAGATAAAGGGAGTTATATGCTTTGATAATCCTTACTAAACGAAGGCTCACACCAAAAAGGAGCTGACATTTAGAAACCACCCTACCCCTTGCAACTTAATTCCCCTCCACCGGAGGGGTGGCAGGCAAAGCCTGACGGGGTAGTCTCTTCAGGATTGAGGATGTATGAGCAATAAAACGGATTTAGTGAATATGAATCGAGAGAAAAAATGTGAACTGAAGCCCATACTTTTTCAAAAAAGGTTTGCCTGTCTCCATGCAAACTTCTTGGGCAAGTCTAGGCAGAAAATCACCCGTAATAGTTTCACATTTCTCATAAATCTGCTACTCTTCAAAACGTTGCGTGTGTACTTCTCCCATGGTGCGTTGGTTTAATTTTGGTCTTGCAGCTTCATTGTTCCTGTATACTTCTTTGCCAGCTCAAGCGCGGGTCATACGCTATTTGACCGGCAATAGCGCTGATGTTGTGCCTGTATTGGTAGGTCCGGCCCATGATTTTGGCGGTGGGGGTACGGATGTTGACCCAGCGATTCAGTGGATGATTAACCAAGTACGCGGTTGTACCGATTGCACTACCAAAGTTGACGTGGTCGTGCAATCGGTGATGATGGCTACAACCAGCCCATTGCGCAGATGAATGGTGTCGATTCCGTTGAAACGCTAGTGATCAACCAACGGCGCGATGCCAATACTACAGCCGTCGAAACTACGATCAAAAATGCCGAGGTAATCTTTTTTGCTGGGGGTAATCAGTGTGATTACACGAGCTACTATCAGGGTACAAAAGTCGAAAGTGCCGTGCAGTCGGTCTACACACGGGGTGGTGGCGTAGGTGGTACTAGTGCAGGAACCGTCATTCAAGGTGATTTTGTGTATGACTCTTGCACTGGTAGTGTGACTTCGGAGCAGGCACTAAGCAATCCATATGACAACCGCATCAGTTTTACCTATGACTTTTTTCATTGGCTTAATCTCGAAAATACGCTCACTGATACCCACTTTGTGACCCGTGACCGTATGGGGCGCACGATGGCTTTTGTGGCGCGTCAGATTCAAGATGGCAAGTCGCCCTCGACCTTGGGCATTGCCGTCAATGAAGTAACTTCCGTAATTATTGACAAAAATGGTTTGGCGAGTGTCCTCGGAGATGGGCCAGCCTATTTTGTCCTAGGCGATCACCCGCCGGAAACCTGCCGTCGCAACAATCCATTGACATTTACTAATTACAAAATCTGGAAAGTCTTGCCAGGAGAGACCTTTAATCTCAACAATCGTCCGATTACAGGCTATTACGAGCGCAGTGTCATCAACGGACGCATCCAAGGTAATGCTTATCAGCCTTAGGGTGGTAAATAGACCTCAAGTATGTAGCCGCCATAACTTTCGTGAGATAGCAGGAGTACTGATAACGAGTACTCCTGTGCATGGGTAGCTACAGTGTCACAGATTCAAACTTGGAACGCCTCGGGGTGAGCCTAACTCCACTCTAGGGCGCCCTTGCGCCACGCATAAACTAGTCCAGCAACCAAAATTGCAATAAAAACTAGGGCTTCAAGAAAGGCTAGCAACCCAACTTTATCAAAAGCCACCGCCCAAGGATAAAGAAACACAGTCTCTACATCAAAAATGACAAATACTAGCGCAAACATATAGTAACGAATATTGAACTGAATCCAACTATCACCGCGTGGCGCCATCCCGGATTCGTAGGTTGTTTTGCGAAAAGCGCTGGTGATTTTTGGCCGAAACACCTTAGATAAGCTCAGGGCAATCACAGGCACCAGAGATGATACGATCAGAAAAACTAAGAGATATTCGTAACCGGAGAGGGCGAACATGGGTATGGTTCAAAAGTTCTATCCCAGTATACGCCGCTTTTTGGGTACTGTAGAGAACGATTAGCTAACATCAGCCCCTAGATCATCAGTTCATAAATTTTTAGTCTATACAAGAATCTTCTTGACATGGGTTCGGATCAGAGCTTAGGCTAGAGATCGTCTGTTTGTGGCCCCGTAGCTCAATTGGTTAGAGCGCCGCCCTGTCACGGCGGAGGTTGACGGTTCGAGCCCGTTCGGGGTCGCCACCCCTTTGTTGAAGCCCATGACCCAAATCTGGGTATGGTTTTGGTTACGTTATCGTTTATTTGTGGGTGGTCTGCGCCGTCAAAATCCGCAAGCCGCCTTTTTAATTGCTGGTTTTTTATTACTGATGTCTGCTTTTAGCGGTGTTATTTTTTTTATTGCTCTTGTTCAAGGCTTTTTACCCCAAAAAATTGCTGTATTCCCGGTTAGTTTTTGGTTACTAACTTGGCTACAGTTAGTTTTGAGTGTGACCGGACAAACCACAGGTACGGCGGTTAGTATCACTCCGCGTCCTTTTTTACTCTTGCCTTTGTCCCTATCCAAGCTATTTTGGCTCAGTGCTGTAACGGTTTACGCAGATTTTGCGTGTTGGTTTTTGCTGCCTAGTCTAAGCGCTCTGATTTTGGCTCCGACGGTTTACTACCATCAGCCTTGGGGACTGGTCATCTTGCTACTTGCCTTACTCTGGCTAGGGGTAGTCAGCCTCACGCTCAATGTTGTGATAACCCGTTTTGGACAAGGCACTGGGCGCAAACGAGAGACTCTCGTCGCTATTGGTATCGGCATTATTTTAATTGTGCCGCAGCTAGTTTTGTTGGTAAGTCAAAAGTTTCCGGGGTGGGGAAAATGGATCTCGCAGAGTATTGACCCTTACCTGGTCTACTTGCCACCCCAAGCCTTAGCCCAAGCTAGCCTCGCCCTTGAGACCGGTAAGATCGCGCCTCTAGGCTGGGCTGTATGGCTAGTTATGGGCTGGTCGGCAGGGGCTTTGAGCTTAAGCTATACCTGGTTTCGGCAACTAGCTTTACAAACTGAGGGCGTGCCTCAAACTGAGCGTCAACCTACTGTGTCAGCTACGAATTACGATTGGATACTGACTGGCATAAATGGGGCAATTATGACCAAACATCTCAAATATCTTGGGCGCAATCCCCTGTCTTATTTTGCCCTTTTGCCGCTGCTGCTACTTTTTTTTGCCGCTGGACTTTTGGCTCTAAAAGCTGGAATTTGGGCTAATGTTGGTCTCTGGTTAGCAGTGGGTAATGTTTATTTATTGGCCGTGCCTTGGTTTACAAATCTCTTTGGTTGGGATAATACAGGCTTCAAAACCTATTTATTAGCACCAACGCCTTGGCATACCATCCTACGCGCTCACAATCTAGCTCAAGGCCTATGGACAGCAGTACCTGCATTATTAGGCGTGGGTATCACAGTAATCCTAGAACATCTGCCATTAGCAGCAGGCTGGTGCGGTGTGGTTGCAATTGGTGTTTTTGGCTTGATTTATAGTGTGTTGGGCAATTGGTTTTCTGTGAGGTTTCCATTACCACGGCAATTCGGCTTTCAGGCCCGTCAAGGCAGTAATACTTGGATCGCGCTCCTTGCCGTAGTGCTTGCTCTGGGCATCAATCTAGTGGCAACGCTTCCGGTTGTTCTGTTAACAGTTAGTATTCTGATTTTCAAAAATTACATCCTGTTTAATAGTGGTTTACTCCTATTATTGGGGAGCACTTTCTTGGCATATCATCTTGCCCTACCGGCTCAAGCGATTGCCCTAGCGCAGCGACAAGATCAAATTTTGACACGACTAACCGAATGAGCTGATAACAGCTTGCCAATGGTTTAGATTTAATAAATAACTAAGGGTTGTAAGACTTCTTGCATCGCTAACTTTTGGGTTTCGTCATAGCCCCATTTTTGTAAAAAATTGTTGTAAATACCTGATCCTGTGGTCAATGTCAGCCACATTTCCCGTAATGGTAGCTGACACGATCTGACTTGAGGTAGCAGTTGCTGACAATAATAAACCACCCGCGCCGATTCAGCCGCTTGTTGATGATCCGCGTGTCGGGTATGCCAGACTATCATGGCCTGCGCCATCACCAGATTTTTGACTAACAATTCAGGTACGGGGTCTGGGGCTTGATTTAGAATGGTAATCAGCTCTGGAGCTGCGCTCAGGTCATGATCACTAGTCAGCAATACTACAAAAAAACCGCGTGCTCCCTGAGCTGTAGCTAATAGAT
Source organism: Gloeobacterales cyanobacterium (assembly GCA_038226175.1). Lineage (GTDB taxonomy): Bacteria > Cyanobacteriota > Cyanobacteriia > Gloeobacterales > Anthocerotibacteraceae > JBBRQP01. The sequence goes on from JBBRQP010000016.1 coordinate 25,762, forward strand.
GCTGTAGGTATATCCAATCAGGTTGGGCGGCTGCTAACCAAGTTTGGGCTTCATCTAGGGCAGCGGCAAAAGTGATCATGGTAGATAAAGAACCAACGTGGTAGTAAAAGTTTACAATAAATCTATGGAAGAAAATGGCCTCCTCTGGCAAGATCCCGCGGACACGCTGACTACGGAATTTATCCCGCAATGGGAAGAGCCGATCAGTGAGGAAGTCGTTTGCCCGGATGTCGATGCAATCTTACACCAACTCAATGCCACAGCAGTCTCAGAACGCATGCAAGCGGCTCGTGAATTTGCCGAAATTGTCGAACCCCGGGCAATTCCCCGTTTGATTGCGCTACTTGCTGACCCTTGCCCCCTCGTGCGCATTAGTGCAGCCTATGGTTTGGGGCGTAATCCTGACCCGGCTGCTGTTGAGCCGTTGATTCAATGTCTCAGTGATTTTAATGATTATGTCCGTAAAGGCGCCGTGTGGGCATTAGGCAATTGTAAAGATGAACGCGCCTTGTACCCACTTTTACAATCTCTGCGTTTTGATATCTCGGCAATCAGGCTTTGGAGTGCTAGTGCTCTAGGGCAATTGGGGAATCTCGGGGCGATTGATTGGTTAATTCTGGCTTTACACCGTGATCCAGATGCCGCAGTACGGGCTAATAGTGCTTGGGCTTTGGGTCGCCTTGGTGATGAACGGGTGGTCTCTGACCTACAGCTTGGTCTGTCAGATATGGATCTCGGGGTGCAGCAAGATTGTCAGGCCGCTCTGCTTCACCTAGGTTTGGCATAGGGCTTCAGCGATTTGTAGGGCATTGAGAGCCGCGCCTTTACGAATTTGGTCACCACAGAGCCAGAGTTCGAGGGCATTAGCACAAGAGAGGTCTTGGCGAATCCGCCCGACGAGTACTGCATCTTGACCGCTTGCCACTAAAGGCATGGGAAAATAATTGCGCTCCCAGTCTTCAACTAGGCTAATACCGGGTGCTGCGGCTAAAATTGCTCGGGCTTCGGCGACTGGAAAGGGTTCAGCAAATTCAATATTGACGGATTCGGAATGGGCTCGCAAAATTGGCACCCGTACACAGGTTGCTGTAATCGCCAACTCTGGAGCATGTAAAATTTTGCGTGTCTCTAAGATCATTTTGCGCTCTTCTTCACAATAGAAATCAGGGCCAATCGTCGAGTTGTGGGGAAATAAATTAAATGCAATCTGATAAGGAAAGACCTCAGGCTGCGCTGCCTCACCCGCTAAAACCCGCTCAGTCTGATGGGTGAGTTCTGCCATAGCTGGTAAACCAGCACCACTAGCAGCTTGATAAGTCGAGACTACAATGCGGCGAATCGGGCGCACCCGGTGCAAAGGTGCCAGAGCCAGAACCAGCAAAATCGTAGAACAATTAGGATTGGCAATAATCGTAACACTGCTTAATAAATCAGCGGCATTGACTTCAGGCACCACTAAAGGCACCTCGGGGTTCATACGGTAAGCACTAGAGTTATCGATAAAAATCGCCCCAGCTTGCTTGATCACAGGCTCCCAGGTTTCGGCTAATGCCTGCCCCGTACAGCCAAATACAAAATCTAGACCCGCAAATTGTTCGGGAGCAATTGCTTCTATAGCACCCCACGGTGTAACCTTACCGACCGACCGCTCAGAGGCCAAAAGCTTAAGGCGCCCCACCGGAAAGTTGCGCTCCTCAATTAAGCTCAACAGTTCACCGCCGACGGCTCCAGTTGCCCCTAAAATTCCTAGATGATAAACTGTTCTTGTCATAGAGTTATTATAAGGAATTAGGAGCGGAGACAGACCATGAAAGTTTGGATTACCTGTTTGCTCAGTTTAATTTTTACGCTTCCGGCACTGGCTCAGACCGGAGCTAGTCCTTACGCCAACAGCAGTGGCAAACCTTCCGATGCGTCTTTAGATGCTCAATCCGGTAATCTAGACATCTTTAGCTTGGTTCATCGCGCTAATTTGGCTAATACTAAGACGTTCTCCGAATTCAAACAAAACTCTGGTCAAGAGCTAGACGATGCTGTAGCTAAATTCCGGGCTCGCACGCCCTTACGCATTAGTCCGGCTGTATTGCAAGCTGCTCCTACGACGGTACCCGCCGCTCCAACTACCCCGCCACGCTAAGTGTCTCCCAGGATTTCCTGTTACCATAGGCAAGTTGGCAAAAATAGGAAGTAAGCGCATGACTGTTGGTTTGAAGCTCAACTATGAAGTGACCGACCTGTCACTTGCCCCACAAGGTTCTCAACGCATCACTTGGGCTGGACGTGAAATGCCCGTACTCAAACAAATTCGGCAACGGTTTACCCAAGACCGCCCTCTAGCCGGTGTCAAAATTTCTGCCTGCTGCCATATCACCACCGAAACTGCTAATCTTGCGATTACCCTCAAAGCCGGCGGTGCTGATACGGTTTTGATTGCAAGTAACCCGCTCTCAACCCAAGATGATGTAGCCGCAGCACTAGTGGTAGATCACGGTATTGCTGTTTTTGCGAAACGTGGTGAAGATACCGCGACCTATTTGCGTCATGTCGAAATTGCCCTCGACCACCAACCCGCCATTATTGTAGATGACGGTTCTGATGTCGTTGCCACTATGGTCAAACAGCGGCCTGAATTGCTCTCTCACCTGATTGGCACCACCGAAGAAACTACGACCGGAATCGCCCGGCTCAAAGCTATGCTAGCAAGCGGTGTTCTCAATTTTCCAGCGATGGCAGTCAACGACTCGCAAACTAAGCATCTCTTTGACAATCGCTATGGTACAGGCCAATCTACCCTTGATGGTATTATCCGAGCCACCAATATTCTTTTGGCAGGTAAAGTGATCGTGGTCGCTGGCTATGGCTGGTGCGGTAAAGGCACTGCCCAACGCGCTCGTGGCCTCGGCGCTAAAGTTGTAATTACCGAAATCAATCCTGTCGCTGCCCTCGAAGCCAATATGGACGGTTTTGAGGTGATGCCCATGGAAAAAGCGGCCGCCGTCGGCGATATTTTTATCACGGTTACTGGAAATAAACATGTCATCCGTCGTGAACATTTTCATTTTATGAAAGATGGCGCAATGGTGTGTAACTCGGGTCACTTTGATATCGAAATTGACCTAGTTTCTCTGGGTGAACTCTCGAGTACTAAGCGCACAGTCCGGCCTTTTGTCGAAGAATATGTGCTAGAAGATAAGTCGATCATTGTGCTGGGTCAAGGCCGTCTGATCAACCTTGCCGCCGCTGAAGGTCACCCTGCGAGCGTCATGGACATGAGCTTTGCTAACCAAGCCCTGGCGGTAGAATATCTTGTCCAACAGCAAGGCTTACTGGCTCCAGGCATCTATAATTTGCCCACAGAGCTAGATGAGCAGATTGCTTTCCTCAAGCTAGCCGCTATGGGTATTGGCATGGATAAGCTAACCGCTGACCAGATTCACTACATGAATTCTTGGGATGAAGGCACCAGCTAAGCTAGTTAGCTAGAGTCTTGATGCCACGCTGTGAATATTTACGGCGTGGCGTATACTAAAAAATATGGGCGTTTGGCTCAGCGGTAGAGCACTTCCTTCACACGGAAGGGGTCACTGGTTCAAATCCAGTAACGCCCAAGTCTTGAAACCCTCTCTAGCAGAGGGTTTTTGATTATCTCTCTAGGGACATGTCTTCTAAAAATCATGTTTATGCAGATACAGTTTAGTGTCTTTTCAGAGTAAGTTAGGCACGGCTTAGGTCATGGTTAATATTTGCCAAATATTAACTTTATCGACCACGCCATATAAAGACAAGTCAACAGCAGTTCAAACTTCCTATAGAACGCCACCCAATGCTTAATCTCATGCAGGATTAGGGTTCATTAGGACGATAGGGCTTACCCGCAAAAATAATCGCCATCCCAGCGGCATGACCTAGGCGATCCGTGACCAGCCCTGTTCCTTTTTTAGAAAAATATTCATCCATTGCCGTACACAAAGTCTCGGGTGTCAAACTATTGGTCTTGGCACTAATTGAGAAACTTGAAGTCCCCGAAGCTTTGTAGGAGCGCATCGAAGCCCGACAAAAGATTAATTTTTGATCAGCGCTTGCAGTAGCCCATAGTGCGCCCGTGTCGTCCCCACTCAATTTTTGCGTGATATTAGAGGTTGCTGCAACAGCAGTATCAGCGGTTTTGATAGCGGGGCTTTGACTGGCACAACCCACCAAAACTAGCGGCAAGACAAAAAACCAAGGCTTATTCGTCATCGTGACTGCATCCATTATGAGTTACTAACTAATTGTAAAGCACGGTTTCTTCGGTGAACATATTCATCCCAGCGCAGAGATCGCTTGGCGCAGGTCTCGGGCCACAATGTGCGGTAATTCTAGTTGTGGAGTCGTAGCGGTATCAGGAATCACCTCAAAAACTTTGACTAGGGAGCTGAGATGGGCGAGTCGTAGCCCTTGGCTAGGGGGGGCAAACTGCGCGGTCTCGCCCCAAAAGATTGCTGTAGGCGTTTGTAATTTAGGCAGCCACAGCGCAAGGTCAAAGCAAAGATTGCCCTTGAGAAACGAAAATGCAGAATATTCAGCATTGGGCTGGGTCGCTGATTGATAATAGGCTTCAACCATAGCTTCTGTGACTCGTTCGCCATGAGCAAACAGACGGTATTGCAAAAAAGAGCGGATATTGGCGCGTGTCGCAATACCCTGACGATAAAAAAGTGTATTGAGTATAGGGATATTTGCAGCCACTTGAAAAAATGTGTTGTTGTAGGGATGACCAAAATCCGATAATCCAGTGGGGCACATCAATAACAAATGGCGGAATAAGGCCGGTGTTTCACAGGCCAAACGCACCACCCAAGCCGCCATCACACTTGATGCCACTATAGTTACGGGTTGACTACAGGTCTGAGCCAAAAATTCGCGCACACCGATCAGGTAATCTTGAGGCAGGTAGTCGCGACGCTGATGCTCTGATGCCCCCCAGCCCGGTAAATCTGGGGCAAATACCTGATATCTATCCATAAATTGAGGATAGACTAATGACCACTCAAACGCTGAAGACCCGCCACCAAAGCCGTGTAAGAAGACTAAGGGTTCGCCATTACCACCCCAGGTATAACTAATCCTGCCGACTGAAGTCGTCAGGGTTGTGCGGCTAAAGCCTAGGGTTGATGAAGGTGCCATTCCCCTATTTTAGCTCCCCGGCATAAGCCTTGCGATCTACCTGTAGGGTGAGCGTCAGGATTGGCTTAGGGAAAATTCAGTCACTTCCCGGGCTGAACTAGTCACGCAGCTATGCACTAGTCGAGGATCAAAAGATCAGTGTGTAAGCAAACAAGGTCTTGGAAACACAACAAGTTGAAAATTTGTGCGTTACTTTACAAAAAAATCTCTCTGGTGCGTTATGCTAATTGCCCATTAAGACCTAGGTTTTTTTTAATTCATGACCGCATCTCCATCTTTTGAGTCCCGTCTCGACCGCTACTACCAGCACCTACACGCCGTGATTTTGGCACGTCAAAACCCAATCACTGGCTTATTGCCGGCAAGCACAGCGGTTAATGCTCATGGCGACTATACCGATGCTTGGGTACGGGATAACGTCTATAGCATTTTGGCAGTCTGGGGCTTGGCTTTGGCCTACCGACGCGTCGATGACCTCCAAGGCCGCTGCTTTGAACTTGAAGCAAGTGTGGTCAAACTGATGCGGGGGCTATTATTTGCCATGATGGGTCAAGCACCGAAAGTAGAGCGATTTAAGCAAACCCAAGCTCCGGGCGATGCTCTACACGCTAAATACGATACAGCTAGTGGTCAAACCGTAGTCGGTGACGATGCTTGGGGACATTTACAACTTGATGCGACGTCGCTGTATCTACTGATTTTGGCTCAGATGACGACTTCTGGGCTGCATATTGTTTACACTATTGACGAAGTTAACTTTATCCAAAACTTGGTTTACTATATTGGGCGCACCTATCGCACCCCGGATTATGGTATTTGGGAGCGGGGCAATAAGATCAACTCCGGCTATCCCGAACTCAATGCTAGCTCAATTGGCATGGCTAAAGCTGCCCTTGAGGCCATGAATGGTCTTGATTTATTTGGAACACGGGGTTCACAACGTTCGGTGATCCATGTCTTGCCAGATGAAATTGCTCGAGCGCGCATCACCCTCGAAGCCCTGTTACCCCGCGAATCTGGCTCTAAGGAAATTGATGCAGCCCTACTGAGTATCATTGGCTTCCCGGCCTTTGCTGTCGATAATCCAGGGCTAGCAGAGCGCACCCGTGCTGAGATCATCGCAAAATTGGAAGGCCGCTATGGCTGCAAACGGTTTCTGCGTGATGGGCATCAAACGACGGTTGAAGATACGAGCCGCTTGCACTATGAACCCGGTGAACTTAAACAATTTGAACATATTGAGTGTGAGTGGCCTCTATTTTTTGCTTATCTCACCCTTGATGGTTTGTTCCGAGGGGATCACAGCCAAGCTCAGCACTATCAAGCAAAATTGGAGGCTATCCTTGTCACAGCTGATGGTTTTGGTCTAGTACCAGAACTTTACTATGTGCCTCGCACTAGTATTGAGGCCGAAAGCGCAAACCCCGGTAGTCAAGAGCGTCTGCCTAATGCCAATATTCCGCTAGTCTGGGCTCAGAGTCTATATGTGCTGGGCTGTCTACTGGCCGAAAAAATTATTCACATTGAGGATGTTGACCCCCTCGGGCGTCATCGTAAACGGCACGACCGTCCTGTGGTACAGATTGCTTTGTTAGCAGAAGATGAAGTGTTACGCGCTGAGCTCGTCGCCCAAGGCATCATGACCCAAGTTACGGGGCAGGTCTACCCCATGCAGGTACGCTATGCCCAAGAGCTTTCTACGATGTATACGCATATTGGTTGTAATCCCAAATTAGGTTTGACTGGACGACCACCGCGTCTATTACGTGGCTTGAGCACCTCTTTGATTTTTCGGATCTGCGGCGAATGGAGTGTGTTTCTGCCCAACTTTCTTAACCAAGAGCAGTTTTATTTGACGTTAGATGGGTATTTTTTGGTGAGCCAGATTAAGAGCGAACTGGCTTATATCTATGAGCACTGGGCGCAAATCGGACGCCCTACTATGACTTTGTTGATTACACGCGGCATGATTCAAGCCGGACGCGAGGAGTTGTTAACTCTGATGAAAGAGTTGGCTGAAGGTCATTGTAATGGCATTCCCGTAAAAGTCGGTGTGCTCAATCAATTGCTTTTGACCTCGGGTAAGGAACGCATTGATTTTTTACATGAGTTTGCTTTTAGTACTACGCCGTTACAGGACTCTCAGGCACAGGCGGTTCGCTACTTGGCCTTTGATTCTGCTTTGACGATCCCTTTGGGTCATATGCAAGAACTCGTTTTGGATGTGGAAGCTAGCGTGAACTCATCGCTGGTGCGTCTTAAAACCACACCCAATTTGTATGAGCAGATCGAACTATTACAAATCTTAGCTCGCCTTAAGGGGTTGGATTTTGAGACAGGGCTGGGTGTTGAGCCTGTTACCGTGCGTGATTTGGTCGCAGAAGTTTATTTCATGGCTGGACAAGGTCATAGTCACAGTCCTTTCTGGGCGGTGGTGCGCCGGGCAGCAGGATTACTGGGCAAAGTGGATTTTTCCCTTTCCGATGCGGTGACGACATTACTGGTTCGCCAAAAGCAAATTGCTGTGGGTAAAGCCTATAGTGAAGCTTCCTTGATCAACCGCCCGCTCACTGATCGCGAAGTGATTGAGAAAATCAACCAGTTTTGCCGTGAAGATATCCGTGACCGGGTCTTGACCCAAGAGGTAATTATTTCGTTACGGGTTTTGATCCGTACGAGTCCTCAGCTATTTGCCAATTTGATGACCTTGCGTGTTGGCTATTTGATTTTGCTGATTACCTCCGAAGTTGCCCAAGAAAAAAACTTGACCCAAGATGAAGCCTACGAACAAGTGATGCACCTGAGTCCCTATGCACTTCAAGCGCACCTAGCTCGGGTTTTGGCGGACTATGAGGACATGCATCAGGTTTTCTTTTTACAAGAATCGCTGCATACCAACCACGAAGAAGTTGCTTGGACGCCAGAGCCGGGACGCATTGTGACCCCGCCTACAGGAGGATGGTTTAAAAAACGAGAACGTGAAGGCACACTCAACCGGGTACCTCGCGGCTTTTATACCAAAGTTTGGCTGTTACTTAAGCATTGCCGGGGACTGATTATCGGTGACAAACTAGAACGACGTAATCGCTTGGATAGTGACCTGATCCTCTCGCAGATGACGCCGGGTGAAGGTGATTTTGCGCTCTGGGTGGAGCATTTGCTCAATAAAATCGTCGCTCCGCAATACCGTCAGGTCAATATCGAAGCCTTGATGACCTTGTCTGCTCTTGTCGAACGCAATCCTAGTTTGCATATTGCTGATTACATTGTCTTAGATGTGCTGATTGGTCATGCCGTACGGTTAGCTTGGTTGGATAGTCAAGGGCTCAGTGACCACTACGAAGACCACAAGGCTAGAGCTTGGCGCGCCTTCTACGAAAGTGCACCCCCGCCAGTATCGGCCTCAATTGTGGCTGCCTTACAATTTTTAATGACGTTAGGTCAGGAGCGTTCCTAATGCGTACGTTAGCTGTTGATATTGGTGGGTCAGGGATTAAAGCCCTTGTCCTAGATCCTCAGGGCAATCCGGTCACGAAAAGACTACGCCTATCTACACCGCAACCCGCCCCACCCGCTTTAGTTCTTGAGCTGATCGCTGAATTAGCTGGGCAACTCGGTGACTTTGAACGCATTGCCGTGGGCTTTCCGGGCGTTGTCCAGCAGGGAAGGGTGATGACCGCCCATCTCGATCCTGAGTGGATTGGATTTGCCTTAGATACGGCTTTGGCAAAACGTTTGGGTAAACCTACGCGGGCGGCGAACGATGCCGATGTGCAGGGATTTGGCACAATTGGTGGTCAGGGGCTAGAGCTAGTCATAACGTTAGGCACAGGTTTTGGCTCAGCTTTATTTAATCAAGGCCAACTAATTCCTAATCTAGAGCTTGCTCATCATCTTTTTTATAAGGGCAAAACCTATGAGGAACGCTTAGGTAACGCCGCGCTCAAGCGTCACGGTGCAGACAAATGGAATACAGATCTGGTCTTGGCCATCAATGCCCTCAAAAAATTATTTAACTTTGATTATGCCTACATCGGCGGTGGCAATTCTAAACACGTTACCATTGTCCTGCCTGAGAATATACATATTACTTCTAATGAAAATGGTCTGCTAGGTGGTATCGCACTTTGGCGCACTGAGTGAGCCTTATCGACAGCCAATTATTGTATAAGTTCTTTGATAATAGGGATTTTTTTAAGGAGTAATGTCCCACCTATTGCTAGGGGAATTACCAACACAAAATGAAGTAGATTTTGAGGCATAATAGTTTTAAATTGAGGTAACCCGTGTAATAGTCCTAACAAGAAAGGATGTAAACAATAAATACCCAAAGAACAGTCAGAGAGCAGCTTGATCGGTGGTGGCGGTGATGTCAAAAAAAGTAGAGCTAGATATACAACACCCCATGAAGCAAAGATAATTGAAAGCCGTGTATAACGGGGTAGTGGTAATGAAAATCCAGTTATGCCCTGAAGATAAGACCATTCAAGTAGCAATAATCCTAAAGAAATAACCAGTAAACCAATAGCTTTGGTCAGCATAGCTTTGTGATCACCTGTTTGATAATCTTTTAGAATAAGGAAACCTGTTGCCACATAGGGGACAAAATTTAATGGATTCCAGTAGGCAATCAGTCCTGGGTAAGCATTAGTCTTGCATACAAAAACTTCACATCCAAAAAGAAGTATACATGAACCCCAGAAGACGGTGCCAAAGAAGACCTGAGATTGACCTGGTGATAATTTAAACCGATCACCTATCCGTAATAAAAGCTCAGCTAGCGGTATCAAGATCAGCAGTGTAAAGAAAAAATAAAACATAGAGTTTCCCCCAGAAATTATAAATATAAGGAGACTCTTAAAATTTTTGATGGTTTCTAGAGAGCCAAGAAATATGGTGAAACACACAGTCCAAAAAATATATAACTTAAATAATTTAGGCAATCGTCTGGTAATGTATTTATGATCTCTTCTGTTGTTGTAAAAAAGCAAAAAAGAGATATGTAAAAAAATAGGTACCATTAGTGAAAGTATGTTGCCATCAATGACTTGTCCTAACGAGGCTATGACACCACCCTTAGAGAGAAGATCGCTAAATAATTGATTGTGGATGGCAATGACTCCTAGACAGCCAAATGCACGAAGATAGTCAAGTCCCGGAATCTCTGTAGGAGATTTTCTATCGCCAGATACCACAGGAATCGACATCATGGATCTTAGCTCAATGCATTCAATGATTATAATGTGACGGGTTAGTGTTTCACTAGGTGATTTATAATTTTGGCATTAGGTTAAATTTCAACCTATATTTCTGACTGAGGTATTCATGAAACTGCCGATTTACCAACTGGATGCTTTTACCAATCAGCGATTTGGCGGTAACCCAGCAGCCGTTGTCATCTTGACTAATTGGTTGCCTGATAGCACATTGCAAGCTATTGCTCAAGAAAACAATCTATCAGAAACTGCTTTTATTGTAGCGAGATCGGATGACTTTGAATTACGTTGGTTTACACCCTTAGTTGAAATTGATTTGTGCGGTCATGCAACCTTAGCTAGTGCTTTTGTACTCTTTACCCATGGCTATACGACCCAATCACAGGTAGTCTTCCATTATAAAGATGGCACATTGACCGTAAAACAAGAAGGCGACTTGTTAGTGATGGATTTTCCTGCTCGCTTGGCCCTGCCTATTGCTTGTGCAGCCAAGCTAGTCGAAGCCTTAGGCGCGCTACCAGAGCAGGTTTTGCAGGCGCGAGATCTTTTAGTAATTTTTGCCACGCAAGATCAAATTCAACAGCTACAACCAGATTTTACTGCTATTGCCAAATTGGATGTTTTTGCCATCATTGTGTCAGCACCGGGTACAGACTGTGATTTTGTTTCTCGATTTTTTGCACCCCGTGCTGGGATTACCGAAGACCCGGTGACAGGTTCTGCTCACTGTACCTTAGTGCCCTATTGGAGCGAGCGTCTCAACAAAAAGAAGCTGCATGCCCGCCAATTATCCCAGCGTCAAGGCGAACTTTTTTGTGAAGATGCTGGGGAGCGCGTCATGATCGCAGGACGGGTAGTGGAGTACCTGCACGGTCATATTTACCTATAAATCAAGTATTCACAATCCGTGCTAAGGTGCATAAGCTAGCAAGGTGTTTGGGAGATCAGCCCAAACAGTACGTAAGTACGGGGAAAGTCCGGTGATAATCCGGCACTGTGCCGCAGCTGTGTTGAACTGTAAAGTTCTTAGTCAGAATGCCCCCTTGTAGCTTTTACCTCATAGCCCTGCGTCACACAGGGAAAGGCTAAGACATCGTGAAATTTCGCCGTTTAGGCATGACTCTGTCATGCTGTTTATTTTTTGTCGCTACGGCTCAAGCGCAGTCAGCGGAACCTGAATCTTTTGTTGAGCAAAAAGTCGAACTCAAGCAAACCGTGATTACACCCCTTAGGCGCACTGCCACGCTCAAAGATGCGACCCGTCCCGCCTATGTAATCACCCGCAAAGACCTAGAACAACAAGGTGCCTTGACTGTTGATGAAGCCCTCAAATATTTACCGGGTGTACGGGTTGAGGGAGCGGCAGGTGGTCAGCTCGGGGCGTTGAGTTCCCAGATTATGCGTGGCGGTAGTTCGGCTCAGGTATTGATTTTATTAGATGGACGGCCTCTCAATGAACTCGGCGGCTCGGGCGGTTTTGACCTCTCGCAATTTTCAACGGACGCCATTGAGCGCATAGAAGTCGTTCCCGGCGGGGCTTCCACGCTCTATGGTGCCGATGCCGTAGGCGGGGTAATTAACCTGATTACCCGCAAACCTACGACCAAAGACCAACTAATTTTGGGTGCAGAACTCGGGAGTTTTGGGCTAAATACCCAATCCATTCGCACCACATGTAATCGGGATAATGTCAGCTGGAGTTTTGGCTATCAGCGGATTTATGCCGATAATAATTTCCCCTATACGATCACCACACCAACAACGTTTCAGGGACTCGATAGCGCAGGTAAAGGACTGTTTGGCAACACCACCCAGCCCTATTCTGGTCAACGCCAAAACGCAGAAGTTACCCAAAATAACTTCGATAGCAAACTTGATTGGCGGCTTGATGAGCGTAATCGCTTGGGGTTGAGTGTGGTTTGGTTAGATAAAATTTTGAGTGTGCCCGGTGGTGTGCCGATTACCAGCGATGCCTTTGGAAGCCCTAATTTTAGTTCTTTTGGTGGATTTAATAATCTCACCAAGTTTGATCGTCAATATACGACAAGTGTGTTGACCCAGTTGCAACTACAGTCTGAACTCGGTGAAGGTGACGATTCCCATTTGAGTGCTCAAATTTACGGCGATTTTGTGAACTTTCGCTCTGATGCGGTTAGTTACGATAATCGTTTTGATATTCGCAGCCAGAGCTTCGGCGCTCAGGTACAACATACCTGGCAAATTAGTCCTGGTCAAACTTTGAATTACGGCTTTGATTATCGTAATGTCCATGCCCGTAGTGAAAATGCCGTACTAACCGGTGCCTCAGTTGATGTCAATTACGATAGCGTTTACGGTCAAGGCGCTTTATTTATCCAAGATGAGCTGCGTCTAACTCCTGCGTTTACCACAGTGCTCGGTTTACGTCAGGACTATAACAGCACTTCAGGTAGCCAAACTGATCCGAGTCTGGGAGCTAAATGGCAAATCACAGCCACGACTGCTCTACGCGCTAACTATGCCCGGAGTTTTCGTGCGCCTGTGATCTCAAGTATTGCTGGATTTGGCGTATTTCAGATTCCTAATGCTAACCTGCGCCCCGAACGCGCAGATAGCTATGATATAGGTATCGATCAGCAAATTGGGAACCTTGGTTTGCTTAGATTTACCTACTACACCAACACCGTAGCTGATCTCAATCAGTTTACCTTTGACCCGGTGACTTTTTTGGGGCAAGTCCAAAACATTGGTTTAACTCGGGCGCAAGGTATAGAAACTAGTCTTGATTTTCAACTGATTCCCAATCTTTATTTGGGTGTTAATTACACGACCGTAGATACACGGATTTTGAATGATCCCAATAGTGCAATTGTTGGTAATCAGTTATTCTTTCGACCCAACGTCTTCAATATCAACCTAGCTTTTCAGAGTCCATCCGGTTGGTATGCTGCCCTGTTTATCCGTTCGGTAAGCTCCTTTTTTACCAATAATGCCAATACCGAAACCTTACCGGGCTACACTACCCTTGATCTAAAGTTTCGCGCACCGCTAGCAGCGGGCTTGAGTGCTAGCGTAAGTGTGAATAACCTCTTAGACCAACGCTTTGAAGAAGCTCCTGGTTTTCCGGGTCTTAGTAGCGATGTGCGGGGTGGTTTGAGTTGGGCTTTTTAAGGATGAATAAACACCTAGCTTACGTACTGATCGCGCTTACTCTGGGTCTGCCACTGCAAGCAAAACTATTAGTGCTACCCTTAGAAACTCCCCAACGGGTTATGCATAGCTATAACTGGGATGAGTACACCTTTGAGAGTGTCCGCTTTAGTCCTTCAGGGCGTGAAGTTGCCGTTGCCACTGATGATGGGATGCTCTATCTTTTTGAGAGCAAAACCGGACATCAACTCTGGCAAGTCAATCTTGGTGAAAATGTCCGTTTACGTGGTCTTGTTTTTGCTCCTGATGGCAAGACGATTTATACCGGGGAAGCGAGTTTAGCCGCGCAAGTTCAAGCAGTGCAGGTCAAAACTGGGCAAGTAACCTGGCGCTACGCGGCGCGCGCTGACCTCAAGGGTGAAGTGGGAACCGGGACATTTGCGGGGATCAACCGGGATCTGAGCCTCGACCGCCAAGGCAATCTTTATGTGATGACCTATTGGACGGTCTTTGATAAAAATAAACCCGTTGCCCGTACCCAAGTGGTCAGTCTTGATCCTCAAGGTCAGGTGCGTTGGCGTTACCCACAGCAGCCCCTAGAATCAACCGTCAGCGGTGGGGTGAGTATAAGTCCTAACGGCAAGCTAGTAGCAGCCGTAACCGGAGACTTTACCACAGACTTCACGCGCCCTAATCAAGGCTTAAAAACGCTCTTACTCGACAGTAAAACTGGTAAACTTCTCGATCAAAAACTCCTAGCCCCCGATAACGGTAAGCCCATTGCCACGGTCTGCCCGCCCGTCTTTAGTATTGATAACCAATCACTATTAACGCTCAGTGGTAACAGTCAAGCCGTATCCTACACAATCGTAGACAACAAGTTAGTTACCCACTGGCAAAAACGCTTTTCTCAACCCCAAAAAAACTTGACCGTTTATTATAAGTTTCTATTAGCTCCGACAGCACAACAAGGGCTAATTTTTTCGGGAACTACGGCTCCCTTACCGGCCGCTCAAGATGAAGACCCCAAGCAAGAACATCCCAATAGTAATCAGGTTTTTTTGATCAATCAACAAGGCAAGATACAAAAAAACTGGTCAGTACCTAGTCTAGATCGCCCGCCCGCTTGGGATGCCTTCACCAAAACCTTGGCTATACCGATTGCCCAAAATACTGTGACTGAAAAACCACGCGGACTGATTTTGCTTGAGTTGCTAACTGGCAAAACTCAAATGCTCCTCACTACTCCGGGAGCCGTTATTGCAGCGGATATTTATCATGGGCAACGGGCCGCAGTCGAAGTACCTTTACAGTTTATTGATGGCAAAACTAAGGGTAAACATCAACTATATTTGTGGACGAATTAGCGCGTGATATTCCTGAAGTGAGCATACGGTTAGGTCTCCTTTTTGTAAAGCCTCAATGGCACTAACAATGGCTTGTGCTCCGCTAATTGTCGTGATCGTCGGAATACCCAAGGCCAGCGCTGTCCGTCGAATGACCTGACCATCGGTGCGGGCTTCTTTGCCCGTGGGCGTGTTGATCACAAGTTGCACTTCACCATTTTGCATGACATCGCGGACATGGGGGCGGCCTTCACTGATTTTGAAGACAATATTAGCCGTTACGCCATGTTCAGCAAAATAAGTCTGGGTGCCTTGGGTACAAATAATCCTAAAGCCAAGGCTGATTAACCGTTGCACAACAGGTAGGACAGCTGGTTTGTCATGATTACTGACTGAAACAAAGACTTGACCCTGCGTGGGCAATTTTTGGCTTGCAGCAAGCTGCGACTTCGCAAAAGCCCGCCCAAAATCCCTATCAATGCCCATCACTTCACCCGTCGAGCGCATCTCCGGCCCTAGGATCAAGTCCGTATTGGGAAATTTGGCAAAAGGTAAAACCGCTTCTTTAACGGATATGTAGGGTGGAATAATTTCTTGGGTAAAGTTCAATTCAGCGAGGGTTTTACCCGACATGACCAAGGCGGCTAATTTAGCTAAGGGTACACCAATCGCCTTGCTGACAAAAGGTACAGTTCGTGAAGCCCGAGGATTAGCTTCGAGAATATAAACCCTGTCATTTTGCACAGCATATTGAATATTCATCAAGCCAATCACGCCGAGTTTTTGGGCTAATTTGACCGTCCACTCCCGTATAACCGTCAATACTTCAGTCGATAGACTCTGAGTCGGTAAGATACAAGCCGAATCACCCGAATGAATTCCCGCCTGCTCGATATGCTCCATGATGCCGCCGATCACCACCTGTCCGGTATGGTCAGCTAGGGCATCTGCATCGACTTCGGTCGCACCTTCTAGAAATTTATCGACCAAAATGGGCTGTCCTGGCTCAACGGCTACCGCAAACTTCATGTAATAGTCCAGTTCTTCGGGGGCATAGACAATTTCCATGCCCCGCCCGCCCAGCACATAACTCGGGCGTACCAGCACCGGATAGCCCAGTCGCTCAGCAATAACCGTCGCTTCGGCAACATCGTAGGCAATGCCATTGGGTGGTTGGCGAATATCAAGTTCTCGTAGCAACAGGTCAAAGCGTTCCCGGTCTTCCGCTTGATCGATAGCATCCGGCGATGTTCCCCAAATCGGCACCCCCGCTGCAGCTAAAGGCACGGCTAATTTTAGGGGTGTCTGACCGCCAAACTGTACAATCACACCGACAGGTTGCTCGACGGCAATAATATTCAGCACATCTTCACGGGTTAGCGGCTCAAAATATAAGCGGTCTGAGGTGTCATAATCCGTCGAAACCGTCTCTGGGTTGGAGTTAACCATAATTGTTTCAAAGCCATTAGCACTGAGAGCAAAACTGGCATGACAACAACAGTAATCAAACTCAATGCCCTGCCCAATACGATTGGGTCCACCACCCAGGATCAAGACTTTGGGTTTGTTACTCGGACGCACTTCGCTTTCGGTCTCATAGGTCGCGTAATGATAGGGCGTAAATGCTGCAAACTCCGCTGCACAGGTGTCTACGGTTTTATAAACAGGAGTACAGCCATATTCCAGACGCAAGCTACGAATTTCCTGCTCGGTGCGTTGCCAAGCATAGGCTAACTGTTGGTCAGAGTAACCAAAACGCTTGGCTTGACGCATCAGCTCTGGGTTAGGTTGTTGGGCGGTCAACTGTTGCTCAAAGCTGACGAGTTCGGCCATTTTTTGTAGAAACCAAGGATCGATGGCGGTCAATTGATGAATTTTTTCGATACTCATCCCTTGCTGAAGCGCTTGATAGATCACAAAAATCCGGTCAGGGGTCGGTGTACGCAACATGCGTTCACATCGACCTAGGTCAAGCGGCTCAAGTGCGCGGTCACAGCCAAACCCTGCCCGTCCGGTCTCCAGGGAGCGCAGAGCTTTTTGTAAAGATTCCTGGAAGGTACGCCCTAGGGCCATCGCTTCACCGACCGACTTCATTTGCGTGGTCAAAATCGGTTCGGAGCCAGGAAATTTCTCAAAGGCAAACCGATGGATTTTGGTCACGACATAATCCAGGGTTGGCTCAAAACTAGCAGGGGTTTCTCGGGTAATATCGTTAGGAATCTCATCTAAGGTAAAGCCCACGGCCAATTTAGCGGCAATTTTGGCAATCGGAAAGCCGGTTGCTTTGGAAGCTAAGGCCGAACTGCGCGAGACTCTTGGATTCATCTCAATCACAACGACCCGCCCATCTTGAGGATTAACCCCAAACTGGATATTAGACCCCCCGGTCTCAACGCCGATTTCACGAATAATCCGCATTGAGGCATCCCGCAGCCGTTGATATTCTTTATCGGTCAAAGTTTGGGCTGGCGCAACTGTAATTGAGTCACCAGTATGCACGCCCATCGGGTCAAAATTTTCAATTGAACAGATAATAACGACGTTATCAGCGAGATCGCGCATCACTTCAAGTTCGTATTCTTTCCAGCCTAAAACCGATTCCTCGATCAAGACTTGACGCGTCGGTGATGCGGCTAAGGCTGTTTGTACCAACTGTTCAAATTCCTGGCGATTATAGGCAATGCCGCCGCCACCACCGCCCATCGTAAAGCTCGGGCGCAAAATCAACGGATAGGAACCGATTTCTTGAGCGACTATTTGTGCCTCAGCGGGTGTCCGCGCCACGCCGGAGTTAGGTGTAACCAAGCCAATACGCGCCATCGCTGCCCGAAACAAATCCCGGTCTTCCGCCATCTTGATCGCGGGTAATTTTGCGCCGATCAGTTCCACGCCAAAGCGTTCAAGAATCCCCTGTTCGGCCAGTTCTACCGCCAGATTTAAGGCTGTCTGACCGCCCATGGTTGGTAGTAAAGCCTGAGGCCGTTCTCGTTCAATAATTTGGGCTACTACAGCGACAGTTAAAGGTTCGATATAGGTGCGGTCGGCGAGTTGGGGGTCGGTCATGATCGTAGCGGGGTTAGAATTCACCAACACGACGGTGTAGCCCTCTTCGCGCAGCGCTTTACACGCCTGAGTCCCGGAATAATCAAATTCACATGCCTGACCAATCACGATTGGGCCCGAACCTAGCAAGAGAATTTTTTGGATATCAGTACGGCGCGGCATGACAGTTACAAGAAGAAGTCAACTCATTATTACAGAATTACTGGATCTCAACTTGCTCTAAGCAGAAAGCGGTTAGCCCAGAGCCACAGGCCGTCTTTCTGAACTCAACAACAAACCCAAAGTCCGCAGCCTAGCACTCATGTGCTCAATCAATTATTGTGTTTCAAATTCATCCACATTCTCGTTACGCAAAGCTTGAATTCGTTGCTCGGCCTTTAAAGGATCAGCGGGCGGGCGATGGCTAAATCGTGGTGTTTGCAACAAGGCTAGAATCGCTGCACCATTACCCCAGCACCAGAGGAACAAGAAGGCTTTCTTTATTCTCCATGTCGATTACCAGGCTAGCCGCCAAGCCAATACCACTTCCGTTTAGATAGTCATCCATGCCCTGAGCAAGCCCCTCCGCCCCATAAATGGGGGACAAAGCCCAGCTAATACTTGGTTTGGATACCAAAGAGAGTTAACGCTTTACTTCTGCAAGTGTAACTTTCCCCAAGAGTGCCCTGGCTCCCCATTTATGGGGCAGGGGGGCTGACAATTCAAACGAAAAGAGTACAAGTTTAATCGTAGAATGTTCCGTTATTTTTCTCGCCTCCATGACCGTTACGATTTACCTATTTTTCCCATCGCTTTGCTGACATTCGACGAGCCGTACAAAGAGCAACTCGATAGCTACACCATCACCTTCCCTGGTAAAACCGTGTTAGATTTTCGGTACAAAGTCATCCAATTAAATCGGCTCAACTGGCGAGATTACCTCAATAACCCAAATCCCGTTGCCTGCGCCTTGATGGCAAAGATGCGGATTGCTCCCGAAGACCGTTGACGGGTTAAGTTTGAAAGCCTACGTTTACTGGCTACTCTGCAACTAGATGAAACACGCTGGAAGCTGATTTCTAGCTTTGTGGACGAGTATCTGCGCTTGAACCTGCCGGAGCAACAGCAGTTTGAAGGCTATATTGCTAGACTACAGCCAGAGGAACAAGAGAGTGTCACGATGATAACTACGAGTTGGAAAGAAGAAGCTCTTAGTTTAATTGAACGCCAACTCTTCCGTTGGATTGGGCATCTAACTGAACAAGGATATGCTCAGGTGCAACAACTCACGCTTAGTCAATTGGAACAATTAGGAGAAGACCTTTTAGATTTCTGTACGCCAGCTGACTTGACCCAATGGCTTGAGCAAAATACTTAGGTGTATATAGTATAGAAAACTGTGCAACTATGCAAAGATAATATTTTTTTATTCTTTAATGCGCAATCATGACCACTTCGACCACAGACTCTTTTAAAGTCCATAACGCCCCCTACCAGTTCTGGCAGAGGGCGTCACGACATTATAGGTATTGCTCAATCAAAGCCTGATACTCTTTGCGGGGCTTGATACCGATCATCTGGCCAACGAGTTCGGTATTTTTGAAGAACTGCACGGTTGGTGTGCCATTGACACCCGCAGATTGAGCGATATCGGGTTCAGCCGCGATATCAATCTCGATGAGTTGGATTTGTCCACCATAGCCGTCCACCATCTTTTTGAGAATTGGCTTAAGCACATGGCAAGGACCACAACCAGGCGCCACATATTTGACCAAAAGTAGTTTAGAGGAATCATGATAGAGCTTGCGCAGAGCATAGCCACCGCTAAAGTAAGTCTGGCTAGGATCAAAGTCTTCATTTATCACAGCCGTTTCCAAATCTGCCGTGCCATTAGGCAAGTAAGAGGCTTCGATGCTCGCCTCAACAGACTGGTGATATTCGGCGATCAGGTTTTCGTGCGATAACCAACGCTCAGCCAGTAGGGCTGCCATACAGCCAGTGCCAGCCGCTGTGATTGCTTGGCGGTATTCGTGATCCTGCACATCGCCTGCGGCAAATACGCCTTCGATGCTGGTATGAACGCCTTTGTATGTGACGATATAGCCCGTCTCGTCAAGTTCAAGTTGCCCCTTGAATAGGTCGGTATTGGGCGTGTGACCAATGGCATAAAAGAGTCCGGTCACAGGCAATTTTGTGACTTCTTTGGTCTGGGTATTCTGAAGTGTCAGACCAGCCAAGAAACCGTTGCCGTAGGCATCAAGCGGCGCACTATTCCAATGAACAGTAATCTTAGGATTATTGAGCACGCGGTCTTGCATGGACTTGGAGGCACGCATTTCGTCACGACGCACAATCAAATTGACTTTAGAGCCATATTTAGTCAGATAAATCGCTTCTTCAGCAGCAGTATCACCACCCCCAACTACCGCGAGTTCGGCATGACGGAACATGGGGGTTGCACCGTCACAAATAGCACAGGCTGAGATGCCTTTCGTCCAATATTCCGTTTCCCCAGGCAAATTTAGGCGACGGGCTGTGGCACCTGTAGCAATAATAATACTGTGAGCTTTGACTTCGTGATTCTCAGATTTGATCGTAAAAGGTCGTTGACTAAAATCTACTGAGACGACATCTTCGGTAATCAGTTCGGCACCCCAGCGTTCAGCCTGAGCGCGCATCCGATCCATAAGCATCGGCCCTTGGATGCCTTCGGGAAAGCCAGGGAAATTTTCGACTTCGGTCGTGGTCATCAGTTGTCCACCCGGTAAGCCCCCGGACTGGAGTCCCTCAAACATCAAAGGCTTCAAATTAGCGCGTCCCGCATAGATGGCGGCGGTGTATCCCGCTGGCCCTGAACCAATGATTACCAGATTTTCGACGGTCATGATGGCTCCTTTCTAGATCCCAAAGTCAGAATGATTATGAGTTAAGTATAGCCTAAAGCCTGGGAGTAAACGTCTGAGTCTGCGATAGTTTTTAAAAAAAATAGCTTCGCGTCAATAAAACTAGAGACAGTCTATTTTCATCCTTGCAAGGATTCATACTCTCTTTGTTTGCATAGTCGGCTCCCAATGCTGGAGTAGGCGAGCAAGAAATAGGTCTTCTGGTTTAGCTCCCCAGCATTAGGGCGCAGAGTCTTGCTCACTTTATAAACCACTATCTAAGTGGTATGAGCTCCCAAATTAGCTAGGCTGCCTGACGAGAAGTATGAAATGCTGGACGCGCCACCACTACGGCCTCAACCCTTACAGCTCCGGCACTATAAAGCGCTTGGGCAGCTTCTTGGAGCGTACTACCGGTGGTGCAAATATCATCAATGGGCAAGATAGCTTTGCCCTTGACCGCTGGATCAGCTTGGAAGGCGGCTGCGATATTTGCCGCGCGCTCGGCGGGAGTAAGACTATGTTGCGCTTGTGTTGATCGAACTCGGTGTAGCCACTGCGGACGGTGCGGATATTGATTCCAGCGTGCAAAGGTATAGGCAATTTCTTCCGCCTGATTATAACCGCGCTCTTGATAACGGTCTTGAGCCAAAGGAATCGCCACCACTTGCCACACGATCTGCTCTTGTTTTCGTTGCGGTAAAGATTGCCACCAGCGACCGCAAATTTCTCCAAAAACCTTGCCCCAGAGCATGCCACCCTGATATTTCAACTGATGCATCGCCCGTTCGACTTCGCCTTGATAGTAGCCCCACGCCCAAACCCGCAGAGGTTTTTGTAAAGCTAGAGCTTGAGGACGTTGTTGCTGGCTCAGGGCATCATGGCAGCGCACACAGAGCGGTTGGGGACTGCGACGCTTGCAGCTGAGACATAGGCGGGGGGCGACCCAGTGCAGGGGATTGAGTTGGTGCAGGAGTGACATGGGTTGTTTGGGTGGCGATAGCATTAGTTTCGCCGATCAACTCAGGCTCTGCGATGACAGGGCTTGGGTCTAGTGGGTGACTGTGATCACATCTTTTTCTCAAACCACCCTAAGTGTCTAACTCGGTTGCCATGAGCGTATTGAGTTTTTGAGGGTCAGCTTGGCCTTTAGTTTTTTTCATGGCTTGACCTACGAAAAAACCAAGCAATTTAGTTTTACCTGCCTTGTAGTCGGCAAGTTGGGCAGGGTTTTCGGTGATCACTTGTTGGATGATAGCCATCAGTTGGCTATCATCAGAGATTTGAACTAAGCCACGTTCTTGGACTAATTGGGCAGGCGACTGAGCTTTTTGCAGGAGTTCGGGCAGAATATCTTTAGCGATTTTGCTACTGATTGTGCCGTTTTCGATGAGCTGAATTAGTTCTGCTAAGGCTTCTGGTTGGAGGGGCAACGTCCTATCAAGACTCAAGTGATGCTCGTTCACATAAGCAGCAATATCACCTTGTAGCCAGTTAGCGGCAAGTTTGGGAGAAGCACCCTGACTAACTGTGGCCTCAAAATAACCCGCTGTTGTTACATCATCGCTCATGGCATTAGCATCATAAACGCTTAATCCCAGCTCTGTTTGATAACGCACCCGTTTTTGGGCAGGCAGTTCGGGCAGCAGCGCGCGCACTTCAGCGATACGTTCAGGAGTACATACTAGGGGCACGAGGTCAGGATCGGGAAAGTAGCGGTAATCATCAGATCCTTCCTTCAAGCGCATGGCGGTCGTCTTCTGGGCATTTTCATCCCAGAGGCGAGTCTCTTGGAGGATACGGTCATCGGGAGCATCACCTTTGAGGACGCGGGTTTGACGGATAAATTCATACTCAATCGCCCGTTGGATGGCGTTAAAACTGTTAACGTTTTTGATCTCGACTTTGGTACCAAATTTCTTTTGACCAACAGGTCGCACCGAGACATTGACATCACAGCGCAGGGAGCCTTCTTGCATATTACCGTCGCTCACGCCTACATAGCGCATGATGCGGCGCATTTCTTGAGCATAGGCCACGGCTTGGGCTGCGGTGCGTAATTCTGGTTCTGAGACGATTTCAACGAGGGGCGTACCAGCGCGGTTATAGTCTACCAACGAATAACTCGAACCTGACAGTCGGTCGGCACCCGCGTGAATAAGTTTGCCAGCGTCCTCTTCGATATGCAGCCGCGTGATGCCAATACGTTGCGGGCCATCACCGACATTGATTTCGAGCCAGCCATGTTCGGCGATAGGCAGGTCATATTGCGAGATTTGATAGTTTTTGGGCAAGTCAGGATAAAAGTATTGTTTGCGGTCAAATTTACTAAAAGGGGCGATTGTACAATTGAGTGCTAACCCAGCGCGGATGGCATGGGCAAAGACTTTTTCATTGAGTACGGGCAAAGAACCGGGTTGACCCGTACAGACTGGACAAATATTGGTATTCGGAGCGGTGCCAAATTCGACCGGGCAACTGCAAAATAATTTAGTTAACGTATTGAGTTGGACGTGGGTTTCTAGTCCAATGACCATCTCGTACGCTACACCCACCGCCGCTGTCATCACCATAAAATCTGTGCTCCATTGAGTTACTCTATTTTAACCTGAACTGCCAAGAAGTCCCACGCTCTGTGCGTAACCTAAGCGTCGGGATGCAAGGCGTATGATCAAGAATTGACCCCTCAGACTAGTAGGCAGCCACAGAGCTTATGACGGGTAGAGGCGCTTCAGTTTCTCCCGTGCTTCTTTGGTCGTGAAGCGCCATTGGATTTTCGTCTGTGCTCGATTGCGTTGCTCTTGCCAACACCGTATTGCTTGACCTACCC
>JBBRQP010000017.1:0-42744 GCA_038226175.1 Gloeobacterales cyanobacterium
CGTACTTTGAGCTTTACGTCCGCAGATACAGGTCATCGTCTTTTGGACTCGCTGTACCAGTTTCACGTTCCAAGTTCCCTGGGCATGGGCGGGTATTACCTACCAAGATCACGATGGTTGTCGCCCCTTGGCTCAGATACGGCAGATTCCCTCTGAAGAAGTGTCACGCATCTGGACAAGTTATGACCCACCTAACCCTTTGTTTGCTAAATCTCCGCCTTCAAGGGCGGACTCTTGCTCACGCGGCATATATCCATCCCGACGCTCAAGCGAAGCGATTAGAGTGCGGGGCTTAGGCACGGGCAGCTAAATATCAAAAACCGAGAAGTGACTCAGGATCATTGCAGTTGCGCAGCATTCCCAGCGGTGTTGGGGGTAATACCGCGACGGTCAACTCAGCTAGCCCGCCCTGAAATGACCGCCCCCCCTGCTCTATATAGGTTTTGAGTGGCGCCAAACTATCACGGCGATACCATCCGCACAGGGGCTCCCAATACTCTCGAGTGCGGGGTAACCAAGCTTGGACTGAGGGATCAAGCTGCGGTAACTGCTCTAACCATGCCGCTAAAACATCGGCTTGCAAATACGGCAAATCACAGGCTAACAGCAGAATCCATTCTGTTTTAAAGTGTTGGATACCACCCATAAACGCTACAAGCGGTCCTAGAGAGGATGTCCGTACCTCCTCAATAAACTCGGCATCGAGGGCTAAATCTCGGTAACGTTCAGGCCAAGGCGTCATGATTTTGACCGGAGCTGTAGCGCCTAAGGCATCACGCGCTACGCCAGCTACCCGCGTCAAGATCGGTAAGCCCTCGACTACAACTAAGGCTTTATCGCGTCCCATACGCCGACTCAAGCCCCCCGCCAAAATCAAAGCCCCGGCCTCAGACAAGCCCCAATTCCTCTAATGCCAGCTGAAAATTACGGTGTTCATGACGGGAGCGGCTTAGTTTGAGTAGGGCAAAGCGAGCAATAGCCGATAGGCTTTGCCATTGAGGCAAGGTGATTGTGACCCCATGGGTCTGAGCATGCTCCTCAATATGGCTAGGTACCGCATAGGTGATAGACCATTCTGGTATGGGGTCAAGAAGTAGCTCTGAGGGGTGTTGGCCGGTGTAATGGAGCACTAAGCCAACCAATAAGTCGCGATAGCGGTCGTGCTCAGTACTACTCAGACAGGGTAAGGTCACCAAAAGTTGCCGTTCTTCGGTCTTAAATTGTTGCCAATGGCTGAGACTCAGCTTGATGCCGACACAATCGAGTTTGAAGCGCGCAATCATCGGAATACAGCGCAGGCCCGCAACAAAATCTTCCTCGAACCGAAAAAAATAACGCTCAGTAGTCGGGTCAGAAAACAGTGAGTTCACGTTCTACTGCTCCAAAATGTTCGATCAAAATTTGTTTGAGAACACGGGGTAAATCATCACACGGAACGGCTTGATGGCTGAGTTCGGCAAGTTTGGGTTCTTTGCCTACCTTACCACCTAACAAAATATCTACGGCATCGACACTCTGCCCATTAACCTTGGTTTTACCACCGATCAGACCAATATCACCGATCTGCGGTTGACCACAGGAGTTGGGACATCCAGACCAATGAATGCGTACGGGCAAGGCTAACTCAAGTTCCTCACTGAGAATTTTGCTGATTCTGAGAGCCCGTTCTTTGGTCTCTATGATTGCCAGATTGCAAAATTGTGCACCTGTACACGAAACCAAACCGCGCAGCAGAGGATCAGGATCAGGGGAAAACTTCTGGAGTAACGGTTCGGCAAAAAATTCGTCTAGTTTAGTTAGGGGAATATGAGGAATCAGAAAACTTTGTTCGACCGTAAACCGAACTTCTCCTGTCCCATAGACTTCGGCTAAGCGGGCAATCTCGCTGATATCGGGTGCAAAAATTCTCCCAATCGGCACGTGTAACCCCACAAAGCAATAGCCCTCTTGCTTTTGTGGGTATACGCCTACATGATCGCGCTTGTTGTAGTCAATGAATTCTTCTGTTGCCGCAGTAGCTAGCTCTGAGCCAAAGGTCTCGACCACTACTTGTCTAAATTTTGTAATACCCCAATCATCAATCAAGTGCATCATGCGGGTTTTTTGACGGCTATCGCGCGCGCCATGGATGCTATAAACCCGCAGAATTACAACACACAACTCAGGAACTTGCTCAGGCAAGACAAAGCAATCTAGGGACAAGGCCGCCGTCGCCCGTTGGGAATTTAGTACGCCACCCACCAAAACATTAAATCCAATTTGGCCATCTTTGCGCGCCGGAATAAAGCCAATATCATTGATTTCGGCATGGGCTGAATTTTCGCGGTCTCCGGTAATAGAAATATTAAACTTGCGGGGTAAATTACTTAATTCGTAGCTGCCTGCTCCCGAATTGGTGATTACATCTTGGATCTGTTGCACCAAAGGCCGGACATCGATCACTTCTTCAGGGTCAAGACCTGCCACGGGCGAACCAACAATATTGCGGACATTATCCATCCCTGATTGGATTGTCGTCAGTCCCACAGCCGCCAACTGCGCCATGATTGTCACGCTATCTTCGATACGCAAACCCCGGAGTTCCAGATTTTGGCGCGTCGTGATATCGAGCTGCTGGACATCAGAAAATTCTAGTAGGATGCGATTAAGGGTACGCAACTGCTCAGCGGTCGCAATACCTCCTGGTACCCGTAGACGCACCATCCAGCGCCCCGGTGTCCGCCGCCGCAAAAACCAACCTACCCACTTTAATCGTTCAATATCCCCCTTGGGAATAGCCTCCCAGCCCAAAGCTGCTAAGTGGGCTAATTCGTCTTTAACGGCTAAACCGGGTTTTTCCGCTTTGATTTTCTCGATGGGATTGCTCATAATTAATAGACCGACAGCGCAGAGAATCACCTGCTTCATCTACAAAACAAGTTATTTCTCCTAGTAAATGTATCGTGGCGCACGAAACCTTGAGAATCACCTGTTTGTCGCATTAGTTTCATGCAAAAAACGTATCATCAGTAACTAAAGGGCAATTAAATTGACAAATAGTGCTTCTTAATACAAAATCTCTGGGCGAGGGCGTATACGTTAATATTCCAAGCTGGCTCAGATTGATCGTGGACGCTAAACAGATTAAATATTTTTTAGCTCTGACCCATTTTGCCAATTTCCGGGTGGCGGCTCAGCATTGTGAAATTTCCCAGCCCGGTTTGAGCCGTCAAATCATGGCTCTCGAAGAAGAATTTGGTGCACCTTTATTTAATCGCACAGGACGGGGTGTGACCTTGACCCCGATTGGGGAGTCTTTTTTGCCCCATGCTCGCCGCGTCCAAAAAGAACTAGAACTAGCCGAACAAGAGATTGCTTTGTTACTGCAGCCTGAGCGCGGTGAAGTTTGTATTGCTGGATTACATTCTGTCAATACCTATTTATTACCGACGCTGATCGCCGGATTTCGCCGTCAATATCCTAAGACCCAGCTGCGGCTGACGTCTTTAGGTTCTGAGCGCATCATCAAATTATTGCTGGATCGTTTGGTCGATCTTGCCATTGTGATGGGTCCGGTGCAGGTGCCAGAGTTGGTGAGTACCTTACTTTACGAAGAAGATTTAGCCATTTTGTTGCCAGCTCAGCACCCGTTAGCCTATAGCCGCCAGGTAACCCTCGCCCAAGTTGCCAGTTACCCGCAAGTAGTATTTCGGGATGGCTATGCGATGCGTTCGGCACTCATCCGCTATTTTGCCCAAGTCGGTACTAAGCCTGAGATTGCAGTCGAACTCAATACGCTTGAGGCCTTCAAAGAAACTGTGCGCCAAGGTGTGGGTATTGCGCTGTTGCCAGTCTGTGCTTTACAAAATCTCTCCCCCGATTTGACTTGGGTACAAGTCCAAGATCTACCTCTCAAACGTCGGGTTGAACTTATTTATCGCCGTGATCATTATCAGATTCCCGTGGTCGCTAATTTTGGTGAAATGCTCAAAAGTCAGTTGCCGCAGGTTTTTGAAAATTTCATGCACCGAGGGGCAAATTCAGGGATTACGGTTCCTCTAACTCTTGTTGGCTCATGAGTAATGTTTTTCGGGAATTTGTAAAAAAAATTGGCTCAGGACGCCTTACAGGACGTGATCTCAGTCGCGAAGAAGCCTGTCAAGCAACCGTCATGCTCCTCAACCAAGAAGCAACCCAGGCGCAAATGGGGGCATTTTTGATTGCCCACCGTATCAAACGCCCCACGCCCGAGGAGTTGGCAGGAATCCTTGATGCCTTTGATCTCTTGGCTGACCCATTAGTGTGGCCTGCTGAGTTGCCGCGCCCAGTGATATTGACCAGCCCCTACGATGGGCAAGACCGTTTGGTCAATGTCACGCCACTGACGGCCTTGATTTGTAGTAGTTTAGGGCAAGGTATTGTCCTACACGGGACGACGGATATGCCGCCTAAGCACGGGCTGACCAGTTTTGATATCTTGGCAGCTCTAGGGGTAGATCTCACCCAGAGTAGTGCGCGTCTTAGTGCCCAAGCAGCTAGTCTGCGCCTCGGTTGGGTGTATCTGCCCGTTCACTTTCCCCAAGCCTATGCCTTGCAGCCCTTGCGTGATGAACTCGGCAAGCGTCCGCCTCTAGCCACCGCTGAGTTACTCTGGAATCCCATTGGTAAAGGGCTACCAATTATTGGCTACACCCACCGCGAAACCATTACCCTCGCCATGGCAACCCATGAGCTACGCGGTGATCTCGAGGAATTTGTGATGGTGCGCGGAGTGCAAGGCTCAGCGAATTGCACGTTATTTCACCCCAATCTAGGATGTTATTGGCAAGGTACTAGTCCCCCTGCCGAATTTCGGCTGCTAGCTACAGATTATGATCTAGGGGATGATGATATTGCTCTGGTAAAAACTGGCTCAGCCCTTGATCAACACCGTGATCTGATCCGAGCGACTGTAGGGGGTGAACCAACACCTTTGCGCTGTGCGGCTATCTTTAATAGTGCCTTTGTCTTGGTACAGGCTGGTTTTTGTGCAAGTTTAAGCGAAGCTATTCCCTTGGTTACCGATGCTCTAGATCAAGGTCTAGCCTATCGGCAACTAGAACGCCTTATTTCTGCTGCAAAATCTGAGCAGTAAAGCTGACTTTTGGGTAATGAGAAAAGGGGGCTATGGCCCCCCTGCATGCTGATCCCTAATGTCAAACTAAATATGAGGTTGTGATAGAGCGGTTTTTGCTACATGGCTATTATCAAGGCAAGATCTACTTCAGCATGTGTTTTGGCTCACACTCGGAATGTGACCTTAATCACATAGCTACGAGGATTTTGCTGATTCTCGGTCATCTGACCGCTGTTGAATCTCTGTGGTGGAGAGGTCTTCTAGGTGTGTGGCAATCCACCAGCAGTTACCCGCAAGATCACGCACCCCAGCATTACGGTCTCCATAAAACTGATCGGCAGGTTCCATCAGGGAAGTTCCGCCAGCTTGCAGAGCCTGGGCGTAGGTGCGATCGGTATCCTCCACATAAAGATAAAACGAGGTGGGCGTGGGCAACCATTCACCCCAAGATTCGCCTAGCATGATCACCGAGTTTCCAATCCGGATTTCGATATTCCCAATCGAGCTATCTAGTCTGGTGGTGCGTCTTATTTCCTGAGCAGCAAAGGCTTTTTCCAAAAATTCAAGTAATTGGGGTATGCCTTGCACGCTCAAATAGGGCGTGACCGTATGAAATCCTGCGGGTATGAAGTTGGTGTGAGCTGTCATGGTCGTCCTCCTACAGTGGGTCTTTCTGTGGTAAAAACAGTCTGTTCGCTGTTCTTGCCGGATGTCTCATATGTACCCCATGTGCTTTGTATAAAAAGCGATTTCGTATTGAACTATATCTGCCAAGTCGCACAACCTAAAATATGAGAGTGCATAATCTGCGTAGATGATTTCTTAGTAAGGCATTGAGCTTTTAAAAGAGCAGAGAACCCAAGTAGAGTTACATTCTTCTTCTTCTTTTCACTCATGTATACTCCTGTTCAACTTTTTTACTTTTAGCAACCTTGGTTTTGTAAAGGCTTAAAACTTACTCAGTCACTGTTAGAAAAATATTTATTCTTCATCTCCGTAAAAAGATATTTCAAACCTGCATTCTAAGTTTAACTCGGCCAATGGTTGCATTTGCAAAGGCCACAAAGTTGGTCCTCCGTGACCACTTTTTGACCACCAAATACAAGTAACATCAACAGCAACTCCAGGGTAATCTTGGAGTATTTTAAGCTGATTAGAATGAGGACTTATTGAATTTATAAGCCAATCTAAGTGTCTTCTTAAATCTAATGACTTAACATGTTCTTCTGATGATAAGAACCAGCCATTTAATCTATGAGTTACAGATCTTCCTAAGCTATTAGGCACTGAGCTTTCTCCTCTTGTTATACAAGAAGTTGGCATAATACCTAAAATCTCAGTGATTTCATGAGGTGTTAATTCCCCACCATAGATACGCAATTTTGCACAAGTGCGTTCGCAGCTCTGATACTCATCATTGTAGGGCATCCAACTTGTTGGATAATGTCGTCGTAGGTTGGGGTCATCTGCTGTCACGGTAAATAATCCCCTATGTTTGCGAAGTTTTTGCCATTTGCTGTGTAGTCACTGTTGGCCTTAGTCTCGTCTTGACGTTTGCTATTCTTAGCCTATACTTGTTCTAGAATGAGTGTTCAGGAAGCGATGTTGCACAAATTTTGGTATGTGAGTTGTTGCCAGGATATTTAATATCAAGACACCTGACTTATATTGTACTGAGTAAATGCTGCTGTAGTAGATAAAGTCGGCAGCATAGGAAATGAACTACACCCTAAATCCCAATAATTCTTGCAAAATAAGAATCATAAATTCCATTCGTAATAGCATATAAAAAATTTCTTAACTGAGAAAAAGACTAATTTATATCTCATAGCCAATTATTTCTTTAGCAAGAATAAAATCTTGATCATCTTCTGATATTTCAAGGAGCTCATCTGCTGGATCTAATGAAAAGTATGTAAGTCCTTCAGAAAGGCACAAGAATTTCACTCTTTCCACATTATAGAAGATATGGCTGTTCTCAAAGTAAGATAAATATTTGCAGACATCTATAAATTTTAACCGCACCTTTTTATATTCACTTTGCGACCGCATTGTGAAGTCAAATTCTCATGTTAAAAGAAGGCTTTCTTCAAAAATAGAGAACTTGTTCATTACAGAATCAAGAATGCTGTTGTTGCCTCTTAAGTGCTGTTCTAATTCCTTATTTCGAGCAATTTCAATCATTTTATACTCCAAATTAGCGCTAGCAATGACTTCACTCTACTTCCCACTTTATAGCTATCAAATGATATGGAGTGAAGTCTTATTATGTCTGGGTACAAAAGTTTAATTTAGCTTTGCATTTTATTACATCTGCAAAATTTGAAAAACTATCTGTCAGTAGTAGATTTATCAACGCCCTAGGCTCTCAGAGGACAACGATTTTGAGCGACTTAAAGCGTGAAGTGACGGTAGGATGAGGGAAATAAGTACCCGTGACCAACATCATGACCGTCGCCACCACCTCTACGTTCTGGGAAGGAATTCAATATTTTGCTACAGCAGACGCTGCATTTACCCGTTATGGCAGCAGCCCTGTGATCGCTGAAGGACAGACGGCGATTAGTGACCCCTTAGACCCGGCGACGATTTATCAGACGATGTTGGCAGCCGATGCCCTGCGTTATCTAACTTTGCAAGTGACCGCCAGTAAAGCCTCTGGGCATCCGGGCGGTTTCGCGAGTTCTGTCGAAGCCTACGCTAGCTTAGTCATGCTCGGGCACAAAAATGTTCTCACCGAAGTCGGACACCATGCACCGGGCTTCTACAGCGCAATGTTTTTGGATCGCTCTCTTGAGGCGATGGGCATCTATACCGTGGCTCAATTGCGAGAACGTTTCCGCGAACAACATGGCTTACTTGGGCATTTATCGGGATTCATTCCGGGAATTCTTGCCCCAGCTGGCCCTTTAGGACAAGGCCAACATTTTGCGATGGCAGCGGCTTTGTTACACACTGATACATTATTTCCCTTTACCCTAGGCGATGGTGGTTTGGGTGAGCCATATATTATGAGCAGCATCGGGCATTTTCATACAGCCTTTCCTCGCGCCACCAACTTTTTGCCTGTCTTAGTCTGGAACGGCTATAGCCAAGAACATCACAGTATGGTCTCAACTTGGGATAACGAACGGATGATCCGCTACTGGCATGGTAACGGCTTTGATGAGGTCTTTTTAGTTGATGCCAAAGAGTATGACGACCAAAATCAAGAGAGTCCCTATGTAGATAGCACTCTATTTAGCTTAGAACAGCGGCTAGCCTTTACCCGTGCTGTACTCATCACCACTGATCAAGCAGCAAAAGCAGCTTTGGGGGGTAAGTTATCGGTATTTATCCTCAAACAGCTTAAAGGTGCAGGCGTTCATGCCAAGGGCGCAAAATCCCATAATCTCTATGCCCATCACACCCTAGAGCATGCCGATATTATCGCGGCACTAACCAACCGCGCCTTGCCTCCAGAAGCCTGGGATCTTGTTACTACCAATCTCACCCGCGCTGGCGGTGGCTCAGCATCCCAGACAGCCGTTACCGAATCTGTACTACCGCTAGCGGATTTGGGTACATTGCCACTTCAGGAATATGCCCTTGCCGATAAACAGGTGGCTACCACGGCTATGGGACGCTTAGTGGGCTACGTAGGTCAACAAGACCCTCATTTTTTGGTCACCAATGCTGATGGCAACGAAGCCTCTGGCATTGCCAATATTAACCAAGCCCTCAAAATCATTCATCCGACGGCTGACATGCTCTATAACCAAGGACCCCAAGGACAGGTCTACGAACCTCTGAGTGAAGATGCCTGCGCGGGTCTCGCCGTAGGCTTGGCGTTGATGGGAGCGCGGACGCTTTGGTGCTCTTACGAATCCTTTGCGATCAATGGTTTACCGATTTGGCAAACCGTCACCCAAGCGATGGCCGAATTACGTCGTGCGACCCCCTCGACAATTACCCTGTTTACTGCTGGCGCGCTCGAACAAGGCCGTAACGGCTGGACGCACCAACGCCCGGAAATTGAGAATTATTTTGCCGCGATGATGCGTAATGGCAATATTTTTCCGGTTTTCCCGCCCGATGCCAATACGATCCAAGTCGCTTACGATTGGGCTTTGACCACCAAAAATAAAGGCATTGTCATTACGGCAAGCAAATCACCCCTGCCGATTCGCCTGACGCTTGCCCAAGCTCGGCTAGGTCTTAAGACAGGAGCGATTGCCCTCCATAACAGCGCGGGTAGCCAAAAAATTGTGTTTGCGGTGATCGGCGATATGACCCTTTTGCCCGTGGAGGCGGCTGCCCAACAGTTAGAAGCCCAGGGCTACGGCGTGCGGATTGTTACGGTGATCAATCCTCGGCGGTTGTATCGCCCTCAAGATGTGGCTTGGTCTACCTGTTCTCAGCCTGATGGGGAGTTTATGGCGGATGCTGCGTTTGAAGCCTTATTTGGCGGTGATGTTTTGATTGGGGTAACGGGCGGGACTAGTGGTATGCTTGAGCCGATTTTGTTACGCACGACAGCACCCAAACGTGAAACTTTTGCCTGGAAACGTGGTGAGACCACCGCCACCGCTGGCGCATTGATGGCCTTTAATAATCTAAGTGCTGAAGCTCTGACCCAACGTGCGTTAGAGCTACTGAGTTAGTACACAAGTCACAACTAACGAGACCGACGCTGACGATTTTTTTGGCGCATTTTTTCGATAGTTGAGGGTTTAAGCATCCGCTGCTTTTGCGGTGTTGGCGGCATGCCTACGGGTGCGATGACTTGGTATTCACGTTCTTGCTCTAGCTGGGGCAATTCATTAAAATCTACCCAGTGGATACAGTCTACCGGGCAACAATCAATCGCTTCTTGAACTAACTCTTGATGATCACGATTTTGGTTAATGACCCGTGAGCGTCCATAATCTTCTTCGAGATGAAATGTTTCACGGGCGATGTAGGCACACAGACCGCAACCAATACAGGTCACTTCATCAACATAGATACCTTTTTGGCGCAGACCGCCGCCCAGTTCCGGCTCTAGCCCCGAACGCGCCTCAGCAGCCCGCAGTAGACCCCCGAGTTCTGGCTCCAGCCCAGTACGGGCGGGTTCCATTTACGAACTCCAGCGCTGCATTACCAAACGAACCGTCCCATCTTGACCCGCTTCTTGGGTCGTCAGCTGAAAGCCTTGGTGTTCGCACTCAGTCACGACGGTGTTGTAAGCGTAACGTTGCTGAATTTTTTTGAGAAAATTATCTACCGTCCAAGGCTGTTGCCAGTAGTGCAAATCCGCGACTAATTCATAGGACTGTCCATTCCAAGCAAACCCAATATCATGCTGATTTCCTTGTCTGAGTACAATCTGAGCTGAGCGCGATTGCCCTTGATAACCGCGCACCATGACGTTGCCGGTCTCATAAGCCAGATTGAGGTCGCTCAAGGTTTTGGTTAGATAGGTAAAATCACGAAGTTGGGTTTTTAGCTGGGTAAAATGTGACATCAGAGGCTCCTGCGATTAAAAAAAATTGTTTCTACGACCATTGCCCTACCTGCTGAGTGGCTAAGACTTTTTGGTAATAGTCTGGGGTTGTTTCGGTGTGATCAACAGCACCTAGCTTCTGCTCTATGGCTTTGGTCACAGCCGTGCAGTCCGAACCATGAACTCCTAACACACGTTCTTCAACGCGCCCGTCAGCATGGAGAATGAATTCGATCTCTTGCATCATAGGAAAAAACCGGACGTGGATAATGACCTTACCAGCCAGTTTGCCTCAAAAAAATAGTAGCGTCAACAGCCTTAAGATATTGCAATCAATCTTTAAAAAAGCCCATCCATATTTACAAACGTTTTGCGGGGCTTATAAAACAGATCAAACGTCATTAAGCGTTAGCCCCCGATCGTGGGTATGCGTCACAAAAACCGAGTACACCTGGGGATCAATAGCACGGGCGAGGTGTTGGGCATGTCCTTGATCCTCGGCAAGGGCAAAAACTGTTGATCCAGAACCAGACATCAAAACAGCCGTTGCTCCTGCTTCGTTAAGTAACACTTTGAGTCTTTCGAGGCGCGGATGCGCTGGTAAAACGACCCGTTCTAGATCGTTATAGAGCAACGTCCCCAGAGGCTGACTGAGGGGGTCGGCTAAATACGATAACAACCCACTCAAATCTGGTGCAGCCGCCTCAGCTAAGGTTTGTGTACGAAAACTTTTGTAAGCCCAGGCCGTTGATATTTGCAAATCTCGGGGCTTGACTAGGAGCAAGGCTAAAGGAGGTGGACTTTTGAGAGCCGCGAGCTGCTCGCCTCGCCCATACCCCAGAGCGGTACCGCCTTGCATACAAAATGGCACATCAGAACCCAACTGTGCGCCTAACTCGGTAAGCTCAGCCTGAGATAAGCCTAAGTGCCACAGCTGATTTAAGCCCACCAAAACGGCGGCGCCATTGCCTGACCCCCCAGCGAGACCAGCGGCGACTGGAATATTTTTGTGAATAGCAATCCGAACGCCTTGACGACTGCCCGTATGGGTTTGGAGTAAATGCGCGGCTTTGTAAGCGATATTACGTTGGTCACAGGGTACCAAAGGCTGGGTACAGGTGATGGTAATGCCCTCAGCCATCGTCAAGGTGACTTCATCGGCAAGTCCCACACTTTGAAACACCGTCACAATATTGGTATAGCCATCAGAGCGCGTGCCCACGAGTTTTAGGTAGAGATTGATCTTGGCATGAGAGGCTAGTCTGAGCGCCTTCATACGGGTAAAAAGAGAGGTTCAGAGGTTGTTTGCAGTTCAAAGGCACTGTGTACAGAGCTAAGCGCTAATTCGGCGTACTCTTCAGAGACAATACAACTGACTTTGATGTCCGAGGTTGAGATCATCTGAATATTAATATTTTGTTCGGCTAAGGCTCCAAAAAATTTACCCGCGATGCCTGGTGTACCCACCATACCTTCGCCCACAGCACTTACTTTAACTACTTGGTCTTCGGTGGTAACGCCTTGACAGCCGAGTTGTGCCGCGACTTGGCGCAATACGGTTTGGGCATGATGAAGCTGACTTCGTGGTACTGTCAGCGCAATATCTTGCTCGGTACCAGGACGCTGTGACTGGATGATCATATCAACGGTGACACCACTGGCGGCTAGTTGTCCCAGGAGCTTAGCCGCCATACCCGGACGATCAGGAATGCCCTCGACAGCGAGACGGGCTTTATCACGGTCGAGAGCCACCCCACGTACCGCCGTGATACTCACACTCGTCTGGGGTGCAGGGTCTACAGGCGGCAATCCAAAAGCTTCTTGTAAGGCCAGACGGACTTCGGTCGTTTGACGGCGCTCGATCACACAACTGAGCTTGATCTCAGAGGTCGCAATCATTTGAATATTGACCCCCAATTGCGCTAGGGTCGCAAACATCCGTGCTGCAACCCCAGCGCGTGAACAGACTCCTACACCCACCAAACTAACTTTGGTAATCTCAGGGTCAATAATGACTTTTTCGCAGCCTAGACGCGCCGCTATACTCTCAGCGATACTCTGCGCTACTGCAACAACTGAACTTGGCACCGTAAAGGCAATATCATTGCTACTGCCACTATGAACCGATTGAATCACCAGATCTACATCAACATCCTGTTCGGCTAGGGCTTGAAATAATTTGTAGGCAATACCCGGTTGATCCGGAACCCGCAGCAAAGCAATTTTGGCTTGGGTTGTGTCAATCTCAACCCGTTCCACGGGACGGGCCACTTCCATATTTTCGAGAGAGCGGGGTAACGCTAAGGGCGCACAGATGACCCGCGTACCCGGAAAATCATGCCAATTGGAACGCACAATTAGGGGAATCCCATAATTTTTGGCAATCTCTACGGCGCGCGGGTGCAAAACTTGAGCCCCCACACTGGCAAGTTCAAGCATCTCTTCGCTAGTAATCTCAGTAAGCAAGCTAGCCGAAGGAACCAAACGCGGATCAGTAGTGTAAACACCTGCCACATCGGTATAGATTTCACAGCGTATGGCTCCGAGCGCCGCCGCGAGCGCCACAGCTGTCGTATCAGACCCCCCTCGCCCCAAAGTTGTGATCTCCAAAGGCAAGTCTTCACGCACCCCCTGAAATCCCGCCACAATGACTACTTCTTGTTGCGCTAGATGATGGTGTAAACGCTCGGTGGCAATATTAAGAATCCGGGCTTGCCCATGCAAGGATTCGGTGACAATGCCTACTTGGGCTCCCGTCAGAGACACGGCTTTGATGCCCAGGCTCTGTAGGGCCATGGCCACTAAAGAAATACTGACCTGCTCGCCAGTCGAGAGTAAGACATCTAACTCGCGCTGGTCGGGTACATCAGTCAAACCATAGGCTAAGGCCAATAAGCGGTCGGTTTCATGCCCCATTGCCGAAACCACCACCACCACCCCATGGCCTTGCTTGACCGTCGCTTGTACCCGATGGGCTACCTGCTGAATCCGTTCAAGGGAGCCAACGGAAGTGCCACCAAATTTTTGGACGATTAAAGTCATAACCAAATGTTAATTTATCCACTCCACATCTTCCCACACCTCGGCTGCTTGATTACGTTCAAAAATGGCATTGCTAGCAAATAGTTACCCCCTCAGTCTTCTTGATCCTCTTGCCAGAGCACAACTTCCTATGCGATGGTTCGATAGCAACAGGTCATGAGGGCAAGCAAGATGCTGCGGGTTAAAATTATAATGAGACTGGGCTTAATCGTAGGCTTAGGGCTACCCGCCCAAGCCGGACGTGTACTCGACAATATCAGCAATATTTCTTTTGTGCCCCCGCCCTATTTTCAGACTACGCCAGTACCCAAGGCTAAATTAGTCCATTTCACACTCATACCACCGGACAAACATACGCGTATTACCACAGGAGCTTTGACAGACCGTAAGGTGACGATTGTCACGCCCATGAATCCAGTGGAACTTAAAACACTCTGTACTAAAGTCCAAACTTTGATCCCGCAGGGCTTGACCTTAACCCTCAGCAAGCGGTTTTTGATTGATGGTAAAAATGGAGCAGAATGTCAATTTGGGCAACCATCTGGGCGTTTTATCCGCTGGATTGGGATTCCCGAAGCGGGTCAGCTGGTCTTTTTCTTTGCGGATTGGCCAAAATCACCGACGACCGAGCAGATTAATCTGTTTCGGCAATTTATTGGGAGTATCCAGATTTTTTGACCCTCCATCGGTGTTCTAGACCCGCAAAAGCCCAAAATTGATGAGCCATTTGCCTTAATTTTTGTAACTTAGTGAACTTTTTTACCTAATAGAGCTATTTTGTATCTTACAATACAATTAACGGTACCAATTAGGTTAAATCTAAGTCATTCCGTGTCTTGAGAAAGCCCCTTGACTATCACGTTTGATCAGCCGCTTTCTGCTTTATTCCGTCAGCTAGAAAATGGCATTTTGCCTTCAACGACCGAACATTACGAGCGGGGTAAAACTGTATTTTTCCCCGGTGATCCCGCCGAGCGTGTCTATTTTTTGATGCGGGGAGCAGTCAAGCTCTCAAGAGTTTATGAACGTGGCGAAGAAATCACGGTTGCGCTGTTGCGAGAAAACAGTGTTTTCGGGGTACTTTCGTTGATTACGGGTCATCGTTCTGACCGCTTCTATCATGCTGTAGCCTTTACCCCCGTGGATTTGGTTGCAGTTCCGATCGAACATATGGAACGAGCGGTGCGTACCGATGCAGAGTTATCGATTCTGTTATATCAAGGCTTGGCAGCGCGGGTCTTGCAGACAGAAATGATGATTGAAACTTTGGCCCATCGTGATATGGGTTCGCGTCTCGAAAGCTTCCTTTTGGTGTTGTGTCGTGACTTTGGTGTCCCGGGTAAAGATGGCATTACGATTGACTTGCGTCTCTCTCACCAAGCAATTGCTGAAGCTATTGGTTCAACGCGGGTTACCATTACGCGCTTGCTCGGCGATCTCAAAAAGAATGAATTGATTGCTATTCACAAGAAAAAAATTACTGTACGTGATCCCGTGCGTCTCGGTCAACGTTTTGCTTAAGCTGAAGTCTCTTTGCGAAAGCTAAATAAACTGTGACCCAAAAAGCTCACGCCCACTACGATTGCAGCACTCAAAACCCGGGCAAGTACCGGGTTCCAATCCAAGCGACTGACCAAAATTTGCATACTACCGAGATTAAATAATACGCCGGGTAGAGCGACACAAGCAAAGACAAAAAACTGCTTGATACTACTTTGCCAATGCACATCAAAGACGAATTTGCGGCTCAATAAAAAATTAGCCGTCATCCCGCCCAAACAACCCAAACTAAACGCCGCCACCCACCACAGCTGAAATACCACTGTCAGCAGGGAAAAAATACTAAAATCTACAATACTAGCCCCACCGCCCGTCAGCAGATATTTGAGGAAGCGCTCACGCATTAGGTTACTCGTTGCGGGATCATCCGACCGCCTTCTTCGCCAGCACTACCTGATTCTAGATATTCAGCGTCGTTATTGACCCGCCAAGGGTCATAGAGCATATGTCCCGCTTGAATATTGCGCGCAGCTAGTAGCCCGGTCATCATGGCATGGTCTTGATTGTTATAGCGGTGCATCCCATTACGCCCAGCGAGTTGCAAGTTAGGCAACATTTTTTCGAGGAACAGTCGGATTGTGTCCACATTTTGCCGATAATCATCATCGTAGACCGGGTAGGCTTTAGGGACGCGTACGACCGTGCCATCAATAACAAGTTCAGGATCAACAATCCCGAGTTTAGCAATTTCTTTGGTGCCTAGAGCGACGAGGTCTGCATCGCTCATCGTCCAAAGCCCATCGCCCTCGAAGCAGAAATATTCCAAGCCCAAACAGGTCAGGGTGGAGTCTGGCACCATTGCCTCAGACCAGTTTTTGAAATTTTGAATCCGTCCGACCTTGACACCCGAGTCGTGGATATAAATCCAGTTATCAGGAAATAGTTCGGCTTGTTTAATAATTAGAGCCACCGTGATGAAATCGCGGTAGCCAAGACTTTCTGCCGCTTTGATCACAGCTGGGGGTGCCGCTGGGCGCAGGGCTTGGACGAGCGTACGCATCGGCATTGAGGAGATAAAATGAGCCGCATCATGAGACTGGGTTAGTCCATTAGCTTGGGTCTCGACAGTTAGCAAGCGGCCCGGTTCCCAGAGTAAACCCGTAACTTTTTGACCCATCAGTACGCGGCCTTGTTTGCGCTCAACGAGTTCGACGACCATTTCCCACATTTGACCGGGGCCATAGACTGGATAGCGAAACTGGTCAATTAGGCTTTTAATCACCGTGGCGCGGTCTTGACCGACTTTTTGAGGAAAGAGAGTGCTGCGAATCAAGCTAGACATCGACAAGCCCTTGATGCGTTGGGCAGCCCAATCCGCACTGATATCGGTACAGGCCATGCCCCAGACTTTTTCGGTGTAGGTTTTAAAAAAAGTTTCGTAAAGCCGCTCACCAAAGTTATTGATCACCCAGTCTTCAAAGGATTTGACATTTTGACGGGGAAAGGCGCGCGCTTTGATGTAGCTAGCCACACACAAGGCTGTGTAGGGCAGACCCAGTTTCTGAAAAGTATCGAGGGGTTTAATGGGATAGGAGAAAAATTTACCCTGATAAAAAATACGCGACAAACGACCCCGCGTTACCATCGCTTCGCCGAGGATCTCCGTCCATAGGTCTTCAACTTCTTGAGATTTTGAGAAAAAGCGATGCCCGCCAATATCAAAACGGAAGCCTTTGTACTCAGCCGTCTGAGAAATGCCACCTACTTTGCTACGGCTCTGTTCAAGGACGGTTACGGCCTGTCCGTGTTTGACTAATTCATAGGCTGCAGTCAACCCCGCCGGACCTGCTCCAATTACGACTGTGCCTGATTCAGGCTGCACCACGCTTGCTCCTAACTGCCAAAGCCACATTACGCACTCACGCCACGTTAGCAGTTTTTGCTACACAGGGCTAGCCTAAAGGGTTATTGCTTGGTGTTTTGCGATACGTATACGGGTAGTAAGCTACTCTTGAGCTACGGTCAGCTGACCCACGGTTATGGCTTGAGCTTGGCTATTTTCTAGCTCACTGGGCGGTATTACTTGCCAGAAGCGGGGTAAATACGCCTCCCAGCGCTCAAGAATCTCGCGAGCCCGGTCACTGTCGGTATAGCGATAATGGGCTTGGATCAAGGCTTTGAGGGCGAGCGCACCACCTGTTGGTACCCGTTGTAAGCGTTTATCCCCATCCGCATTAAATTTAGCGCCAAAAAGTCCGTCTTCTTCGAGGACATAGGCAATCCCACCGGTCATACCAGCCCCAAAATTGCGCCCGACCGAACCTAAGACGATAATTACGCCGCCTGTCATATATTCACAGCAATGATCGCCTGCGCCCTCAATGACTGCTTGCGCCCGTGAGTTGCGCACGGCAAAGCGTTCGCCGGCACGTCCTGCCGCGTAAAGTATCCCGCCAGTGGCACCATAAAGACAAGTGTTGCCAATAATCACGTTTTCGTAAGAACGATAGGGCGCGTCTTGCAAAGGCCGAATGATAATTTCTCCGCCACTCAAGCCTTTACCCACGTAGTCATTGGCTTCACCATTGAGAACCAAGCGTACATTTTGGATATTAAAGGCTCCAAAACTTTGCCCCGCTGACCCCGTGAAATTGAGTATGATTTGACCCTGAAAACCCGTATCGCCGTGCTGACGAGCAATCAGACCACTGAGGCGCGAACCGACACTGCGGTCGGTGTTCATAATCGCGAAGCTGCGCTCAATAGTTGCATGGTTGACGATAGCTGAGCGGAATTCAGCATCACACAGCAACGCATCTTCGAGAATTGAGCCATTATCATGGGGCGCGAGCGGTGGGGTTAACCAGTTGCGCTTATCTTTGAGCGGCAAGGTCAAGAGACAATCTAAATTGAGCAATGGCTGATCAGGCTTAGCTTTGGGTAAATGTAGCCCAGCGCGTGCTTGAAGTAGATCCACCCGTCCCAAAATCTCACCA
This sequence comes from Gloeobacterales cyanobacterium, assembly GCA_038226175.1. GTDB lineage: Bacteria > Cyanobacteriota > Cyanobacteriia > Gloeobacterales > Anthocerotibacteraceae > JBBRQP01. The sequence continues at coordinate 18,098 of JBBRQP010000017.1, forward strand.
AGCGAACGATAGCCAAGCTCAGCTAAGGTATGCCGGACTTCTTCGGCGATAAACAAGAAAAATTCGACTACAGACTCTGGTGTGCCGGGAAGACGTTTACGCAGTTCTTCTTTTTGGCTGGTAACGCCGACCGGACAGTTGTTGGTATGACATACCCGCGCCATGATGCAGCCTTCAGCGATCAAGGCTATCGAGCCAAAGCCATACTCATTAGCGCCGAGCAAGGCCGCCATGACCACTTCCCAGCCCGCCTTGAGACCACCATCTACCCGCAACAACACCCGCTCACGTAGACCATTAGCGAGCAAAACCTGATGCACTTCAGCTAGACCCAATTCCCAGGGTAGCCCAGCGTGCTTAATCGAACTCAAGGGAGACGCACCAGTACCGCCATCGTGGCCAGAGACTTGGATAATATCCGCATTAGCCTTAGCGACCCCGGCAGCAATCGTACCAATGCCGATTTCGGCAACCAGTTTGACTGAGACCTTAGCGTCAGGATTGATCTGGTGTAAGTCATAGATTAGTTGCGCCAAGTCTTCGATCGAATAAATATCGTGATGCGGCGGCGGCGAAGTGAGTGGCACGCCCGGTTTGGAGCGGCGCAATTTGGCAATATATTCTGTGACCTTCGGCCCCGGAATTTGACCCCCCTCACCGGGTTTTGCCCCTTGCGCGACTTTGATTTCTAGTTGTTCGGCGGTTGCTAGATATTCAGGTGTGACGCCAAATCTACCCGAGGCTACCTGACGAATCGCAGAAGAGGCTTTATCTCCCGCTTGCAACGCCCGTAGACCTGGAAAATCCGAGCTGATACCCTCGGGCGTAATATGTTGGATTGGCGCAAAACGCAGGGCATCCTCGCCCCCTTCACCAGAATTAGATTTGCCCCCCAAGCGGTTCATGGCAATGGCTAGGATCTCGTGGGACTCTTTAGATAAAGCTCCCAAAGACATGCCACCTGTACAAAACCTTTGCACAATAGCGAGCGCGGATTCTACTTCAGCTAGCGCAATCGCCGGACGATCCGAATGGAAGGTCAGCAGATCGCGTAGGGACATTGGTGGACGCTCTTGTACCAAAGCCCGATATTCTGCAAACTGAGCTTGACGTTGGCTCGCATCGGTGACTTTTTTGTTGAGACCAATCGCGTTATGAAGGGCTTTGACTAAGGCGGGATTATTACCGTGATACTCTCCATCCGCCCGATAGCTCATCAAGCCATAGTTAAGCAGCTTCTTGGTTGCAGGAAAGGCTTTGCTATGAAAACGTAGGACTTCCTGACCTAAGCCATCTAATTCGAGTCCACCTAAGCGTGAGGTTGTCCCCTCAAAACAGCGTCCGATAACCTGGCAACCCAAGCCCACAGCCTCAAAAATTTGCGCGCCAGTGTAGCTGCTCAGTAGAGAAATCCCCATTTTTGAGAGGATTTTGAGCAGTCCTGCTTCCATGGCTTTTTTGTAATTAAGCTGGGCTTTTTCGGTAGTCAGGCCAATAAAATCACTGAACTGAGCGGCTTTAGCGACCGCAATGGGTTCGGCACCGTTGGCTTGGCGTAAAAAAGTCTGGGTTTTTTCGCGTACAAACCAGTGGCGCACGGTCTCAAAGGCCAAATAAGGACAAATCACCTGCGCCCCATAGCCAATCAAACACGCAAAATGATGGGTACTCCAGCCCTGCGCCGTCTCTACTACAAAGGAACAAGCCATCCGTAATCCGGCTCGAATCAGATGATAATGCACAGCACCAACGGCGAGTAGTGCTGGAATAGCGCTCTGAGTCTGGCTCACACCCCGGTCACTAAAAATCAAAATTGTTTTACCCGCTGTCACTGCGCTAAGGGCTTGAGCGCACAGCTGATCGAGGACAGCCTCAAAATCTGCGGACGCCACATCAAATAGTAAAGATAAGCGCTCACAGCAATAAGGCTCACCAAGCGTTTCGATCGTAGCGAGTTCGCGTTCATTAATAATCGGGCTGCTCAGATGCAAAAGCTGCGCCCCGTCAGGACTCGGCACCAACAAATTTGCTCGCCGACCGAGATGCACCTCCAACGACATCACTAATTTTTCGCGTAGAGGGTCAATCGCCGGATTAGTAACTTGCGCAAACCGCTGCTTAAAATAATCGTAGAGAACCCGTGGTTGCTGAGAAAGGACGGCAAGGGGCGTATCATCACCCATCGAAAAAATTGGTTCACGACCAGTTTGTGCCATCGCCTCAATAATATTTTCCACATCTTCGCTGCCATAGCCTAAGGCCAAATGCTCTTGTAGGAGTGTTGCGGCGGATTGCTGTGGCTGATCGATAAAGGCTTGGGGGGTGAGATTAGTGCGTTGGCTACGAATCCATGCGCCGTAGGGATATTGCTGAGCAACGGCTTGCTTGATCTGCCAGTTTTTTTGGACTTCGCCTGTCGTCAGATCAACTGCGAGCATTTGTCCAGGACCGAGACGACCTTTTTCGATAAACTCAGCAATGGGCGTATCGACAACCCCGACTTCGGAGCCGACAATTACCGTACCATCAGCCAAAAGCGTGTAGCGCGCCGGACGCAAACCATTGCGATCCAACAGAGCCCCTACACTCTTGCCATCACTGTAAGCAATCAAAGCTGGGCCATCCCAGGCTTCCATCAAACCGCTGTAATACTCATAAAAATCAGTCACTTCCGGGTAAGCCGCAAGTTCGGGTTGGTCATGGTAGGCTTCGGGGATCAGTTGCATCAAGGCCGCAGCTGGGGTTTGTCCCGAGCGTACCAAGAGTTCTAGTGCATTATCTAGGCTCGCTGAGTCAGAACCTTCTGCAAAAACGAGCGGATTGAGATCACCCCGGCGGCCTTGCCAAACCGGATGATCCAAACCAGATTCACGCGCCCGCATCCAGTTGCGGTTACCCAACAACGTATTGATTTCGCCGTTGTGACCCAATAAACGCAGGGGTTGTGCCAACCGCCAACGCGGCACGGTGTTGGTGCTAAAGCGCCGATGATAAACCGCCCAATGGCTCTCAAAAGCTGGGTTCATCAGATCAGGATAAAAGTGTCCCAAAACCTCTGAGCGCACCATGGCCTTATAGATGACCGTCCGGCAAGAGAGTGAAGCCACATAAAAATGCTCTCCTTGGGCATGGCCTAGCCAAGGCCGCATCATTTGTTTGCGCGCCAAGAGTAGATGACGTTCTACTTCATCTTCTAACCACGACGGCGGAGCTGTTAAGATTATTTGTTCGATAAGCGGACAAGTTTTAGCCGCCCATTTACCCAAAACTTGTGGCTGTGTCGGTACAACCCGCCAGCCATTGACAACAAAACCTTCTTTAACTAAAACTTCTTCGGTAGTTTGGCGACAAGCATCTGGGACATCAGGCGGCAAAAAGACCATCCCGACAGCCATCTGACCCGCTAGTTTCCAACCCTCAGTTGCCAGCAGACCCCAAGGAATCGCAGTTAAAATACCCGCTCCGTCACCACTATCGCCGTCTGCACCACAGCCGCCACGATGCTCCATGCAATTGAGGGCATGTAGGCTCTCACCAATGACACGATAGCTCGCTTGCGGGCGGTAGATAAAACCTACGCCGCAGGCATCATGTTCCTCAAGCCAAGGCTGGAAAGGTAAAGACGGGATTTGGGTCATCGTGAAGGGTCTAAATCAGGCTGGGTCTCCAGTGTGACATACTTTTCAAAAAGCCGTAAAGTCTGAGTAATCAGAAACTACACGCCCTGGCAAAATTCTTCAAAAGGCACTAATCTAGCCGCTAGCTGCGACATAACCATCGCGCCCGTCACCGCCCCCATCAAAGCGTCGTGAACCGCTGTTAGTACGTCGTCTGAGCTTTTTGACGTATTCCCGGTTGCGTTGTTGTTTTTCGCGGCGCAAGTCACGTTTCTTAGCCACGGAACCCCCGGGCCAACGTGCCAAGATTAAAACAGGTGACAGTCAAAGACATGCAGAAAACCTTCGTAAAAAATCTGTATCATTATTCTACCCTAGATCAAGAGCTGGGATTGGGCTAGCGCACTTGCAATAATTTTTTAGATAAAGAAGATGCTAAGTCGAGCAACGCGTAATATAGTATGGCTAGTACAACACTCTGCAATACTTTTCTCATAATCAAGGTGTGCTGAGTGCAGTCTTTACATCCCGTAGTTAGGTCGCGTCAGCCATGAAAACTTTGTCGAATCCCATCGCTCCTCAAAATTTAATCTTAGCGCTCAGTATTTGCGTGGTCGCCCTGACAGGTTGCAGTTCCGATAAAACCATCGGAGCCACAGCAGAAAGGCAGTACACTGGTAACCCCGTAGGTTGTCCTAAGGCCAGTGCCGAAGGCCGTGGCACACTCGCTGTTACCCCTGGCGTCAGCAAAATAGCTACCAATCTCTGTTTTGAAGCCCAAGAGGCTTCCTTTGAGGGCAAACCGGCCAAAATCATCTGGGGCACGACTGCGCCTTTAGGCCCAGCCGCTGGCGAATTAACCAAAACTGATAAGGGGCTAAGCCTGATTATTGGTAAGGGTGGCATCAATACTCAAGGTCGTACCGGAACCCAGATGACCTTACAGCAAGGTAGTAAGCGCATTGCGGTTAATTTCACCGTTAATGCTCTCGATACCGTCGCCGTCGCCAGTAGTGCTGTAGATACCGCTACCAACTTTAACGGTAGCGTCACTGTACCGCCCTTACGTGGGTTGAATTATCTTGATTCTCGCGGTCGTGGTAATGATGTGGGCTACGAAGAACCGACGGCTTTTTATGCCAGTGGGGGGCAATACGCAAAAGACAGTACCAAAAAATCCCAAGGCCGTCCGCTAGAAACCGGAAAAATTCAATTGCTGGTCAAGACCATCAATCCTGAGACCGGAGAAATTTCTGGTGAATTTGTAAGTGAGCAGCCGACGGGTGCTTCGACCGAGGTTGGTGAAGTCGAGATCAAAGGTCGTTTCCTGGGTACCTTTAAGTAGATAAAGTGTTTTAAAAATAGCCTCTGTCCTCCACCAATGCACGTCATGCCGTCTAGCGGATGGCTCTGTAAATCTAGGACAGAGGTTGTTTTTATGATTGGGGACAGACATGATGCAAGTCGGAATCTTTGGCACAGGCTACGCGGCACGGGCGCGTGGTCTAGCGCTACAAGCTGATGGACGCGCCACACTGCGCTGGTTTGTGGGACGCGATCCCCAAAAAACCGAGACCTTAGCTCAAGAGTTTCAGACTAAAGCTTACACAGATTGGCGTTTGGCTTTGGCAGACCCGTTGGTTGATTTGGTTTTTGTAGGTACAGCCAATAGCTCCCACGAACCCTTGGTGCGTCAAGCCTTATTAGTTAACAAACACGTCGTTGTCGAATATCCACTGGCCTTGACCTATGCCCAAGCCGTAGCGTTGGTTGCCCTTGCCCAGGAGCGAGGCTGTCTATTGCATGTCGAGCATATTGAGTTACTCAGTACCATTCACCATAATCTCAAGACCGAGCTTACGACCGTGGGTCAGCCTCTTTATGTCCGTTACACCACCCAAACCCCAGCCCACCCAGCTCCTGAGCGCTGGAGTTATAACCTTGAAATATTTGGTTTTCCGTTGATTGGTGCCGTATCGCGGCTAGGTCGTCTAATTGATTTGTTGGGTGAAGTCACCGCAGTGCGCTGTCAAAATCAGTATACTGATGTGCGAGATGGCTATTTTCAGAGTTGTTATTGCGCCGCTCAGTTGACCTTTGCCAGCGGAACCATCGGTGATTTGCTGTATGCCAAGGGTGTGGGTGTCTGGCGTTCGCAAGTGATTTTAGATATTCAAGGCATGACAGGTAGTTTGCATCTAGACCGCGAAACTATTACCGTCTATGCAGCAGGTGAACCACGTATCCTCGAGGCTGGTGGACGGCGAGGACTTTTTTTGCGTGATACCCAAGCCGTACTCGATCATCTCCTCGAAGATAAACTCCTTTATATTTCTCAAAAGCAGGCGCTCTATGCCATGCAAGTTGCCGAAGCCTGTGCCGAATCAGCGGCGACAGGCGATGTAGTCAGAGTATTAGCTGATAACTGTTGAGATAGCACGCGGGTTTAATAGAGACGCGATTGCGCACCTACTTAGATGACTGAAACCATATCTTCAACTAAAGTCTATAAAGACTGTATACCCATGCATTTTGAGATGACTTGATGGCTGCCCTAAAGTATCTGGGTATAGGTTATGGTAGAGAGAGATTTTAGGAAATTCCATGGCGGAATATACGGGAATGACACCCACGGTAATTGTTGGCTTGGGAGGAACAGGCAAAGAAATTATGATCAAGATTCGGCGCATGATCGTCGAAACCTATGGCACTTTAGATGACCTGCCTATTGTTTCTTTTTTGCATCTCGATACCGAACAAAATGCTAAAGTTTCCGAATCTCAAGTTGTATTAAAACAGGATATTTCTCTGCGTCCGGTGGAACAAGTGTGGACGAAAGTAGAAGATGCTAAATCTTTACTTAACCAACTAAATTCTTATCCCTATTTAGCCGAGTGGTTTCCGGCTCAACTCAAAGGAACCGACTCAATCTTGTCAGGAGCAGGACAGATTCGTGCCTTAGGACGCTTTGCCTTTGCGGTCAATTATCAGCAGATCAAAAGCTCCTTTAGCAATGCCAAAAATCGTATTCGCGGCTTTGAAAAAAAAATGCTTGATAAGTGGAAAGTACAACTTGACCAAGGTATCAATATTTTTGTCGTGGGTTCTTTATCGGGCGGTACTGGCTCGGGGATGTTATTAGATTTAGCCTATAACTTGCGTGATTGGATTCCCGTATCAGAGATGCCTCAGTCATCAGCTTATCTGGTTCTGCCGGGAGCTTTTTCTGGTCTTGGTGACCGGGTAATTGCCAATGCCTATGCAGCTTTGATGGAGTTAGACCACTACAGTCGTCCTGATACGCGTTTTGAAGCGCAATATAGCACCAGTCCATCAGACCGGATTAGTAGTCAGAGCAGTCAGGATGTGCCGTTTAATTTTTGTTATCTCATTGGTAATAGCAATAATAAAGTTACGTTTGCTGGCCTTGAAGCCGTACTCGAAATGGTTGCTCAAAATATATTTTTAGATTTTAGTTCAGGCTTTAGTCAATACAAAAAACTGGTGCGTGACAATATCCGTAAACATTGGGCAAGTCCTGATCCCTTGGGTTATCCTCAGAGTTTTATTACCTTTGGTTTATCAAGTATTCAGTTTCCAGTCGAGCGGGTGACCAATGCCTGTGCCTCGCGCTTGGCGGCAAAGACTATTGCCTGGTGGGTCAATCCGACGCCCGCTCCCACCGCAATGCGCGATACGATTAAGACTGATATTTTGCCAGGATTAATGTTAGCCGAGTCCGAAAATCAACATCAAATGCTCGACTCTCTAGCGCTAGGCGATAATACCAAACCCTACAGTAAAGAAGTTGCCGATTGGGCCGGAGCGATTCGTAAACGACGCAATGATCTGCAAATCCCCTTTGAAAATCTGTCACGGTTTGTATTACTAGAACAAGAGAAATATGCAGTTCATTTTAGTGATACAGACACCGACCCCAAACGGTGGAGTGATTTTTACCAAAAAATGTGGGACAACTTCGAGCGGTTAAGCACCCAAAAACGGCAGGAGCTGCGTGATACCGTCGCTAAGATGGTGGAAGACCGCTTTCGGGGGCCAAAATTTGCCCGTCAATTTCTCGATGTACTAGCAGAAGTGCTGACAGATTATCGTAATGGGTTTGACCGAGACCGTCAAAAAGACTGGTTGCCAAACGAACGCTCCACAACTAATTCCCTGCAAGTATTAGCCAAACAAATTGATAATTATGCCAAACAATTCTTTCTGCTTGACCGCAAAGGGAAAATAGATGATACCTTTGCGGGCATGATGCAAGCCTTGGAGATGAGCTATGTCGCCAAAATCGAAGTAAAGAGCCGCACTTTAGGGGTTCAACTCATTGATGTCTTAAAGGAAGAAATCAAGGTCTTGCTGGGAGATTTGACGCTTTTTGATCGCTTACTCGAAAATCTTGAAGCAACTTTTAAGGGTCGCGAACAAACCTATATCCGTGAAACAGGAACCTTAACTGTAAATGGGATCCTGCTTTATGATGCCAAAGATGTCGATCAAATCTATCGCAGTAGTTTGGGTGACCGGGAAGAAGCCGTTTGTGGTCTGATTGCCCAAAAAGTTTTGGCGAGTAGTGGAGTACGCCTCTTTGATTTATTTAGCTTTGATCAGTTTCGCAGCCGTGATCTGAGTGATCGTATTTTGGGTGCAGCCCTTGATGAATTTGTGGGGCGTGATGATGTAGCGCGTACCTCGGTTAGCCGCAAATTTTTGGAACACTATCCGACTGTCGAACAGCAGGAAGCTCAAATCAAAACTACCTTTGAAAAATCTGAGCCTTTTTTGCGATTTAGTCAGGATCAAGCGCGTTTAGGCTGGGAAGATAAACCAGAAAAACGACAAACTTTGGTGGGTATTCAAGGCGGTAATAAGCCTGATGATCCAGCTGTTTCCACACTCTTACCCTATATTCGTAAAACCAGTACGATTACCGATAAAGATATCCGTCCTCTCAATGAACCGCACCGCCTCTTCTTTGTCCAAGAAACAGGAGCGTTTCCCCTACGGCTAATTGATGGTATGGCGCGCATGCGCAACCTCTATCAAGCCGTCAAAATGGCGGATCGTAATCCTCTACATACCCACATTGATGAGCAACGGTTTGGCGATATCATGCCTGCCACCGAAGATGAAACCCAAGGGCGGCGTAATGTAATTTTGGCCAGGGCTTTGGGTTTGATTACCCTTGTCGAAAACAAACTGACGGGCTACACCGAAGCGCGCTTACGGTATCGCGACCGCAAAACTGGCATCGAAAAAAATGAAGTGGTTGGTGATGATTGGCTCAGTACGACCGAATTTTTCTTAAGTGATGCCAACCGTCGTCTTAAAGAAACTTTGGCTGATGAGTTAAAACGCCTAGGCGAAGCCCCAACGACCCGTCAAGCTAAGCAGGAGTTTTATACCCGGCTGATGCAGTATTTGACAGACTATAGTCATACCATCGAGGGTGGTGAAGACAATCCCGAATATCAAGCGGCTCAATCTGCCATTGAAGATTATATCAAGACCCACAGCTTATTTATCCCTGGCACACAAGTTGCCCCAATACTGCCTCCACCAAAATCAGTGCAGGTAGTGCCCGCTGATGCTGACTCAGCCCTCGATAGTAACCTTGATAAGTATCGTAAGTTAGTAGAATCCTGTGTGCGTAAGGGAGAAATATCCGAAAAAGAACAGATTATCTTAGAAAAATTCCGGGTTCGTTACGGCGTGTCCAAGGAGCAAGCAGCGCAAATAATCCAAGATTTACTGCCCAAAAAAATGAATGAGGAAGCTGGATTTGAATACGCGATGATGTATCGGGCGCTACTCGAAAATGATAATAAAATCGATCTAGAAGAGCAAGCCCAACTATTAGAATTGCAAGAAGAGTTGGGTTTAACTAACGAACAGATTATCATGGTTGAAGCTAATGTCAAAGATGAACTTGGGCTATCTTAGTGAGGAAACATGACCTACGATGTCAACTACGTAACTTGTCCCAAATGTGGACACGACCGCAACAGCAGTACGGCTACTAAATGTGAAATTTGTGGACAGTCCCTTAAAAAAGGCATTGGTGTTCCACCGATTGCCGTGATCGCTGGCGTAGCAGCACTGGCTCTATTAGGTGCGGGAGCTTATTTTTTTTTAAATAAACCTACGGACATGGCGGTTACTTCAACTTCCCAAACCATTAATGCAAACCCAGTGGGCTCGCCCGTCATCAAAGTCTATAACGACATGGAGACGGTTGAAAATGTCCCTAGCGGGCTGTTTAATTATGGCGGCTCTACCACCTTTGCCCCGTTACGCTCCCTGACGATAAGTAATGCGATTACCCAAGCCCATCCTAATTTCCAGCTGCGTTATGTGGAGCCAACAACGGGTAAACCAGGTTCGAGTACGGGCATCAAAATGTTATTAGATGGACAACTCAGTATTGCTCAGTCCTCACGCTCCGTCAAAGACAGCGAATTTACCGAAGCTAAAACTCGGGGCTTTACCCTCGAGCCCGTTCCTATTGCCATTGATGGTATTGCCTTTTTTGTAACACCTAGTTTAGCGATTGCTGGGCTAAGTCTAGGACAAGTTGAGGCGATTTTTACGGGTAAAGTAACTAACTGGAATCAAGTGGGTGGGCCAAACCTATCGATCAAGCCCTTCAGCCGCGATCCCCAGTCAGGCGGCACGGTAACTTTTATCAAAGATGAAATTTTGCATGGTCAGGCGCTTGGGCGCACCGTCCAAATCACCCGTGATACCACTGATGAAATTCGCAAAGTTGCACAGACGCCAGGAGCCATTAGCTATGCTACGGCCTCTGAAGTCATTGGACAGCAAACCATTCGTTCGTTGCCCTTATCCAAAGCTGGTACAAACTACGTTGCTCCCTTTGATGGTACAGGCAAAATTAATGTCACGGCCTTCAAAAATAGTAGTTATCCGATTACCCGTCGGCTTTTTGTTGTGATGCGGCGGGATGGCAAACTTGATGAACAGGCTGGAGCTGCTTATGCCAACCTCTTGCTCTCGGGTCAAGGCCAAAAACTCATCGAACAATCAGGTTTTGTGGCAATTCGCTGAATCTATTCACCCCCACCCAAGAGCGGAATACTCTGGATATCACCACCAGCAGCAGACTTGAGTGGCAGCAAGGTCTGTTTAGTTTGGAAACGAAATAAGTAGGTTTGCCATTGCTGGTTAGCCCAAGTCACGGTAAGCAAAATATTGAGGTTGGTATAAGGATTGACCACTTCAGGTTTACTGAGATTAAAATCAGCAATGCGATCAGCAATCAGAGAGGTTGATTTATTGGTACTAGCGTGTAATTCAAAGGGATTTTTGGTTGGTTTGAGTGGTTGTTTGAGATCGAGTGATCTCGCAGTTGCCACACCAATAGAATTGCTCGTCGGGCTAGATTGAACTATTGGCACAGTAGTGATGTCGTAATTATCGTAGTCAGTTTCAATATCCAATGGCCCTGCGAAGACCCGCCGTTCAAAGCCCATCGGCACCCAAAAGTTGAGTTTGATTTGTACAACAGATGTGACTGGTAGCCAGTAGCTTTCACCAACCGAGGCAAAATCCATAAAAATATCGGCTACGCCATAGGAGCCACTGTCAACCCAATGCACGCGCACCGGCAAAAAACTCACCGGATCAAGCCAGAGCTCACGAATCGGCGTGCCATTATCAAAGGCTAGGTAGTTAACAGTTTGTTCATTCCAACGGCTAGATTCGGCAACTTGGATGGGGTCTGTATTGGGCATCACAGAAAACGTTGCATTGGGAGCTAAGCGCTCAGGATGAGTGACATAGCCGTTATAGATAGCCAGACGGCTTTTGTGCGAAACCGGGTCAATTTGGGTTCGACTGAGCGTTCGTTTACGGTCGATCTCCGTAATATCGGCTTGCCAAGTCTCCTCTTGCTTACTAAAAAGGATCGCCATATCACTGGTTTGCCACCCTTTAATCTGGGTCTGTTGATGAAATTTAACCCGAGGGGGAACTATTAATTTATCTAGCGCGGCGCGATAACGGGCTAGCCAATCGGCTGCTTGGGCTTGCCCTGCTCCGGTCAAACCCCACGCTCCGAGAGCCAACAATACCCCTCTTCTAGTCAATACTGATTGTTTGTGGTCCTTTGCCATTACTGCTATTGGGTGAGGATGGAGATGAGGCGGTACTTGGTTTGCCCATTTGCTCAGCTAGCCAATTTTTGACAGGGTCTTCGTTGGGGCTGACCCGAAATAACCCAGAAAAGAAGCCCCCAATAAAAGGTAAGGGGTGGTCTGATAATGCCCGTAAAATTGGTCCTAATTCATCCATCGCCGTGATGCTCCTGACACAGTGCTTCTAGTTTAACCCGCTACACCATAAGTCCTGCGTTCTAGCAAGCCGAACGTCACCGGGGTTATAGTGTGAATGTTGTGGTCGAGCGGTTCATGCCTGCCTTGCAAATTGCCTTAATTGATTATGGAGCCGGGAATTTGCACTCAGCTCGCCGCGCTCTAGAAGCTGGTGGTGCCGAAGTTTGGGTGACCGCTGATCCTAAGCGTCTTGCTGCTGCAGATGGCTTAGTTTTACCAGGCGTAGGAGCTTTTGACCCAACGATGCTCAAGATTGAGTCCTTAGGACTGCGCCAGCCCATCTGTGAACAAGCTCGTCTCAAGCCTTTGTTAGGAGTATGTATTGGCTTACAGGTATTGTTTGAGTCCTCAGAGGAAGGCGAACGACCGGGGTTAGGATTAGTTGGTGGTCAGATCCAGCGCTTTAGGCCAGAGCCACAGCTGACCATTCCCCATATGGGTTGGAATCAACTACTGCTCAAAGATTCATTACTCTGGCAAATGGTGGCTCCGGCCTCATGGGTCTATTTTGTACACTCCTTTTTTCCAGTACCAAGCATGCCAGAGGTTATGATTGCGACGAGTCAGCATGGGACACAGACCTTTTGTGCTGCAATACAGCAGGGTCGGATTTGGGGAACCCAGTTTCATCCCGAAAAATCTGGTGCCGTGGGTCTTACGATTGTCCGTAATTTTTTGACCCAGGTTGCTGCTCACAAACAGGCTACTTTGACAGCATCTGTGCGGTTTTGACAGCTTCTTGACACCGCTTCACTTCCTCTAAGGTTCCGTTTTGTTCGCCGTACCAAAGTCGCTCATAAATAATAATGAGTTCAGTTAATGGTTTTTGTAATAGTGGATAAGGTGCTAAGTCCTGAAGATATTCAAAGTTAGTTCGGGCTGGCTGATAGAAGACCTTTTGATCCTGATCAAGTTGTAGGATCAAGGCTAAATACCAAGCCCGACAAGCTCCTCGATAATCTCCTTGGCGAGTAAGTTCTTCTGCCAAGTTCTGCCATGTCTGTTTTGTGGTCTGCTCAGATGATAAGGGCTTAGCTATGCCTAATTTAGGATCACCTTGCAAAACTGGAAGTAACTGCACAATAATTACTGCCATTATTAGTAATAACAAAGCAATACCCACCCAAAAAATTAGATTGGCCTGACTAGGGCTAAGTTGTGAAAAATTAAAATTAGAACCCGTATCCGTCAATCGAAATCGTCCTGATTTGCGTAATGATGTGATAATTGCTGTGACATCTTGCATTACAAGTCTCCCAACTGACTAAGTAAATCTAGGCCTTCTTTGCGCGCTCTCAAGTCGTAGTAGAGAGCAGCGGCGATTGTTGTGACTATAGGTAATAAAAGGCATGTCAACGCTAGGCTAATAATTCCACTTAATATCGTCTGTAATAAGGATAAAACTGCTATGTCATAAATGAATGTAGATAAAATCAGCTGTATAAAAAATTGAATTGCGGATTGCAGTAAAGCACTAGCTATTCCCAACAAAAATGTCAGTATACTTACCCCAGCTACCCGCCAAAAATTACCTTTTATTAAACTAAAGCTACGCTTTAAAGCGAGGATAGGCCTTAGATTTTCAACTACAATGACTGCAATCACTAATCGCGTTTTTATTAACAGGTTGAGAGTAACCCCTGTAGTAACAAAGAATAGTAAGAAAACTATACTACCTGTTGTAAATGATCTACCAGCAGCTAAAATTAAAATGAGTGCAATTATAGAGAATCCAAGTAATGGTAAAAATATAACTCCCGACTCTAAACAGACGGCACCAACGATTTGCCAACTTCTTACTTTTAACTGAGGTAAAATTTCGCCTATGGTTTTAGGTTTACCAATCAGATCTTGAAATGCTAAAGATAGAATTGTGCCTTGCCGGACAATAAATGGAGCTAGACCTATAAAGACAGCGATCAGGGCTGTCAATATACAGACTAAAAAGACTAAGAGTGTACCGCCTACCAAGCTACTCAAATTATTTAATGAAAACTGACTGAAATTATAGACACTACCAGTTATAGAAAATATTATTCCCCCAATAATAACTCCGACCATAGTAATAGCTATGATATTTAGCAACAAAAATAAATAAGCAGTTGCTGCCAGCTTTAAATATTCACTAAAATGTTCACGGTAATTTTTAATACCCGTCGAGATAATATCACCAACACTTAGAGGACGGGTAATAGCTTCACTCAGAGGCGTGATTGTATTGGACTTGTTTTGCTCAAAAGACGATGGTGCTCCTAACATCGTCGTGGAATTGCGAGCGGCTCGACATTGTGCCAAGCCCCTACTTGCCATCTGTGCCAGAGGTGCCTCATTTTTATCAATTAATTCCTGAAAAATTACCTCAGCTTCCTCTAGGCGACCGAGCTGTTGGTAAGTGCTGGCCAACCAAAGGTGTACTTGAGGCTGATTGGGCTGGGCTGAGTCTTCGAGTTCAAAGCAGCGCAGCGCCTGACAATAATCTAGGGCTTCAAAGGCCGCAATACCCTTTTGTAATAACTCGGACATGCTCGCCCCTGTTGATCACTAATTGCTGCTCTAGGTTTATCACATCAGCCCTAGGTTAGCCTAGAAGAAACACTCAAATCATCGCACCCTATGTCTTCTACACCCTTGGTTATCTTTTTGTGCGCTCACGGTAGCCGTGATCCTAGGTCTGCGCCACAACTTGCCCAACTCACGGCACAGGCACAGCAGGTCTATGGTTGCCCGGTCTATGGCGGTGTCCTAGAACAAGGAACCTCAACGCTAGGCGAACAGATACGGCAGGTAGTGAGGACAACTCAGCCAAAGCAGTTGGTTTTGTTACCATTATTTTTGATACCAGGAACCCACGCTGCGCAAGATTTACCTGCAGCCCTTCAGCAGTTAGAGCAGGAATATCCTGAAATTGAATTCCAGCAAACACTGACCTTAAGTGAGAGTCCTGCGCTGTTGCACGTCCTCCAAAAACCCCTTGCATCGGCACAAAACATCTTACTTTTTGCCCATGGTTCGCGCCGTGCGTCTGCTCTCGAACCCCTTCATCAACTCAAAGCAGCTCTTGCTGCGCGGCTCGATCGACCTGTCGACTTGGCTTTTTATCAACCTAATGCTCAAGATCTCACAGATCAATTGACACGACTTGCCCAACCAGCTGGTACTGGCTTGGTGTTACCTTTATTTTTATTTGATGGCGGTCTGATTGATTGGGCAGCAACGCAAGTCTGTGACTATCCTGGCTGGTCTATGGGTCAACCCTTAGGACAGGGCGGGCAGCTTTTACCAGTTTTGTCAGATTTATTAGGGCGCGTTCGGGGCTTAGGCTTTAGCTTAGATAAAAAGCCAAAATAGATAACTTTAGTTAGACTAGGGAACATGAACTACGACTATGACTTGTTGGTAATTGGTGCCGGGTCGGGCGGATTATCTGCTTCCAAACGGGCAGCTCATTATGGTGCAAAAGTGGCTATTGCCGAGCAAGACCTCGTAGGTGGTACCTGCGTTATTCGCGGCTGTGTCCCCAAGAAATTATTAGTTTACGCCTCTCATTTTCATGATCTATATCAAGATGCGGTGGGCTATGGCTGGGATGCGGTCATTAGCCACTGTGATTGGTCAAAATTAATCACAGCCAAGGATCGAGAAATCGAACGTCTCAACCACCTCCATATGCATTGGCTCAAAGAAGCAGGGGTTGCCCTGTTTAGTGAACGGGCTGTCTTGTGTGATGCGCATACAGCGCAAATCGGTGAGCATTTGGTCACAGCCGAAAAAATCTTGCTCGCGGTCGGCGGCGAAGCGGTGCGTCCCGATATTGTGGGCATGGAACATACCCTGACCTCCCGAGAAATGTTTGACCTGCCCCACTTACCTAAACGCTTAGCGGTATTGGGTGCTGGGTATATCGCGGTTGAATTTGCTTGTATCATGCAAGGTCTAGGTTCACAGGTGACGCTGATTGTGCGCGGTGACCATATTCTGCGCGGTTTTGACGAAGATTTACGGGCGATGCTCCGCGACAATATGATAGCTCGGGGTATCAATATTCGATTTATCAGCCAACTCGAAGCGATTGTCCCAAAAACAGACGGCTTTCATTTGACCCTAGATAATATGGAAATGAATGTTGAGTCTGTGATTGTTGATCAGGTTTTGTGTGCTATCGGGCGGGTTCCTCTGCTCGCGGGCTTGGGCTTAGAAAAAGCAGGTGTCAAAATAGTTAATAATGCGATTAAAGTCGATGACTATAGTCGTACTAGCCAGCCTCATATTTTTGCCGTAGGTGATTGTACAGACCGCGTAAATTTGACCCCAGTCGCCGTTGCTGAGGGACGCGCCTTTGCGGATACAGAATTTGGTCATAGCCCGACGCGAATCAGTCATGAACTAATTGCGACAGCGGTCTTTTCGCAACCAGAGTTGGCCACAGTGGGTCTCACCGAAGCCCAGGCCCACACACGCTATCCTGGCGACATTCTCTGTTATCGGTCGCGGTTTCGGCCTCTCTATCACACCCTCACGGGTCGTCCTGATAAAGTCTTAATCAAACTATTGGTGCAACGCAGCACTGACCGCATCCTCGGAGCGCATATGTGTGGTGAACACGCTGCCGAAATCATACAGGCGCTTGCAATCAGTATCAAAATGGGTGCAACAAAAAAAGATTTTGATGCCACGATGGCTTTACATCCGACCTTAGCTGAGGAATTTGTGACCATGCGCACCCCAGTCTCTGGCTAGGATTTCACCCATGCGCGTGTTATAAACTTACGATAAAGTGTAGGCAAACATCTGGCGCGCCTTTGCATATGCTCAAAATTCTCGCAGGATTAAGCGGTTTATTGGTTGGGGTAAGCCCAGTTTTTGCGGCAACCTTATTTGACGATTTCAGCATCGACCCGATTATTTCTGGAGGTGCAGCTACGGGTTTACCGCCAGATTCACCAGCGACCAGGGTCGACCCCAACACCACTACGTCAACTTTTGCGGGTGTCGGCAGTGTCCAAATCGGTAGTAGTATCTGTACTGGAACGATGGTTTCGCCAACCGTTGTGTTGACAGCAGCCCATTGTTTGGGTAGCAGTAGTAGTAATCCGGTTGCGGCCTCCAGTGTTACTTTTCATCTCAACGCCTCAGGAGATGATAGTAGTGTTATCGGGGCGAGTGCCGTCGTGCTCAACCCTAGCTTTTCAGGTTTTAATAGTCCAAATTTAGATAATGACTTAGCCCTTGTGACCTTGAGCACCCCTGTGCCGATGGGAACGCCTATTTATAGTCTCTACGGTGCCCCGATTGCCCAAGGAAGGCGATGTGCTTACATTTGCAGGCTATGGTGCAAGTGGTTCGGGTGATGTGGGCTACACCAGTAGCTCTAGTCTTAATGTCAAACATACGGGTGAAAACGTAGCTGACCAAATTGGAGATGTGGGGGGTGGGGAAACCACAGCCTATGTTTTTGATTTTGATGGCGCGACGGGCAACGGCTATCTCGGTGGATCAACCTTAGGCAATACCCTAGAAGCGACCCTCGGTGGTGGGGATTCGGGTAGTCCTGCGTTTATTCTTTTAGGTGGCGTATATTATTTGGCGGGCATTAATACGTTCATTGCGCAATATGGTGATGGCAGCACGATCCCCTTTGGCCCAGCACCGCCTTTGTTTGGTTCTTTCGGCGGTGGCATTGCTTTGTATAGTTATCAAACCTGGCTCAATAGTGTGACAGGAGTACCAGAGCCTACTTCGACGGCGGGGCTAATAGGTTTGGGCTTGCTCGCAGCTGGTTGTTGGCACAAAAAGCGTGAATCTTAAGAGGGTGTAGATGAGAAAAAACTTTCACTAATCTTAACGATTCGGGGCAACGGTGCTAGTATTGTTAGCAAAGGCAGTCTTGGCAAAAAGAGGTATTTATGTCGACACGCGGCACGGGCGAACGTCCCTTTTCAGACATCATCACCAGCACGCGCTACTGGTTAATTCACATTCCAGCGCTCCTAATTTTGTTTAGTAGTGGCTTTCTTTTCGTCAACACTGGGTTAGCCTATGATGTTTTCGGAACGCCTCGTCCCAACGAATACTATAAAGAAGATGGTACTAAACGGCCTTTGGTCAAAGACCGCTTCAATAGTAAAGCTCAGCTTGATGCAGAAACTAAAGCCCCCCAGCAACCGTAACTAGGAGTTACCCCATGTCTTCCTCTACCAATCGTCCAAACCGTACAGTCCAACCTGTTTCTTACCCGATCTTTACTGTGCGCTGGTTAGCAGTTCATGCTTTAGCTGTACCCACTGTGTTCTTTTTTGGTGCCCTCGTCGCCATGCAATTCACCCAGAAATAAGAGAGGCTACCATGAGTAACGGTAATTTTGAACCACCCCGTCCTGAGCGTTATAGTTCTGTTCCCTCTCGCCCCCGTGTCGAACTCAATCGTACGTCTCTATTTTTGGGACTACTATTAGTTTTAGTTACGGCCTTGCTGTTTTCCAGTTACATTATTGGTTAATGGTTTTTACGCAGTTTGAGAGGAGATTCTACCATGCCTGACCGCCTGCCCCTTTGGCTTGTTGGTACCTTTGCCGTTCTCGGTGTGTTAACGGTTCTGGGAATTTTTGTGTACGGATCTTACGTTAGCAATGGTTCACCAGGTTTCTGACCCCTGAGATTCGCAGGAGAGTAGTTACGTATTCTCCTGATACACGATATTTGCACACAAAGGTTAACATTTGCGTGTGTAAATTACTATGTCTAGCTGTGGAGTTTTAAGTGGCAACAATCAAGTTAGGTCAACGCATAATTTTTTGTGCCGAGGGCGAAAATTTACGTCGCGTTCTTCTTGATAATCAGATTGCTCTTTATAATGGCCCGTCCAAGGTCATCAATTGCTTAGGACTCGGCACCTGTGGTACCTGCGCAGTTGCTATCACTGGATTAGTCAGCGAACCGACATTCCAAGAAAAAGTGCGTGCACCCCTGCTCAAAGGCCGCCGTTTAGCCTGCCAAGTACAAGTTATCGCAGACATAACCGTCACAAAATACGACGGTATATGGGGTTTGGGTCAAAACATCATGCCTTTGTAGGCTAGACGGGCAATTCCAGCTTTTTCTTGGCTTCGAGCAAGACAGCCCAGCGCGGATCGATGCTGCCCACTTCTTCGAGGTCACGATAGTCAGCCGTCAACGTTGTGCCTTCACGCCGTCCGCTATTGGGAGTGCCGCGTCGTTCACGACGAATTTTTGAGGCATCATTACGCGCTGCCGGGGTTTGGGTACTGCGCCGCACGGGAGGCTGCAGCCGCACTTGAGGAATACCAGAGAATTCTTCTTCTGCACTGTCGGTTCTGGTCTCTTCATCAGGAGCTTCGACATTAGCTTTAGCCAAGACTGGTTTGGGCTTATCAGAAACGGAAGGCATCAGGGCAACTTTTTTGACCGGGCGGGGCTTGGGTGGGCCATCAGCTGCCACAACAGCAACGGGTTCACCTGACTCTAAGGCAGGACGTTCTTCGCCGAGGGGCTTAGTCGGCTTGGGTTGTGCGAGTTCGATACGGATCACGGTGTCACGGAAAGGATGGTCATTAAATTTTTCAATGAAGGCATCGGCAGCTTCGTCGGTCGCGACAGTTAAGAAGCCAAATCCCCGGCATTTTTCAGTTTTTTTATCGGTGATGAGCTTCAGGGAAACTACATCCGGCTCACCAACAAAGATGTCTTCCAGCTCTTGGCGGTTAACATCTTCTGGTAAATTACCTACATACAGACGCACAGACATGCAAACGCTCCTAACGTGACAACAGTTCAGAATCAACAACTTGGCTGGGATAGCTCCACAAAATTTTGGGACGCGGCGATGAACCATAAGGTTCGAGTTGATGGCAGCTTTTGAACATACTTGGCACCAATCTCATGTCTATGATCTTTGAGCGAACATGGCGTCACATGAAGCATAAAAAATTCTCCCTGAGCACCATCAACCCTAAAATATATAAACAGCTACAACGCACCACTTCAAGGGTAGTCGCTTTTTGCCGGAGTGGTTTCAAAATTGCCAAAATGTAGAAGCCGCAGTTAAATTCACCTGTATTAGAATAACACAAACTCAAATAAATTGGTACTGCCTTATACTTTTACAGAACCCCGAGCAAAAAATCATGCGTCCAAGTTGGGATGAATATTTTATGATGCTGGCGAAATTAGCTGCTACGCGCTCGACATGCCGGGCTGTGGCAGTAGGAACGGTAATTGTCAAAGACCGTCAGATTTTAGCAACAGGTTACAACGGGCCGCCAGCAGGATTTGCCCACTGTACGGAGTTGGGTTATTGCTATGAAGGGGTCGCACGATGTGATCAAGACCAGGCTTACACTTCACGGGCGACCCATGCGGAGGCTAATGCCATTGCAACCGCTGCGCGTAAAGGGATTGCTGTGGCTGGTGCAACCCTATACACGACCCTCGAACCGTGCTTATCTTGCACGAAGTTGATCTTAGCGGCAGGAATTAGTCAGGTCTTTTATGAAGAGGGTCTACGTACCGACTCGACCCGCGCTCAATTTTGCCAGGAAGTCCATATTCCAATTACGCCACTAGCCTTATCGGCACCGACTCTAGCGCGGGCAGTTCAATACTTAACCCAGCCCACTTCCCTCAAGAAACCACCGGATCGACCGCCGACGTTATTAGCGCTCGATATTGACGGCGTGATTCGGGATGTGGGGGGGTCTTATTTACGCGCTTTAGCCGATACGGTGGAGCACTATACGCACGGGACTTTGCGTCCGACCTTGACGCAGATTGATACGCTTAAGTCTGAGGGCATCTGGAATAACGACTGGGAAGCCTCACAGGAATTGATTTATCGTCATTATGAGGCGCAGGGACAAGTACGTTCTGAGATGGTGTTGGACTATCGAGAATTAGTGGATTTTTTTCAGGGACGTTATCTAGGTCAAGACTTTACGGGTTATATCCAAGATGAAGCTCTGTTGGTCACTAAAAGCTTTTTTGAAGGTTGGGATCAAGCAGGTATTTATTGGGGATTTGTAAGTGGTGCGTCACGGGTTTCGGCGCAAGTGGTGCTAGAAAAACGGCTGGGATTAGGCGATCCACCGTTGATTGCGATGGGTGAGGCCAAAGAAAAACCTGACCCAGAAGGTCTTTTACGGCTGGTTGAGCGGTATACGCCTGCCATCGAAAGGGTGGTCTATTGCGGTGATACGGTGGCGGACATACTTGTGATCGGTCGTGCGGCAAGTCGTGATCCAAGCCGTAGTTATCGGTCTATTGGCATCTTGCCGCCCCATAATCAGTCGCTCGCTTATCGTGAACGTTTGCTCGAAGCTGGCGCAAATTTAGTCTTGTCTCGTCTTGAGGCGTTAGATGTACAGCAGTTGGATGCGCTATTTTCCTGAGAAAAAGCCTAAGATACCGATTTACAGCAACGTCTGTTATATTCCAAGTACATCTTAGGTAATAGTGAGGAATAGTAATGGCAATTTCACGCCGAGCCTTGTTAGGAAATTTAGCGGTAGCTGAAGCTTTTGCGGCCCAAGGGTCTAAGGTTTGGGCGGGAGAAATACGCAAAATTGTTTTAGTGCAAGGTGTGGGTGTCCCTCAAGGCATAGTTCAAATTCTCTATAACGAAAATCCTCTCGGGCCTTCACCCTTGGCGATCAAAGCGGCTACGGAGGTAATTAGTTCGAGTAACCGTTATCCGATGATGGCAACGCTTAACTTGGTGCGCCAACTTCATCAGAGCTATGGTTTAGCCTTTGATGCGCCCACGGATGCGACGAATGTCGGTGCTTTATTTGCCGCTTTGGGTGCGAGTCCGATTATTTTGGGTGTGGGTTCGACAGAAATTTTGCGGGCCACGGCGCTTGCCTATGGTCTGGAGGGTGGAGAGTTCATTGAAGCCGTACCGGGCTACGCTGAGATCGGTCAGGGCGCAGCCGATATGTTAGCCGGACGGGTCAAACGGGTGATGGTGCCGTTGCGCGAGGATTATCATCTAGATACTGCGGCGATGCTCAAGGCGGTTACGCCCCAAACCCGGCTGATGGTGGTCACCAATCCTAATAACCCAACGGGAACCGCACTCTCTGCCCAAGAAATCACCCAGCTTGCAGACCGTCTTGACCCGAAAGTACTGTTGGTCATCGATGAAGCCTATATTGATTTTGCGGTTGATCCTGCGGTAACTTCGATGATTGAGCTAGCGAAGACCCGGTCTAATGTTTTGGTTACTCGCACGTTTTCAAAGATTCATGGATTAGCTGGTTTGCGTTTGGGTTATGGTTTGGGTTCTAAACAGGTAATCAAAAAAATACATCCCTACGTAATGAATCTGATCGGCAATAACAGTCCGGCTCTCGCGGCAGCAACAGCGGCTCTGACGGATCAACAACACCAACGACGCTCTTACCAAATGACCTTAGCTGCTCGGGAACAGTTGATGAGCAAACTCCCAGGCTATGGCTTCACGCCTATTCCAAGTCAAGCTAATTTTGTCTGGGTCAAGGTGAATAAGGATTGTTCTAGTTTGGTCAAAAAGTTAGCTCAGCAAAGGGTTTTGATTGCTGGCGGACAACGCTGGCAGTTACCGGAATATATTCGTATTTCTGTGGGTTTACCAACAGAGATGGAAGCATTATTTGCCGCGCTGGATCGTAGTGTCTAACGGTTGCTCGAAAAACGAAGATTTATTTGATGTGAGTTTTATTGTGCCTCTAAAGCCTTGTACAGCTCACCTAGTTTACCAATAGGTTCACTTTTGTACAATTTGTAGCTGGTGCATTCAAGTAATTTCTTTGCTTTTAGTTCTTCATATTGTTTCTTTAATTCTGGTGTTATCTTGCCATTAAGCTCAACTAATTTCATAGCAATTTGAATGTTTTCTTTCGTTCTGTCAATAATTGCAACATCTAAAGCACGTTGCCAATAATAGTTAGCTTCTCTCCTGCCGCTCAATTCATAAAAAACGTATCCCTTCAAAAGGAAATATGAGCTACCATATATTTTTATATCATTTTTTGTTTCTAATTTTGGAAATGTTTCAAATAACTTTTTGGCACTTTCCAACTGATTTGTATAGTACAGAAGAGAAATTTTTAGAAGCAGTAAAATTTTAGAATCTGGATGAACAGTTAGTACTTGATCAGCAAAAGTACTATATTCTTTCCACAAACCTGCATTTATTCCAGCCTTAAGAGTTTGTACGGCTAGAGACTCTTGTGGATATTTATTATAAAGTTCAAGAAATTGATGCGCAGTTTCTACAGGGTTTTGTTTACATTTTTTACCTAAAATTTCACTCTGATACTTATTAATTGCTTCTGCATCTTTCATACTTTGCTGAAGTTGCTCGTATTCTTCTTTAGTTGGTGTGCCTGTCACAAAATTAAAATTTATTGCTAGTTCTTGCCGTACAAAATCATCTGGTAGAGGACTGAAAGGAGCTGCTTTTTCAACTGCTTGAATTGCATTTTCATCAGCATGAGCAAATGAAGAGGATTTTTTGACAGCTATCGAAGCAACTTCTCCTGAATGTTTAATCACAATGAGTAAAACTGTTGGATTTGTAATACTTGCAGATTGGTACCCATAGGGTGGCTCCCAAATCTTAATGACTTTTGCTCGAAAATCTTCTACCCATTGGTTAATACTTGATTGCGCAAAGGCAGGCATAAATAGACTACTCAATAACATTCCCATACTTAGACACTTTCCTGGGCGCATAACATCTCGCGTAAATGAATAGCTATAGAGTATCAGAATTACAGTGACTTTGACTAGAGAGTTAGTTCCCTACCAGCAAGGCATGTTTTATGGAGCTTCTAAAATCTTATAAAGCGCACCTAATTTGCCGATAGGTTTGTCTTTATAAAGAGCAGAAGCAGGACATTCTTTTATCTTTTTTACCACGAACTCTGCATACTGCTTTTTAAGTTCTGGCGTAACCATGCCATTAAATTCAACTAATTTCATTCTTATATTTAAATCTTCTTTTGCGTTTTCAAGAATTGCAGTATCTAAAGCTCTTTGCCAGTAATAGCTAGCTTCTCTAGTACTTCCTAATTCATAAAAAACATTACCTTTCATGATGTAGTACAATGCACCATAAATTTTAAGATCGTCACCTGTTTCTAATTTTGGGAACGTCTCAAATAGCTTTTTAGCAGCTTCGAGTTGATTTGCATAATAAAGAAGAGAGATTTTTTGAAGTAGTAAATCTCTGGAATTAGGATAAAGAGCCAATACTTTATCAGCAAACCCGCTATACTCTTGCCATAAGCCTGCATTAACTGCTGCGCTAAGGGTGTTTGCAGCAGTAGATTCTGTAGGATAAGTATCATAGATCTCTAAATGCTGGTGAGCTGATTCTATAAGATCTTGGGTACACTCTTTTGCAGTAAGTACATTTAAACGATTATGTGTAGCTTCGTGCTTCTCCTTTATCTGTTTTGCTAATTCATAATCTTCTTGTTTTTTCCAGACATTAATGTCAAAGCTAAAATTTATAGCTATCTCTGACGGTTTACAGCAATTTTCAAGTGAAAGAGCTATATTAATTGGACTAAATGGAGAGGGTGATGGGAAAACCATATTCAGTGGATCTGCGCCAACGGATTTTAGCTGCCTACTTCAATAAAGAAGGCTCACAACGAATAATTGCC
>JBBRQP010000018.1:0-42098 GCA_038226175.1 Gloeobacterales cyanobacterium
CCACTAATGCCATTGAATCGGTAAATATGACCTTGCGCAAAGTACTACGCAACCATCGGGCATTTCCCACCGATGAATCAGCCCTCAAAGTCATTTACTTGGCGATTCAGAACCTATCGAAGAAGTGGACGATGCCTATCCCAGATTGGAAAGGAGCCTTGAATCGGTTTGCCATTGAGTTTGATGGGAGGTTACCAATGTGAGATTTCCACACTGACACAATCTTCTTGACATACCCGATATCCAAGAGCGATTACGGCAGTTACAGCAAGATTAACTCCCTCAAAGCCTTTCTTAATCTGCCCATAAGCCCCTATTAACCTTCAGTTTGTAGGATTGACTACTACAGTCTCTACTGAGCTAAGCCATGACCTTCAAGTATGCTCTCCTGCTTTCTGTCACAATCGCGTTGGTCACATTACCCGCTCTAGCTGCCGACCAGACCATCCCCGGTGCTGGGAATAATGCTGCTGTCGCCCTCAGTAACCAATCCCCCCTAGCCCAATCCGCCTTCAAAGCCCTTATCAAACAAACCAAAGGCATCCAAGATCAACCCCTACGCCAAGCCACCAATGATATCCTAACCAACTCCACATCCTGCGTTACCTTCCGCGCCAACCTCACTGATACCGACAAAACCAATATCATTCAACAACTGACCACCGCTGGCCTCGTCAGCACCGCCGATGATGCTACTTTCCCCGGTGGTCTCAAAGCTGGCATTTTCCCGCCCTTACTCAGTGATGGCAGCATTTGCCCCAAAATCCCCCAAACCTTCGCCTCCGCACCCGGTAGCAGTTTTGGTGGTCACCATTCCTATCCCGGTGGTCTAGTCGTCCATGAAGCCGTCAATGAAATCAGTGACCAAAATCTCGGTAAAGTCTACCGTCAGATTTATGGAACTGTCGGTATTGATGGTTTACCTGTCGTCGGTAATGGTCAAACCCCCGATATTGTGATCAGCAACGATATCCTCATTGCCGCCCCGATCTGGCATGACTGGGCTAAAACCATCGTGTTTCAGTGGAATAGTGATGGTACTGAATTTGCTGAACTCAACTTTGGCGGTAATGGTTTAACCGATAGCTACGGCCTGACTGGCAATTCCAAAACTGGCGGACACCATCTCATGGGACTCGCTGAAGCCATGAAACGCGCACTAGCTCCAGACTTTGTGATTAGCCAAGCCTCAGCTCATTCCGCCCCTACCCTCGGCAACGAATATAAAGTCGTCAATTGGCTACACACCGCCGCGATTTTGGCACAGATTGACCCTGTGGCTAAAGGCTATCTCAGCGTTGATGGTCTTGGTCAGTTGCGTTTGCCCGCCCTGCGTCAACTCGGCAGCATCAATCTCAATGCCGCCATCCCCTCTCAGACCAATCTGCTCGCCGAATACGCCTTACACAATCTCTCTGATGCTGACTTTACTTACTCGATCCCAGCGATCAGCGAAGTGCAAGTCTTGCTCCAGATTCTCGCGCCTGAATATGGCTACATCAGCACGGATGTTACTACTTACAACACCCGTTTCCGTAATCCGGTTCTCTCTTATCTGAGCGCGGAACGCTTGCTAATCATCTACAGCAATAGCGATCTTGATGGCGTACGTACCCAGATCAGCCTGTTGCGTCAATACGGCGTTATTTAGGTGATTTGATAAACTGGGGATGGGTTTTTATTGGCTTGTCCCCAGTAATTTCAAACTAGCTTGGTCTAGTATTACCTAGGTGTTTGGCAGGCTTATTAATGGTTTTAGAGTGATATTTAGGGGCTTTACTATCAATTTGATCAGGTTTAGTAGCCTTAATCTTAGGCAACGTTATCTTGGATCGCAACAACGAAGCAGGAACTGGCGGTGGAATCACCTTAGCTGGAACTTCTTCATCTACATCCGGTGTTGGGTCATCGGGTGGTTCAGCCTGTACGGATAGCACCACTAGAACAGCCATAAGCAAACAAATTGTAGGAAAGGCTGGCTTCATCACCTTTTTCTCAGCACACCCGCAATTCATCCTAGCGTGTGTGCAAAGCTCTATTATCCTAAGATGAATTTCGGTAGCTACAGCTATAGGGAATTTTCTTCTTAATCAAAATTTGACCTCACCATAACCTAACCTTTACATTCACCCTGTAGCGTCTTTGGGTATAGGTCTACTCGATAATTTTTTAAACCGTGTCTGTTCATAGTCTGGAGTCAAACATGAACTACCTGCCCAAGTCTTGGTTAACGGCTTTTTTAGCTGTGAGTATTAGTTTTTCTGGATTAATTGAGCAATCGGCTCAGGCACAATTTAGTGAGTTTCAGGCTCCAGCTGGCACCTTACCTACCCGCCGTAACTATCCCATCAATGGACTTAAAGGTGCAATTCTCCCCAATGGACGCTTCATCACGCCCTTGGGCACTGAGGCTAATGTCGATGCTCCCAAACCTTTTGGGATGGTCTTGTCTCCGGATGGCGATACCTTGATCACCACCAACAGCGGCTCGGCACCATTTTCTGTCACCTTAATCCGAGGTATAAAAAGTACTGCTCAACCCGTCATCAAACGCATTGATCTCAATGCCACTTATCTCGGCGTAGCTTTTGCTCCCGATGGCAGCCGCTTTTATGTATCTGGCGGCGAAAATGGCAATATTTGGGTTGGCGATACGGCGCTTGGTCAGATTATTGGCTCGGTCAATCTTAACGGCGCGGCGCAGCCTCTGACAGCCCCTTTAGATGTTGTGGCTGATTCTAGTGCTTTTAAAGGAACCTATCCCGGTAAATTGGTTGTCAGCCGCAATGGAAAATATGTGTATGTAACCGATCAAGCAGGGTGCCAGGTGTTTGTCATCGATACAACGCAGATCGTCACCGGAGTCGATAGCAGCAGTAAATTAACCGAACCTAACAATTTTGCGGCAGTGATTTCTTCGGCTAAAGTCGGACGGTATCCATTCGGGATCGCCCTGTCATCGGATAATAAAACTCTGTTGGTGACCAATGTTGGCACCTTCCAGTACACCCATTTGACCCCAGCCACGGTAACAGGTGATAGCAATCAAGACTACCCGCTGTGCTATCCCGGTGTCGGTTATCCCGAAGAGACAGCTCAAGATACCACCATTCGCATCAAAAAAGTTGACCCGCGCAATTTACCAACGAGTTTGCGTGACCCTCAGGGTATTCGCTGCGGTTATATTCCCCAAACCCAGAACTACACCATTCCGGGACTCGGTAGTCCCAATGCCCCAGCCGCTTCCTCAGTCTATGCCCTAGATGTCAGCAATCCAAGCCAGCCGACACTCCAAAAAATTGCCAAAACTGGCCCTTTAGTCGGAGAAATCGAGCAAGGGATCAGCACCTATAGTGGCAGCCATCCCAATTCAGTTATTGCTAACCAAAAAGCGATTTTTGTTGCAAACGGTAACAATGACAGTATCTCAATCCTTGATGCCAAAACCTTCCGTGAAGTCAGCCGCGTTAATCTATCGTTGTTCAAAGGTAGCCCGATCAAAGGTGTCCAACCCGTAGGCTTGGCGCTCAGTCCTGATAACCAGTTCCTCTATGTGGCAGAAGCAGGTATCAATGCCATCGCTGTGATCCAACTCAAAGATCAAAATGCGACGGTGATCGGACATATTCCCACGGGCTGGTGGCCGAGCAGTGTCCAGGTCAGCAGTGATGGCAAAACCCTCTATGTTGCCAATGCCCACGGACGCGGTGCAGGCCCTAACAACGTGTTTCCGCCCAATAATCTTGGTTCAGCTAAGTACAGTGTGCTTGGTACAGTTAATTACTTTGAAGTGCCAACTGCCAAACAACTGACGCAATACACAAACCAAGTGCTGACCAACAATGGCTTTACGACCAAAACGACCCTCGTCAGTGCTGATAATCCGCTACCAATTAAGTTTGGCAAAGCTAGTGAGCAGATTAAGCACATTATTTTTATTAACAAAGAAAACTCCACCTATGACCAACTGCTTGGCGATATTCAGCAAACCCGTACTGGTACCCCTGTCGAAGGTGAACCTCGTTACTCTTTGGGCTATAGTGCCAGTCCCAATCATCATCAACTCGCCCTTGACTTTGCTTTTGGGGATAATTTTTATCTCGAACCAGCGGTATCTTCGGATGGACACCGTTGGTTGACCAATACCTATTTGACCGAGTTTGAAGAAGCCCACTGGCCTGCATCCTATGGTGGCAAACGCAATGATGCAGGTGATGACCCGGAGGTATATGAACCTTATCCTGGACGCTTAGGTTTTACAGATGCCAATGGTTCTCCCGACCCTCAGGATTACAACCAGCACGGCGGCATTTATCTGCATCTAGCGCGTAATAATCGTAGCTTCGTTAATTTTGGGAACGGCTTTGAGTTTGCCCAAGTCGATGAGAGTGGCGACACGGAACCCACTGGGATTCGTCAGCACGTCAATGTGCCGATGGAAAAAGTTGTTCGCGACAACAGTGATCATCTTTACCCCGAGTACAACACCCATATTCCCGATGCCCCCCAAGAAGCTGACCCAACGCGATTTAACCGCTATGGACGCTTTAAGCAGGTATTTGAGGCCAAGTATGTGGATCGCGCCAATGGGGTCTGTAATCTGCCTAATTACGTGGATCTCTACTATCCGAATGATCACGGCGGCGGTGCCAATGACATCAATCCCACGGGTCAGACTTGGTCATTTAAGCGGTTCATTCAAGATAACGATGCGGCCTTGGGGTATACCGTTGACTTGATTTCCCATAGCCCTTGCTGGAAAGATACGGTGATTTTTGTGGTCGAAGATGATACCCAGAATGGCTATGACCATGTAGACGGTTATCGCTCGATTTTTTTAGCGATTAGTCCTTGGATCAAGCACGAGTATGTGAGCAAAACCCACCTCAGCTTGGCAAGCATTTTCAAGACGGTGAATTTGCTACTCGGAATCCCAGCACTCAATCAATATGATGCGGCAGCAACGGATTTGCGAGATCTATTTACCAAAACCCCGGACTTCAGACCGTATACGTTTACTCCAGTAAACTATGACCAAGCAGCGAGTGCAGCGTGGATTCAACTAAGCAAGGAGATTAATTTTCAGGCTCCTGATGCCGATGAACTCAAACTGCGCGAGGCTATTCTCAAATCTGAAGGTTTGCCCCGCGAGCTGCCCCATAAAACAGGTAAACCGTAAATGCTCTGACGATTTTGGGAAAGGGGGTAAATCTTTTCCAAGTAAAAATAGAAAAAATTCCCCGCTCTCAAAATTAGGGCGGGGTTATTTCAAAAAACTTATGTGTAGTTAAGCCAAGGTCGGCGTAGCGTAGACAGAAACGCGACGAATTTTGTCCGCGATGTCTTTCTTTTGTACGCTATTGGTGGCTCCAGCGTACTGACCGCGCAATTTAGCTAATTTGGCTTTGCGTTGGCGGCGGCGTTTAATTTCTTGGTTTCGTTCGCGCATGAGTTGAGGTTCAAAAATCAATATCCTGTTATCTTACCGTAAATTGACCCTCCTGCCTTCACCCCTCAGATCAACAGGATGAAGAAAGCTAGGTAATGGCACAATGGATACAGACTCCCAAGGAATGGGCAATGCAACGGAATACTTGGCAAAAATTGGCTCCTTTAGCCCTGATCGTGTTATTGGCAGGCTGTGGCGGCAACAGCAAAGACAACAAATTTTCGACGTTACCGACCAAAAATCAATTTAATAAGACCGATGCCGAGCTTGCCCTACGCAATGCCTTGCCCCCGACAGGATTTTTGAACTGGGAAGTCGAACAGGCAATCGCACACCTAAGCGAAGTTGTAGAAGAAAAAAAATGGAATCAAGTGCAAGAATCGATTACCTATGCCCAAGCTGTACTTGAGCGCAATCGTGCCGGGATCATTGCCCAAGCTCCCGCCAAAAATCAAGCTATCACAGGACAAGCTATAGATCAGGTCAAAACTGCCATCCAAGCCGTTGCGCCATCTATTGATAAGCAACAAATCGCCTTAGGTTTACAAGAGTCCGGCAAGGCACGTTGGCTCTTTGATATGGTTTTGTTACAGGTCTTGGGCGACTATGACCCTAAGGTTCCAACGCAATGGCAAAATCGTCCTCTGCTCAAAGGCGGGTGGGTCATAGCGCAAATGGATACGACCGCTGGCAAAATCAACATTCTAATGGATGGGTTTAACGCGCCTGTGACCACAGGAAATTTTATCAATCTAATTCAAAAAGGCGCGTACAACGGCTGGACAATTACCCGCGCCGAGAAAAACTTTGTGGTACAAGCTGGTAATCCGAAGGCAGCACTCAAAATCCCAGCTATTCCTTTAGAATTGCGACCAGCTCAGGCTTCGCGTGCCATTACCCAGACCCCAATCATCCGTCGTGAAGTCGAAGAAGTTATGGATCAAGGCTTATCTGACCCGGCAGTCCTCCAGCTCAAACTCAAAAAAATCTATGATGAGTATGGCGCAAAGGATGTCGAAGCACCCCTAATATACAACCAAGTGCCCCCCAAAGGTACAGCTCTCGCCTTACCCTTTATTCCACCTGCAACCCTCGCGATGACCCGTAAAGCTAACCAGCCCGAATCAGGGGCATCAGAGTTTTTCTTCTCCTTTGCTGATAAAGAACTAAGTCCGCCAGGCTCCAATATCGAAGATGGTAACTATGGCGTGGTGGGCTATATGATCTCTGGCCTCAAGCCGCTACGAGATCTGCGTGTCGGGGACACTATCAAACAGGTCAAATTGCTCAATTGTGCCGAAGCCCAATTTACAACTGTTGACCTTGTGGACTATACCGCCACTACTTTGAATCTCAATAAATTTGTAGTAGGTGATCTCGAGACCATTTGTCTGCCTGTAGGTGCGCCGCGTTTGATAAATATGAAGTAAACAGATATCGTGTTCTTCCAAAATCTGAGCGTCAAGGTATGTCTGTTTTAATAGATACACTTTTCGTTTATGCTTGGGGCAAGTAAAGGGTGCAAATAATGACGATTAACCGTCACTGGCTCAGTGGATTAGTGATAGTGAGTTTATTAACGGCCTGTAACAGTGCGCCAAGTACTGATCCTGCTGCAGTACAGTCACGCATTGCCCGGATGGCGGAACGCAAAGCGAAAGGGGTCTATTACGAAATTGATGACAAAATTAATGATAATAAAGGTGATGTTTGGGAAGTTTCTGGCCTCAAATTTTTTAGAGAAAGTGGTAACGTTTATACTTATTTAAGAATCAGGGTCGACTTGCGCTTTACCTATGCCATTAGTAAAAATGTACCGCTCACCATCAAAGTCGGTTCTCAAACCGTCACGATTCCCAATGATTCAGAAGAGAGAAAACGGGTGGGACTCTATAAACTAACCGACCCACTGCTCAAGACTCTCACTCAAAGCGGCGCACAGCTGGTAATTCCCCTCGACGGACAAGATTCACGAATCCTTGCAATTGAGCCCAATACTGTCAAAGGTTGGCAAGCAGTTCATGATATCCCTGGACCCAACGAGTTTAAGTACGCCACTAAATACTAAATTTAACTTTCCTTTATATTGGCTGGTGATTTCATGCTCTTGCCAGTTTTTGTACGTATGCTACCGTAATAGGAACATCTCAAGTTAATTGTAATTTTTAGGGGAGACCATGACCCAAATTGATGCATACCATAACCTTTCGTCCGTTGCGGATGAAGAAAATAGGAGCTGGAATATCCTCGCTCCAGCAGAGCTTCTTAAAGCTGAGCCGCTACGTGTTTCCCTTAAATCACCAAGTTCTATTAGTTCACGCTCTGATGATTCTATTCGCTTGTATCTCCAAGAAATCGGGCGTATCCCCCTACTCAAAGGCAATGAAGAAGTTGACTTAGCCCGTCAAATTAAACAATGGTCAGACCTCGAACAAAAGCGGCAGCGTTTACACAAACAATTAGGTCGAGTAGTAAGCGAATCAGAGTTTGCGGAATACAGCGGCGAAACCACGATGACGCTGACCCGCATTAGCCAACGTGGTCAACGAGCTAAAGCGCATCTGATCAAAGCTAATTTGCGCTTAGTAGTCTCGATCGCCAAAAAATATCAGGGCCGGGGTCTATCCCTGCTCGATCTTATTCAAGAAGGCACATTGGGTTTGATTCGTGCAGCCGAAAAATTTGACTACGCGCGGGGATTTAAGTTTTCGACCTATGCGACATGGTGGGTACGTCAAGGTATTACCCGTGCTATTGCCCTGCAAGCCCGTACTATCCGTTTGCCTGTCCATGTAGTCGAAAAAATTAATCGCCTCAAAAAAGCAACCCGGCAACTTTCTCAACAACTAGGTCGTACACCTACAGAACAAGAATTAGCACGGGAATTAGAACTAGATGTATCTCAACTGCGCGCAGTACGCCGAGCCATGCAAGTACCAGTTTCTTTAGAGTCTCCGGTTGGGCGCGAAGAAGACACCATGCTCGGTGAATTAATTCCCTGTCCTGGTACTGCTCCTGACCAAGAAGTGATCCAGAGTTTGATGCGTCAAGATGTAGAGAAACTTTTAGAAACACTGGCACCACGTGAACGCGATGTCCTGCGCTTACGGTATGGTCTAGAAGATGGACGAGGTCATACCCTTGATGAAGTCGGGCATCACTTCAGCCTGACCCGCGAGCGTATCCGCCAGATCGAAGTCCGTGCTCTACGTAAACTTCGCCATCCCCAACGGTTACAGCGGGTCAAAGATTATTTGGAGAATTAAATGATGACGCGTTTTATTGCACATGGTTGGAGCAAGATAATTGGCTTGCTGTGTTTATCTAGCCCCTTGTTGGCTATGCCCCTCATCACTGCACCTACGTTTCTTATGGTCACAGCCTACACTGACCAAACTTTGCCTACCCTACAGCGCGGGGATCATAGTAGTAAGGTCAAAATATTGCAGCAACTTTTACTTAGTAATGGTTTTTTGGGGGCAGCGGGTGCGCGTTTGCATCGGCCTCGCGCTACTGTTGCTGATGGAGTTTTTGGATCAGTCACTCAGTCAGCCATTCGAGACTTACAACAACGCTACGAGCTGCCCATAACAGGTATAGTCAATCCTGTAACTTGGGAAGTTTTAGATAGACATGAAAACCCTTATCGCGCCCCTTTGCCTTGGCGACATGTATAAAAAAAGAGCCGTTGTCGGCTCCTCTTTTTTGGTTTTGTAACGGGAATCAGTTAGGCACTTTGCAACTGTTGCTTCTCGTAATCTTCGACGAGTTGCTCCAGTTCTTCCGCATCTAAGGTTTCACGCTTGAGCAGTTCGGCAGTGACCAGTTCCATGAGGCCACGGTTGGCTTGCAAGAGGTCTTTGGCCTTGTGATAAGCGTTGTCTACAAACCGCTTTACTTCTTCATCGATAAAGCCAGCAGTTTGTTCGCTAAAATCCCGCTCGGCCATGATGTCGCGACCCATAAACATCGAACCACCTTGACGACCCACAGCCATCGGTCCGATTTTATCACTCATGCCGAAGCGCGTAACCATTGTCCGAGCCATCGAAGCAACCCGCTCGAGGTCATTAGAAGCCCCCGTCGTTACTTCATCATTCCCAAAGACCAGCTCTTCGGCAACCCGTCCACCCAAGGCTGTCGCCATGCGGTCAAGGAGTTGTGCCCTCGAAACCAGCATGTCATCGTCAGAGGGGGTAAACCAAGTCAGACCAGCGGCCATACCCCGAGGAATGATGCTGACTTTTTGGACAGACTCGTGGTTGGGCAAGATCCGACCTAGCAGTGCATGACCGACTTCATGATAGGCAATCAATTGACGGGTACGTTCGGCTAGGAGACGATTTTTCTTCTCGGGTCCGGCTAGGACGCGGTCAATCGCATCGTTGATTTCGTCCATCGAGATTTCACTTAAGCTACGGCGGGCAGCTAGGATGGCCGCTTCGTTGAGTAAGTTGGCTAAGTCAGCCCCTGTAAAACCGGGCGTACGACGGGCTACTTTTTCGACATCTACGTCGCGCGCCAAGGTTTTGCCCCGAGCGTGAACTTTTAAGACTTCGAGACGGCCTTTGAGGTCAGGACGGTCCACAGTTACTTGACGGTCAAAACGACCGGGACGCAAGAGCGCCGCATCAAGGACATCAGGACGGTTGGTAGCCGCTAGGATAATTACCCCACTGTTGCCCTCAAAGCCATCCATCTCAACGAGCAATTGGTTGAGTGTCTGTTCGCGCTCATCGTTACCACCACCCAAGCCTGCGCCTCGTGAACGGCCGACAGCATCAATCTCATCAATGAAAACGATGCATGGGGCATTACGTTTGGCTTGTTCAAATAGATCGCGGACGCGCGAAGCCCCCACACCGACGAACATTTCGACAAACTCAGAACCACTGATGCTGAAGAAAGGTACACCAGCTTCACCTGCCACAGCTTTAGCAAGGAGAGTTTTACCCGTACCAGGAGGACCAACGAGGAGCACGCCACGGGGAATTTTGGCACCCAATGCGTCAAAGCGGTCACGGTTTTTGAGGAAATCTACAACTTCAACAAGTTCGAGCTTGGCTTCATCAACACCCGCAACATCTTGGAAAGTCGTCTTGGTTTGTGACTCCATTTGGACACGGGCTTTGGATTTACCAAAATTCATGGCCTGGTTACCGGCGCCATTTTGGGCACGGCGTAACAGCAAAAATAAACCACCTAGCAATAACAGGGGAAACAATAGGGTTCCTAAGACTTGAAACCAAGCACCGCCGCCATTATCACTGCGTTGTTCGTAGCTGACCCCAGCCTTCTGAAGAATTTGCGGAGTCTGGCTATCATAGGGCGGCAAATTAACTCTCACCGAGGTGCCATCTTTAAATTCGGCTTCGGCACGCGTACCATCTGCCATAAAGGTCGTGCGGGCGACCTCTCCCGATTGGGCACGTTTGATGAAGTCACTGTAGGCAATTTCTTTGCGCGGGTCGTTATTAGAACCGCCGAAGAAAGCTGCTGCTAATGCAATGACCACGACGGCGAGCAGGACGTAGAGCCCTGTATTGCGCCAGTTGTTGTTATCTTTGTTATCTGCCACGAGCGTAAGCCTCCGCTAAAGTTAAGGGACAAAACTGGGGGCGTATCTTACTATTCTACAAAATCGCCGCTAACTGATCCGTAGTAATAAAGCCCAGACGCCAAAGAATAATCTCCAACGACCCCTGTTCTTTGCGTTGAACTTTTTGGGCAACTTGGAGCTGAGCCTGGGTGACAAAAGAGAGAAGTTTAGAGCTGTTCATATTAAGAATTGTTACACTCATTTTAATAAACGTCAAGAACTAGGCATGTTGCCAGCTCTAAGGGTGTTTAGCATCCGTGCGGCCAACATCGCTGCTCCAAACCCGTTATCAATATTGACGACCCCAATGCCGCTGGCACAACTATTGAGCATGCCCAATAAAGCCGCTATCCCACCAAAACTTGCTCCATAGCCAATACTTGTCGGTACCGCAATCACTGGCGCTGAGACTAGGCCACCCACCACACTAGGTAAGGCTCCCTCCATGCCTGCCACCACGATCAAAACTTGCGCCTGGCTAAGTTTCTCTTGCTGCGCCAACAGGCGATGCAAACCAGCAACACCCACATCCGAGATCCGCTCGACAGTAAAACCGCAAAGTTCCGCTGTTACAGATGCTTCTTCGGCAACAGGCAAATCTGAAGTGCCAGCGGTAAGAATCGTGATCACGCCGGGACGTAATAGAGGCTGGCCTAATGCGCAAATTCGGGCGATGGGGTAATAACGTAAGTCTGGTAGCTGGCGTCGAACTTCCTGATAAACCGTCGCCTCAATACGGGTTGCCAGAGCCACTGGATGCCGCGTGGCTAACTTACCCAGGATGGCGACTAGTTGCTCTGAAGTCTTACCAGGACCCCAGACTACTTCTGGAAAACCCTGTCTACGCACCCGGTCGTAGTCAACCTTAGCAAACTCCAAATCTTCAAACTTCAATAGCTTTTGGGCAGCACTTTCCACAGTAGACTGCCCTGCTGCAACTTGCTCTAAGACTTGGCGTAATAGTTCAGCATCCATTAGGTCACCCCAGGAAAAACAATCGTAGTCTCAGGATGACCTAGGCTCTCAGCCTAAACCGCTAGGGTTTCCTGAATCACTTGGTTAAAGATCACCCGCCCAACCGTGGTTTTGACGTATTGGCAGATTAGTTCGCCATCGCTGTCAAAGCGTTGACGTAAATCCGTGGCGGGGTCTTCGGTTTCGACGGGCCCGTCAAAGCGTACCCAGACTTTGGAATGGATATCCAAAACCCCTTGGTGATAGGCAATAAGGGCATCTTCTGCACCCGAAAAATAAGTTCCGGCACCAAGCGTCGCTTCAGGATTTTCGACCGTCAGATAATAGCAACCCAAGACCATATCCTGAGTTGGCGTAATAATCGGACGACCAGTAGCCGGTGAGAGGACATTGTTGGAGGCCAGCATCAACATCCGGGCTTCGGTTTGCGCTTCGACAGATAGCGGGACGTGAACGGCCATTTGGTCACCATCAAAGTCGGCGTTAAAGGCCGTGCAAACTAGCGGATGTAGTTGAATGGCGCGACCATTGACCAGAAGTGGTTCAAAGGCCTGAATACCTAAACGGTGTAGGGTTGGTGCGCGATTGAGCAAGACCGGGTGTCCGGTGATGACCTCTTTGAGCACTTCCCAGACCCGACTATCATCCTTTTGAATCAGTTTTTTGGCAGCTTTGATGTTGTTGACCATGCCCCGCTGAATCAATTTTTGGATCACGAAGGGCTGAAACAGCTCAATTGCCATCTCTCGAGGTAGACCGCATTGGTGAATCTTGAGACTAGGGCCGACCACAATGACCGAACGACCGGAGTAGTCAACCCGCTTACCCAATAGGTTTTGACGGAAGCGACCTTGTTTGCCTTCGATGATGTCCGAGAGGGACTTAAGGGGACGGTTATTGGCACCGACCACCGTGCGCCCGCGCCGACCATTATCAATCAGCGCATCGACGGCTTCTTGCAACATCCGTTTTTCGTTGCGGACAATGATCTCAGGGGCGAGGATTTCGAGTAACCGAGCGAGACGGTTATTACGGTTAATCACCCGACGATACAAGTCATTAAGGTCAGAAGTCGCAAAACGACCGCCATCTAGCTGTACCATTGGGCGCAAATCAGGCGGAATTACGGGTACAGCATTGAGGATCATCCATTCAGGACGTGAACCTGTAGCAATGAAATTATCCAATACCCGCAAACGTTTGATTAGTTTGGCGCGTTTTTGACCCTTGCTGGTGAGTAATTCTTCGCGCAGTTTTTCAGTTTCCGGCTCCAGATCAATATCTTGGAGTAGACGCTGAATTGCTTCGGCACCAATCAAAGCCCAATCATTGGGCAAATCAAGGGGACTATCATCGGCCCAGCGTTGGTCTTCGACTTCCAGATACTGGTCTTCGGTGAGAATCTGCTTGTAGGTTAGATTCTGAACAGTCGCTGGGTTGATCACGACGTAAGCATTGAAGTAAACGATCTGCTCTACATCACGCAGAGCCATATCCAGCAAAATCGCCACATAGGACGGAATACCCTTGAGGTACCAAACATGGGTGACTGGAGCTGCCAATTTGATGTAGCCCATGCGATGACGACGAACCCTTGATTCGGTGACTTCGACACCACAACGTTCACAGACGATGCCGCGATGCCGTACCCGTTTATATTTACCGCAATAGCATTCCCAATCCTTAGAGGGACCAAAGATGCGCTCACAGAAGAGTCCGTCCATCTCAGGCTTTAGCGTCCGGTAATTAATGGTTTCCGGTTTGGTCACTTCACCAACGACTTGTCCGTTAGGTAGCGTGCGGCTACCCCAAGAGATAATGCGATCAGGAGAAGCGATGGAAATTTTGATGTAGTCAAAGCGTTGTTCTACCTTGGTCATCCCTGGTTCCTAAGACTGTGGCAGGGCGCAAAAAAGCGCAAATATCATTCTAGCCTTTAGCCTGTATATGAGCAATGTTTTAGTAAGTAGACTAACTTTTCTGAAATAACTGGCGGACTTGTTTTAGATAACCCGGTGTACGCGGGAGTTGCAGCAAAATAGTCGGGATCAGGGCTAGTAGTTGGCGTACCGAAGAAATTTGTTGGCGACTAGTGGTTAATTGGTTAGCAACTGTGGGCAAAATAACTGATGTTAATTCTTGCTCTAGCCCATCAAGCTTATAGTTAAGTTGTTGAACTTGTTTGCGTGTGCATAGGATGCCCAACAGTATCCCTAGGGCAATCATAATTAAAATCACATTAAAAACAAGTACACCCCACATCATCTAATCCTGCCAGTGCCAGCTCGTGGTTTGGTCACGGCTATCCACTAACACCACCCCTTGTCCCATAAGAGTTTGACGAATCTGATCAGCAGTAGCATAGTCTTTATTTTGTTTGGCAGCGCGACGTTCGCTAATTAACGCTGCGATCTCTTGAGGAGCGATACGGTTCTCTGTAAAAGCCTGACCGGGTTCAAGCGCAAAAGCGGGTGTCCCCACAAGTCCGAGAGGTTCGAGTAAATATATCAATGTCCGCCAAAGCATAGCGAGAGTTGCCAGATCCAGCATTAGAGCACCCCCATGAACTAGGCGATTACGTTCAGGCAAGAGTTGCTTTACCAATTCAAAAATAATCGCCAAGCCCTGCGGCGTTGCGAGGTCATTATCCATCGCTTCGGTAAAACGTTCTACATAAGCCGTCACATATTCACCACTTGCGCCAAAATTTTGCGTATAGCCAAATTGAATTACCTGCTCAATATCTTTCCATGACCGAGCCGCTGCTGCCAGAGATTCATCGGTGAAGTTGATGGCAGTACGATAGTGACTTTGCAAACTCAGTAAGCGTAGAGCGAGCGGATGATATTTAGTCGCAATTTCATGGATGGTGATGAAATTACCCAAGGACTTAGACATTTTTTCGCCATTGAGCTGGACAAAAGCATTGTGCATCCACAAATTAGCCAGCGGGTGACCGTGTAGAGCTTCCGATTGGGCGATTTCGTTTTCGTGATGGGGAAACACTAGATCTTCACCCCCAGCGTGAATGTCAATCGTCTCGCCCATATGTTGGGCAATCATCGCCGAGCATTCAATATGCCAGCCCGGACGACCCGACCCAAAAGTACTGTCCCAGGCTGGCTCTCCGGGTTTGGCACCTTTCCAGAGCGCAAAATCTAGGGGGTCACGTTTACGGGCTAGGTCTTCTTGGACAATGCGTTCACTGGCACCAACTTCAAGATCAGCAATTTTTTTGCCAGATAACTTGCCATAGCTATCAAATTTGCGTACTGCATAATAAACGTCACCAGCGGCGGCGTAAGCGTAGCCTTTATCGACTAGCGCACTAATAAAATCCTTGATCTCAGGAACACTTTCCATCGCCCGAGGATATAGAGTTGCAGGTTTAATATTGAGTAAGGCCATATCCGCGTAATAGCTCTGGATATTATCCTCAACGACCGCTTGCCAGGGGCGGGCTTCTTGGTTAGCACGCTGAATAATCTTGTCATCAATATCCGTAAAGTTTTGGACATATTGCACCCCAAAACCCCGCCACTCCAGATAGCGACGCAAGGTATCCCAGACGACGTAGGCGCGTCCATGCCCAATATGACAGCGGTCGTAAACAGTAACGCCACACACATAGATTTGGACACGCCCCGGTTCACGGGGACTAAATACTTCTTTGCGACCCGTCAAACTGTTATGAAACTGCACCAGTGTATCTGTCCGTCAAATCTCTACCCTAGTGTAGCTTTTACAGTAGCTCAGAAGAATGTCAAGATAGGAGAGAACGCGAGCGCAGACTATGACACTCAGCAAAGGTTTTGAAGTCGAACTGTATACGGGAACACCCCAAGGTCATGCCGTCGGCCTCTCGCGGCGCATCATTGCCGCTTTGCCCGAATTTATGCGCGAACCTGATGCGCGTAATGTCGAGTATGCCACGCCACCTTTGCATCATTATTCAGACTTGCTGTGTGCTTTAGTGCAGCCTCGGCGTCAACTGCGCGATTATTTGCAAACCCAAGGCGACTACACAATTTTTCCGGGCAGTACGCTGGCACTAGGCGATAGCGAGCAATTTGTCCGCTCCAATCCTGATAATCCTTATCACGATTTAATCGAGTCTACCTATGGTACCCGCGTCGTTACCACGAGTATTCATATCAACTTTGGTATTGACACGCCCAACAACATCATCAAAGCCCTGCGCCTATTGCGCCTAGAAGCGCCTGTGGTCTTAGCCATGAGTGCCTCTTCGCCCTTTCTCAATCAGACGGTGACGGGCTATCACTCAACGCGGTGGGGGCTTTTTCCTCAGACCCCTGCGCGGGTGCCGTTATTTACTTCGCATCAGCACTACTGTACCTGGGTCGAAGAACAATTAGCCCTCGGCACAATGTGGAATGTCCGCCATCTCTGGACTTCGGTGCGGCCCAATGGCAATAATCGCCCCTATGACATCAACCGTGTTGAGTTACGAATTTCTGATTTGATTAGTGACCCTTGTTTATT
This sequence comes from Gloeobacterales cyanobacterium, assembly GCA_038226175.1. Taxonomy (GTDB): domain Bacteria; phylum Cyanobacteriota; class Cyanobacteriia; order Gloeobacterales; family Anthocerotibacteraceae; genus JBBRQP01. The sequence continues at coordinate 16,527 of JBBRQP010000018.1, forward strand.
ACTCGGTATCACGGCGCTGCTGGAGTATCGGCTTTTGGGTCTCCTAGATGGTCGTATTCCTGACCCATTGAGTGCCAGTCCGTTTACGGCAGAGGAATTGGTTGATCTGACCTATGAAAATGAAAAAGCGGCTAGTCGCTATAGCCTCGATGCCCAACTGATCCATTGGCAGACGGGTGAAACCTTGACAGCACGAACTTGGGCAAGTCGCTGGCTGGCCGATACCCAGCAGCAGACGGCGTTACTCGGTATTGAGAGTCATCTCAACACGGTCGCTAAGATGCTGCAACAAGGTAACGAAGCGATGCGCTGGCTAGGGCAATACCAACTTGGCCTTGGGGTCGATACCATCTTGCAACGGGCTATCGAACAAATGGCTGAACGCGAAGAACAGCTGGATAATCATCAATGTCTGGAGCCGAGATAATCGGTGACACCTAAGATCTGCCATAACTGTGCAGAACTTTTTTGGGGAATCTATTTATTCTTAAGGAGACGGGCGTTAAGCTAGATAGGGCGATTTGTACCCCCCACAAGGAAACCGTAATAATGACCAAAAGCTTGTCGGTGGCAGATGAAAAATCCAAGCAGGTAAAAAAGACTTGGACCGTGACCGACAGCGCCGATCTTTATCAGATTAAAGGCTGGGGCGAACCTTACTTTAGTGTGGGTGATAATGGACAAGTCCAAGTCACGCCTTGGGGTGAAGAGGGACAGCAAGTTGACCTGTTTAATTTGGTCGAAGATATTCGGCAACGCGGCTTGCCTTTGCCCTTGTTATTACGGTTTTCTGATATTTTGGCAGACCGTATCAAACGCTTAAATGAATGCTTTCGTACCGCTATCGAAGAATATCAGTATGACGGTTGCTATCGCGGGGTTTTCCCGGTCAAAGTTAATCAACAACGTCATGTAATCGAAGAAATTGTTGAATACGGCAAAGCCTATCATTTTGGCCTAGAGGCTGGCTCCAAACCTGAACTCCTAATTGCCCTAGCGACACTCAAGACACCTGGCGCCTTGGTTATTTGTAATGGCTACAAAGACCGCGAGTTTATTGAAACTGCCCTCTTAGCACAACGGCTGGGTCATACACCAATTATTGTCCTAGAACGTATTCACGAGTTGCCTCTGGTGCTCGATGCGGCTAAGCGTTTAGGGATTCAGCCGCTGTTGGGGGTTCGGGCAAAATTAACCACCAAGGGCATCGGACGTTGGGGTGACTCAGCGGGTGACCGGGCTAAATTTGGTCTGAGTGCTGCTGAAATCATTCAAGTTGTCGAAGAACTCAGAGCCGCCGAGATGTTAGATTCCCTGCAACTTCTACATTTTCATATCGGTAGCCAGATTCAGGCGATTAGTGTGATCAAAAATGCTGTCCGTGAAGCAGCGCAGTTTTATGGTGAATTAGCAAATCTCGGCGCGGGCATGCGCTATCTCGATGTCGGCGGCGGCTTAGGTATTGATTATGACGGCTCCAAAACTACCTTTGCTGCTTCCAAAAACTACAACATGCAAGAGTACGCCTACGATGTCGTCGCTGGTATCCAAGAAGGCTGTCGTCAAAAAAAGATTGCTGTACCGACGATTGTCAGTGAAAGCGGTCGCGCCATTGCCTCCCATCAGTCCATTTTGATCTTTGATGTGTTGGGTGTCAGTAGCCATGGCAAAGAAGGCATCCAAACCCCGCCCAAGACCACTGATCATAACTTGATTCAAAATCTCTGGGAAACCTATCAAAATATCACCACCACTAGTGTCCAAGAATCCTTCCACGATGCCTGTCAATCCAAAGAAGACGCGCTTAATCTTTTTGCCTTGGGCTACTTGAGTCTCGAAGAACGCGCCCGCGTCGAACGCTTGTTTTGGGGATGTTGCGGTCAAATATTAGCGCAGGTTCGTGAACTTGAATATATCCCCGAAGAACTCGCGGATATGGAAAAAGACATGGCCTCGACCTATTATTGCAATTTCTCGGTTTTTCAGTCAGCTCCTGATAGCTGGGCTATTGACCAACTGTTCCCGATTATGCCCCTGCATCGCTTAGACGAAGAACCCACAGAACGGGCAACCCTAGCCGATCTTACCTGTGATAGCGATGGCAAAATCGACCAATTTATCGATCTACGTGATGTCAAACAGGTACTCGAACTACACGCGCTCAAGCCTGATCAACCCTATTACTTGGGTATGTTTCTCAATGGTGCTTATCAAGAAATTTTGGGCGATCTGCATAATCTTTTTGGGGATACCAACACAGTTCATATTCATCTGACCGATAAGGGCTACCGCATCGAGCATGTAGTCAAAGGTGACACCATGACCGAAGTCTTACGCTACGTGCAATATGACTCAGAAGCCCTCATGGAAAGCATCCGTCAAGATACCGAACGCGCACTCCAACAAAAACGTCTGACATTTTCTCAAGCCCGATTATTATTACGTCATTTTGAGACTAGCCTTAATGGTTATACCTACTTACATAATGCCCAAGAAGTACTGGCTCCTTTATAGATAAAAACACCATAATAAGGCTATAACTAGGCTCCTCAAATGCTAGCTCAGACACCAACACAGGTCAGTATACCGCCCCTCGAAAACGGCGATTATCTTACGCGCCACGAATTTGAGCGTAGGTATCAGGCCATGCCCCAAGTCAAAAAGGCTGAACTAATCGAAGGCGTTGTACATATGGCCTCACCAGTCAGATTTCGGAGTCATGCCAAACCCCATGCACAGGTCATGGGTTGGTTGAGCGTATATTGTGACCCCTGGTGTTGACTTAGGAGATAACGCTACTGTTCGCTTGGATGGCGATAACGAGCCGCAACCTGACGCGCTCCTGCGCCTTGAGCCGAGTCTGGGTGGGCAATCACGGATTAGTGCCGATGACTATATTGAAGGCGCGCCCGAACTGATTGTCGAAATCGCGGGGAGTAGTGCTGCCTATGATTTACATGACAAGCTCAAAGTCTATTGTCGTCACGGTGTCCAAGAATATTTGGTTTGGCAGATCTATGAGCAGCGTTTAGATTGGTTTCACCTCGTAGATGGTAGCTATCTTGCCTTACTTCCTGATACTCAAGGCGTTATTGCAAGTCAAGTTTTTCCGGGATTGAGCCTTGCTGTTGCAGCAATGTTAGTTGGTGATATGGCGGCAGTTTTGGCGACTTTACAGCAAAGTTTGGCGACACCTGAATATCAGCTATTTCGGGAATGATTGAGCATTACCTAGAGTCGGTATAGCAAAAAAAGCATCCGGTCTTGCATACTAGTAGAGGTGGAGGAGCCGCGAACGTGATCATACCAAAATTTTTGTGGTTAGCCGTGGCGGCTTACACGTTATGAAGCTGCCCGATCAGCCGAGCGATGCCCAACTCTATCAAGCCCTACAACAGGGACAAAAAGAAGCACTGACAATTATTTATCAACGTTACGGACAGATCGTTTATGGCCTCTCGTTACGTATTGTAAAAGAACCCCTCGATGCGCAAGATGTGACCCAAGAAATTTTTGTCTCTTTATGGCGTAATGCCAGATATGACCCAGCCCGAGGGTCGTTAGGTAGCTATCTGACGACGCTGACGCGCTCCCGCTCACTTGATAAATTACGGGCTCGTGGTCGTAAGGGTAAATTCCTAGAACGTTGGGGAACCATTATGGTTACGGATACAACTTCGCCCTTATTAGAACAAGTTGCCAGCCAAGAGCAAACTAACCGCCTGCGCGAAGCTATGACTCAATTACCAGATAAACAACGTCAAGCGTTAGAAATGAACTATTTTGAGGGGTTTAGTCAAACCGAAATAGCCCAGCAGCTCAATGTTCCGTTAGGTACAGTAAAGAGTTGGTCGCGTCTGGGCTTAGTTAAATTACGTCAAAGTCTCAAGGAGTTTTTTGGCTGATATGAATCTTCCTCCTGATGTCTTAGAAGAACTTTTAGCTGGCTATGTCCTTGGTAACTTGGAGCCAGAAGAACTTGTGCTAGTCCAAAAACTTTTGACCGAGCAACCGGAGTTAGAACAGGTTGTCGAGGAGCTACAAGTCTCACTGACGGGTTTGGCCTTTACACCTCTACCAGTTATGCCGCCTGTACTATTACAAGACAAAATTTTTGCTGAATTTGACCAATCTCTCCAGCCGCCCAAGCGGTCTTTGGGACTCTTGCCTTGGTTTGTAGCGGGTATGGCAGCGGTACTCGCCTTGGGTCTGGGTTTGGATAACTTACGCGTACGCCAATTAGTCCAAGACAATCAAGTAATGATCGCCCTTTTGCAACAACCCGCGACCCGTCTAGTTGCTCTTCAAGGTATTGACCGCACTGCCCAAGCCTCCGGCAGTCTAATCAGTGATGCGAACACTAAAAAAGCAGTATTGATCTTACAAAATTTACCAGCTTTACCCTTGGGTCAGGCTTATCATCTCTGGGCTTTGGTCGATGGCAAACCCCCGATTGCCTATGCCCGATTTAATACAACAGCCCAAGCTAAAGCGGTTGTGTCGATTGTGATGCCTGCGGTCTTAGCTAATTTGACAGTTGCTCATCTAGCGATTACCGCCGAATCTGTTGCCGTTGCCGATGCTCCTAAAGGGCCTAAAGTCTTATTGAGTGTCGAGTTACTCAAATCTTAGCCCCAAGCCAAGATCAATACGGGTTCGCTGGAGTATTGCTGTGCACAGGTTAAAAATTACGATTGGCCTAATCTCACTGATAACGCTTACCTTACCCTTACTCGCCCAAGATAATAGTGATATTACCTGTGAAATCGTCGTAGCAGGAGGAGGTTTAGGCGGGGTCGCCGCCGCCCTCGAAGCGCTCAAACTTAAACATCAAGTTTGCATGACGGAGATCACCGACTGGATCGGCGGACAAGTAACCAGTCAGGGTGTTTCTGCCCTTGATGAAGATACGGTGCAACGTCAAGACCGTCTCTTTCCGAGAGCGTATCAAGAGTTTCGGCACAGCATCCAAGTCCGCACTGGTGCCCAAAATCCTGGTAACTGTTGGGTTAGTCAGCTTTGTTTTTCACCCCAGAGTGCCGTCGCTGTCTTAGATGAGATGCTTGCACCCTATTTAGCTAGCAAGCAGTTAGTCTTGCTTAAAAATACGGTTATTAAAAATCTAGCCCTCAAAAATGGTCAAATTAGCGCACTCACCGTGCTTACGCATCTAGCGCGCGGTCATGATCATAATGACTTACCCCTTTCCTATGACTTCACGGACTGGTATACAACCAAACCATCAGCGCGGTTTGATAAAAAAGTACGTCAGCTCCTACCACCGCCCCAACGTCAAACAAAACTCTTACCCTGGATCGTGATTGATGCTACGGAGACAGGAGAATTATTACCCTTAGCTGGCGCACCCTATCGTTTAGGAACAGACTTCCGTACCCGTTGGGAACCCAGTGCGGCTATTGCTGCCGACCCTTACTGTACCCAAAATTTTACTTATTCCCTGGCTATTGAGCAGACCAACACTGCCCAGCTAGTGAGCAAACCTCTAGCCTATGATTCGCCTTTTAATGAACCAGCTTATAGTTTTGAGAAAGCCGAATTTACGTTCCCCGCGATTTTTACCTACCGCCGCATCAAAGGTGATATTCCCGTTGGACCGATCCCACAAGCTATCCCAGCATCCGCCCTCCAAGTAGGGGATCAGTCTATGCAAAATTGGACTTGGGGCAATGATTGGCGACTCTCGACCGACACGACCAACCTAGTCCTCACTGAACAACAGCTGAAACAGAGCGGTCAACTGCCGGAGGTTATGCTATTTGTCTTCAAGCAGCCCGGTGACTGGCTAGGCGGCTTACGGGTCGCGGCGCTCGCTCAGGCAGAAGCCCATGCCGCAGGCTACTACTATTGGTTGCTCAACGGTACTGATGATGTGTTACTTCAACAGCAAGACCCGACCTATCGAAAACCCCGTTTTTCAAATTACGCTTGGCTCAAGGGCAAATCTAGCCCCCTAGGTACCGAGCATGGATTGGCCCGTTATCCCTATATTCGTGAGGGCCGCCGCTTGATTGGTCGTCCAAGTTATGGTTATCCCGAAGGCTTTACGATTTATGAATCTGATCTGATGGGTCAAGGTCAATCATTTGTGACGCCCGGTCAGCCGCGTATTTATTTTGATAGTGTGGGCGTCGGTCAGTATCGTGTCGATCTACATAGCTGTATCATCAACCAGAAGTTTGATCCTTCACCGGGCGAATCTAGAGGTAAATCTATCAATCCACGCTATCCCTACCAAATTCCCCTACGCGCCTTGATTCCCCAAAATATTGATAATCTACTTGCTGGAGCCAAAAATATTGCAACCACCCATATTACCAATGCGGCTTATCGTGTTCATCCGGTCGAGTGGGCGATTGGAGCCGCTGCCGGAAACACCGCCGCTTTTGCCCTCAGCCACGACCTGATTCCAGCGAGTCTCGTGATCACAGCCCCCAAATCAAATCCGCTACTCAGTGCCTTACAAAAACAAATTGAACATCAAGGTAATCCGATTCGGCTGCCGTGAGGACAAATTAGGACAAACTCTTTTGTGTAAACAGGGAAGTTAGTAACGGATCGCGCCCGCTTAGGGTTTCATAATAAAAAAATGCAACTCCCCTAAAGCCCTGACTACGTGTAGCTTGTACTTGCTGGCGAATTTGTAGATCAGTCATGGGCAGATTTTTGAGTCCTGTCAAAATACCAATGTGTACGGGTAGATAAGTCTGTGCAGATTGTAATGTCGGGTGACGGAGTTCTTTGGTAAAGCTATCTTGATTTTGGCGATAAATCTGGATCGTTAATTCTTCGACTAACCCAAGTTTGATCCAGCCTTGCCAGTCTTGGAGAAATTCACTATAGGAAAAATCTTGCGGATTGGGTGCCAAGGTGACCAGACATTTTGGTTTACAGATTTTGACGGCTCGAAAAATTTGCGTCATCAACTCGGTCAATTTATCGGCACGCCAACGTACCCAAGCGGGATCACGGGGATTGGACGGTACAGATTGCCCGTGATGTTCCTGTTGATAGAGGCTAAGGGTCAATGGGTCATAGCCCAACTCTACAGGCCAGCCAAAATGATCATCGAGCTGGATACCATCTATTGGGTAAGTGGTAACTAGTTCGGTAAGTAACTGAACCATAAATTCTTGGACTTGGGGGTGTAAAGGATTAAGCCAAACCCGGTCATCTTGACCATCTTTGACGATTGTGGTGCCATCTTGACGTTGGGCTAACCAGTCGGGATGCTGTAGAGCTAGCGCCGAAGTTACGGGAGCTACTAACCCAAACTCAAACCACGGGATCACCCGTAATCCTTGGCGATGGCCTTGATCAAGTAACTCAGCTAATACATCACGACGCTGTAATCCCGGATGCGGATCAAGGCGTACCCCTGTGACGCGTTCGGCAATCAAACTCGGATAAAGGGTATAACCACCGTTCCAAATAGTTGGATAAATCGTTGTAAAATTGAGTCGTGCCAGACGCGTCACAGCCCTAGAGATACTGTCTGCGGTGAATAATACATCACTATCAATATTGGTCAACCAAACGGCGTGCTGTTCTGATTTGACCATGATCGACTGAGCTTGTGCACGTTTACTCCAGCCTAGGGCACCCAAGCCCAGTAAAACACTACGGCGGCGGCACTTGTGCATGATCATCTCTGACACAGGCTTACGGCTCAAAAGTTTTGTCTAGCATCCCACAAACCTGCGGCACTAGGTCAAAATTTTACTCGTAGGTTAGCGAGCCGATTACCCCGCGCTACAGTCAGTACCGCTGCTGCCGGACGACTACTCAAAAAAGACCGCAGATCATCACTGCTATAGACGGGCTGACCGTTGATCCCCAAAAGTTGATCCCCTGGTTCTAAGCCCAGACGAGAAGCAAGCGATCCAGGTGTGACCTGTTGGATCACTAAAGTTTGAGCATCAAGAGTAACGCCTAACTGAGGTGTCGCCGGACGTTTGGCGGTAAGGACAGTACCATTTTTGCCCTGAGCTACAAATTTTCTGGCCGTCAGGGCGTTGGTTGCGAAGCCAATGCCGATATTACCTTGACCACCGGGACTGAGAATGGCTTTATTTACACCAATCACTTCACCGCGTGAATTGAGCAGTGGGCCACCAGAATTACCCGGGTTGAGAGCTGCGTCAGTTTGCAAGTCACCATTGCCGGCAACACGGCTGAGGATGCCCGTGGTGTAGGTACCGGAGAGGCCAAAGGGGTTACCGATAGCATAAACTTTTTGCCCGACTTGAATGCCCTCAGCATCCGCTAGACGCACAGTCGGGAAACGGTCTTTAGTTTGAAGCCGTACGAGAGCGAGGTCATTTTGGTTATCGATGGCGATCACTTGTCCGCTATATTGTTTACCCTGACTGGTTTTGACCAAAACTCGCCCATCTTGAGAACCCCGGATCACATGTTCGTTGGTCAAAATTAAGCCCTCGGGGCTGACAATACTCCCGGCACCAGCACCAACAGGGGTACTGACAGTGACAACAGCTGGGCTAACATTTTTGTAGACACTAATACTGGCTTGTTCATCGCCGCTAAATTCATTAGGAGCCGCAGAAACTGGTGCAAATAGTAAGCCAAAACATAGAACACTCACCAACAGAGGGGCAAATTTCATAGCGGCGGTTGACTCCAGAGCTAAAAAAATAGGGATAATCCTCCAGACGTAGCCTAGGTATTCGGGTTCCCTTCGCCTAAAATTGTAGCTATGGAAATCCCAGAAAAGCTCCTTAAATTAGCTCAAGATGAACTGACTGAATACAGTACCCGTCCCCGCAAATTTGAAAAGATGCGACCTAAGCTCTCAATGCTGCTCAGTCTTAGCCAGCGTACCGAACTTAAAGAAACGCTCACCCATCAACTTGATAGTGCAGGTACGATTGCCCGCCTAGTCGAACAACAACGTCAAACTGTGGCCTTACCGTTTTGGGGGATTGCTGGACTGGCGCTCCTCGCTGGGTTTCTGGGTAATAAATGGGCTTGGCCTGTAGCAGCAGGTGCCGTTGCTGCCGCGATTAGTCTGCAACGTTGGGGCTGGGAGCAACAAGCACGCCGTCTTTTATTAGATTGCATTGAAGATATGGAAGCGCGTCAAGCGGCTGGTAAGTAATGGCGCTCAAAAATCTTGCGCTCTGGCTGGTTGCGATTGGGGCGATTGGGCTTGACCGATTGACTAAGCTGTGGATTGCAGCAAATCTCCCTTTAGGTGAGACTATTGGGCTTTGGCCTGGAGTTTTTCATTTGACCCATGTCACTAATCGCGGGGCGGCTTTTAGTTTATTTGCGGGAACGGGTAGTGCCCTATTACCTTGGATTTCGGTACTAGTCAGCCTGGGGCTAGTGGCTTATGGTCTCTTGGGGCCGGATTTACGGAGTTGGGAGGCTTGGGGTTATGGTTTTATCCTCGGTGGCGCGGTGGGTAATGGGTTTGACCGTTTACTTTATGGTGAAGTTGTTGACTTTTTGGATGCCCGTATTATTCAGTTTGCTATCTTCAATGTAGCTGATATCGCTATTAATTTGGGAGTTGCTTGTTTGTTGTGGAGCAGTTTACACAAAAAAGACTAAAATCCTCTCTCAGAGGCAGTTTTGAAAGGAGAAGTCAGACTTTATTGTAGAGGTTTTTTATAAAGACTTACTCAAAAAATAAGCCCGGGTTCTAAAATCTAGACTCGCGTATAGAGCCTGAGCTGCCAGACTTTCGGTGGCGACTTGTAGCTGTAGCTGAAGATAACCTTCTGATTTAGCCCAGACAGTGGCTACGCTCAGTAAATGGCGCGCTAAGCCTTGTTGTCGATGCTGAGCTTTGACATATACCATAAAAATATAGGCAGCCTTGGCCCCACTCATCTGATCTTGCGCTGGCCCCAACCAAAGACCTGCCACAATATTTTGCTCATGCTCGATTACCCAAAAGGGCGTACGACGCGGGTCATAAAAGGTGTCAATCATCCCAGTTAAGTGGCTAAGATCCTGGCCTGGCAAGATTTCTTGGTAGGTTGCTTCGAGCAACTGTAGCAAAATCCGCCAAGCTGTGGATCTAGTTGATGTGTAAGATAGCGGCATCAAGGCTTCATCAGAGCTGGATTAGCCGGTTTTTTGAGGTCAGCTGGCAAAAAAGATCGGGAAGAAACCACGACTAAGGTAAAAAGAAAAGCGAGAATAATCGCTCCAAAAATCAGATTACCTTTCACAACACCTCCAGTTCCTCCGCCGCAAAATGAGCTTTGAAGCGGGGGGTGAATTTGACACGATAGGGAAAATTGGGACTAACTGTACGCCCTTTCCAGTCGGTAATCACATGCTCAACTTCGCCCTCGCTTCCCTGAATATCGTAGGGGCTATTGCGATGTTCGGGATGGGTAAAAATAATTACGGATGTAGCCACCCGTACGCGGTCGCCGACCTGCATTCTGTCACTCCTCTACGTGTCATAGACTACCCTCAGTGTAAAGCAGCTTGTACACTCAAACTATGCAACTGTCCTACCAACTCGAAGCGATTCTCTATCTCAAGGCACGTCCTTTGACCCTAAGTGAGTTGGCACGGCTGACCGCTCAGGCCGAAAGCGATGTGTTTAACGCTTTGCTTGACTTGTTAGCCGTGTACAGCCACCGCCCTTCAGCACTCGAAATTGTCGAAACTACCCAAGGCTATGCTCTACAACTCAAGCCCGAATACGAACGCCTTGTCCACGAATTGGCTCCTGCTCAATTGGGTGTCGGTGCTTTACGAACCTTGGCGGTGATCGCCCTCAAGGGCCCTATCAGTCAGCGCAATCTCGTTGAATTACGTGGCTCTGGAGTTTACGATCAGGTACGTGAATTAGTAGACAAAGACTTTATTACTAAACACAAAGAAGAAGACTCACGCTCCTATCGGCTACGGGTGACCGAAAAGTTTTATCAGTATTTTGCCATTGAGGATGTCCAAAGCCTACTCCAAGAAGATGAGCAAATGGAACTAATTTCTTGAATGGCTCATACAGAAGTAAGCACAACTGCCAGGCGCTCTAAGAAGCGGTGGTTTTCGGCAGGAGTACCGACCGTAAGTCGCAAACCGCCACCTGTCAGACGTACCAAAGTTCCTAAAGCGATCAGACGATCATGGATCACAGCCAAATCTTGACCGGGAACGCGAAAATAAAGAAAATTACCCGCACTTGGCCAGACATGACACTGCAACTGGGTTAATTTTGCGCTCAAGTGATCACGGGCTTCAATAATTTCTGGCACCACAGCGAGCAGTTCTTCGCGTTCTTCAAGGGCTAATTGAGCCGCCATCTGTGAAGGTAGCGTCAAGTTATAGGGTAACCGCACCCGTTCTAGAGCCTGGATCACCAGAGGAGCCGCAGCCGCGTAGCCAACCCGGTAAGCCGCTAAGCGAAATGCTTTGGATAATGTCCGTAGTACAACCCAATTAACTGGCAGCTCAGGCAAAACCGTCTGACCACTAAATTCAAAGTAAGCTTCATCTAAGACCACCAATAGATCTGCCGGTAATTTACGCAAAAAGGCTAATTCTTCTGAATTTAAAGGGGTTCCTGTAGGGCTATTGGGGGAAGCTAAAAATAAAATACCCCCACGCACTTGAGCAATCGCCGTCGTAAGAGCGGCTAGATTGAGCTGAAATGTCTGGGGCTGACGCGCTACAGCACGATAGGTTACACCCAATGTTTTAGCAATGATCCCATACATCGAAAACGTGGGTTCAGCACTGAGGACTACGCGCCCTTGGCCTAGACAACTCGCTATGATCAAAGAGCGAATTAATTCATCGGAGCCATGACCCACCGTAATCTGCTCTGGCGTCACCTGACAATAATCACCTAGGAGTTTACGCAAGCGCTGGGGATCACTGTTAGGGTAGCGGTTTCCGCTTAGAGTGTAAGCCAATTTTTCCTGAAACCAAGCGGGTAAAGGGTAGGGAATTTCGTTGGCATCGAGCTTGTCGCCCTCAATCACTGCTTCAGCTGTGTAGGGGAGGAGACGATCGAGATCAGCGCGCAAAAACAGAGACATAGCTAACCAGAGCAAGTAAGTTTATTATAAAATTAACCTTATAACTTGAACCAAACAAAACGCAGTCTCCTCTAATATGAATATAGGTATATTCACCGTAGGGGATGACTATGTCACAAGGATTTTCTCGTCGTCAAATTTTGGGTGCTGGTTTAGCCAATACGGTTTTTTTGGCTGGTTTGCCTGTCCGTGCCAGTGGCGATTTCATCATCAATGACCGAGTGGTCTCTGATCCTACTGTAACCTTACCTGACCCAGATTTTGACAATCTCAACTACCGCCTAGCCTGGGGTGATGTCGAAAATACGGGCAAGCTCTGGGTTGCAGGCATTGACCCGGTCACTGGCAATCTGTTGCCGACTACAGGCCAAGGACAACTTGCAGGTACCGAAGAACTTCGTGCTTACAATGGCCCCACCTGGGGATTTCAGCAAGGGTCTATAGGTGCTGTAGTTAGTAATATTTATTTCACTAAAAATCGCTCAAAGCTACAAAGTGGCTATGCCGTATCAAAATCAATGCTAGTTGGGTCAACTTGGGTCGAGAGCGCTATCCCCTACACGGATGGGTTTGCTGGCCCCTATGCTAGCCGTGATCTTAATGACCCCACCAGTATCCGTCTTTTTTATAAGGGCTCAGGCAATCTTGCCTACTGGCGTTATGAAGACGACCCTACCAGTACAACCCGTCTACCGGATGGTACTGACCGAGCGCGTTGGGTTTTGGGTCAACATGCCTTGATTATGAATATTAAGACAACAGTTCGTATTCAGCAGATCTATCACTATGATGTGGATACGGCGTTACTGACCCAGCTTACCTTTGATTCTGGAACCAAAAATTATGCCTATATGTTTCAAGCACCAGAGTTTGATAATGCCTATATTTTCTTTTGTACAGTGGCTAATCCTGACGGCAGTGGTGATGCGATCAATCTCTATAACTTTGACACTACCAAAGCCCAGTGGGTTAAGTTTAATCAGCTAACGATTCCGAGTAATTACCCCTATATTCTCTCGCCGGAGCCTTTTGTTTATAACGGCAAATCCTATATTTCTTTGGTGGCATCTCCAGGATCCGAAGTCCAAAACCGTCGCTATCCGGGCTTAGTCTGGATTGCTGGCATTGATCCTAAGGCTCCATTTTTCCGTCAAATCAGTGAGGGCAGGGATAATAGTCAGCGTGAAGGTATCAACCGCAATAATCCTAAAACCTTCTTTTTGGCAGATGGGAAGCCCTACGTCTATTACCAAGAAGTAACCCAACCGACCAATACCTATGGCGTTGCTGGGGGTACCCGCGTGCTGCATCTGTGTACTACTGGGTTATAGATAGGGTACCAGTTGGCGGTCAAAGGCAAATAACAGCGGTGGTAGGGCAGTATCTGCCTCTGAGGCTTGAATCCGGGCGATGACCCGGCGCAGGCGTTCGGGGGCATCAGCGCTGTTATTTTCGAGGATGACAAGCCAGTCTTGACTCGGTGCACTCAGTAGTAAAGGATTAGTTTTGGTGGCGCGCATCATGCTGAGTAGGTCTGTCAACAACAGACGCTCGGCATCATAGCTATCTCCACGATGAATAACCCAGATCCCACTGCGTTCCCCAGCGAGCAAAAAGGGAATATCTGTGCGCTGCTGCAAATTTTCTAGAGCAGTAGTGACCAACCGTTCTTTTGTCCAGCCCCAAGTTTGTGCCTGAGCGAGCGTAAGGGGCCAGACTGTCGCCGGGACATCGAGTACGACCGTCCACAGTAAATCGGGATCAACGGATGTGGCTACCAGATCCCGCCCACTCCAGAGTTTTTGGTATTGCTGCTGGGATAAAAAGCGCGGTAGAAGCCTAGTCTGTACTGACGCTAAATCAAGGGGGATCACCAAGGGGTCAAGTTGTGCCACCAAAAAAGCTTGGGGATCATCACTTACTTTGAGAGCCTCTTGATAGACTACTGGCAGTTTAAAAATTAGTTCGAGGCCATCGACACGTCTGATGCGTAACCAACCAGGCAATGGTTCGCCCACAACTTGAAGTTGATTACGATAATCACGTTTGATCTTACTTAAGATAATCTGCCGAAAATCACCAAAACTCAGAGCAGATTTCGGTTTAGCCCAAGCCTCACCAGCCACTAATCCAGCGATTGCTCCTAGATAAAACCGTCGTTTCATGTCCCAATTCCGGGTTGTTGGGGTAGACATTTACGCGCTCTGATCAAACCAACCCGGTGGGCAATAGCTGCGGCTTGACTTTCGTAAGGCCCCCAAGTATGGCCTTGATCTGGGACAGGCTGTTGGGTTACAGAACAGGTCTGATCTAAATTTTGCTGAATGTACCAGGCGGCTTGGGGTGTCATAAATATCAAAAAACACTACCCTCAGCATAGTTATAAACCTAGACATCTGGACAAGGATAGCTTTATTTTTAATAGGGAACATCAGATCGGAGTACAAGCTTCAGTGAATGTCGTAACTTCCGGTGTACTGGTATTGATAATCCTTGTGCTACTTGGGCGTTCTCTTTGCGGGTGTCGGCAATCTGGTTATGTTTTTTGGCAATCTTTAGCCGTGTTTTCTCACGTCTTCTAGAGCCTTTAACTTACCGTGTCAACTTCTTTTGGAGCTTTCGGATTTTGCGGTCTGGCTTTGAGTAATCAGGACTCTCTGCCTTCTCACCATTACTCATAAAAGGAAAGGTTGTGACCCCTAAGTCAAGGCTGATGCTTTGGCTCTTAGATTCAATATTGATAGGCTCAGATCCCCGTTCTCAGGCAACTTCTCAGCAGCCTTGCAGATTAGAGCATCATTCCAGACCACTCGAACACAACCAAATAACTGAGCTAGGCTCTGATGTTGTTGGTCGGTTGGATAGCATCTGTATTGATATCTTGCCTTCATGATACTATTGTACAGCAAAAAACCGGATTATCCCATGAAGAAACGATTAGATTTTAGGATTGAGGATTTTGAGTTTGAGATGCTTGAGGATTACTGCAACAGCGTTGGTAGAACAAAGACGGATGTCTTGAGAGAATTGATTAGAAGCTTGAAATCTAAGAAAAAGCCGTCCTGAAGGACGGGGCTTGTATCCCATTGTTTCGGTCAATGAAACTGGAACTCTCCTTATCGCACCCCAATTTGACCGGATTAGTCCCTTTCTCTAGGATGTAGCTCAGGTGGCATTAAGGGGAAGTATTGCTTATATCAATACCCAGGGTATTTTTGTCTCCGAACCAGTAGTTTATGCCATGGATACCAACATAGGGCGCAACAAGAATAATGGAATTTTGATACCGTCTGAGCCTTAAGGTAAAACCGTGAGCGGGTCGATAGACTGACCTGCCACTAAAATTTCAAAGCGGACGTGAGGATTACTGGCTAGCCCCGAAGCACCCACAGACATAATCGCTTGCCCCTGTTTGACTGCTTGTCCTTGCTGCACAAAAATTTGTGAACCATGGGCATAGCGCGTGATGGCACCATCAGGGTGGCTCACTTCCACCATCTGACCATAACCATTATATTTTTCGCCAGCGGTGATGACTGTACCAGACTGAGCAGCTACGACTACCGTGCCAATGGGAGCATTGATATCAAGACTATTGCGATCAATTGCACTGGGCAAGATCGATCCGACTACCGGCCAAATATAGGGTTCGTGGCTTGCAATCACCTGTAAAGGATCGCTTACCTGCACAAGATGAACCACATTGACGCTGAGGGGTTGCTTACCACTACTCGCCCATTGCAAGGCTAATTGATATTTGGTGTCAAAACTTTGCTGTAAGGCCATCTCTTGGGTGCCCGAGGCTATCGTAAAATTTAAGGACGACCGAGCTGCCGGAAGACGTACTAAGACCGCAGCAAATACTAATGCACCGGCACAGGTAATCAGCACTGGTTTGGTCAAAGAGCGATTAGGCACAGGATTACATGAACTTACTAGTTTACAAGTTACGCTAAGTGGTTCCTAAACACAAGCAAAAATAGCTATTCTTTTGAATTTTTTGGGTGAATCAGAACCTATCTACTCAGTAAAAGTTGAAGCTAGCGAGTAGATTTCGTTAGAATAGGCGAGTTCCGATACCCGGATAAATGTTATGACGCTTGAAACGCCGCTTAGTAGAGATGCGATGATCACCAAAATTCGGTCAGGGTTGGCCCACGAAGTAGATTTTTATGAAGCAGACTTATTGCGTGCAGACCTAGCTGGGGCTAATCTTCAAGGTTTGGAACTTGTGCGCGCTCATTTTGTCTTGGCTAATCTACACGGGGCTAATCTGCGTGAAGCTAATCTGAGTCGCGCTTGGCTCATTGGTGCCAATATGGGACAAGTGGATTTGAACTGTGCGAGTCTGCGTGATGCAAACTTGGAGGCAGCGAGTCTACGCGAAGCACACCTAGCACAGGCGGATTTGGCGCGCGCCATCCTACGTGGCTGCGACTTACATGGTGCGCAGCTACAGGGAGCAGATTTATCTCATGCTGATTTAACAGGGGCAAATTTGTGGGAAGCAGATTTGACGGGTGCCAACCTACGCGATGCGATTCTGACTGAGGCTCAGTTATCAGGAGCCAAACTCAACCAAGCTGATCTTAGTCGCGCCCGCTTGACTGGAGTGATTTGGGATCAACGCACTGAAGTGCAAGCGACCGAGTTTTATAATTGTGTTGGTCTAGATCCTGCTCTTGCCGAACGCAATGTATGGGTAACTTCTACTGCTGAGGCAGCCTTGGGATAAACGTTAGTGAGCCATCTTTGCTTTCAATTGCTAGAGCTCCTTGCAACATAGCTACAATTTCTTTTTACCAGAGCTCAACTTAGACCGATACCTCCTTGCCCCCACAGGTCTTGACTCGCAATCTGATGAAACTTATTGGGTATGCGAGTTAGGAGAATTTCATGAGGGCAATACTAGGCAGACCCTAGCAGGGGCTGTAACAGAGTCTGTAAGGTTTTGAGTTCAGACCCACTAAAAACAGCTCCCGTATAAGGGTTAGCACAGGATAACTGTTTAGATGAGCCAAGTACTGCTCTCGTACATTCGCCGCTTTTAGCTAAAACCTTGGAATGGAGGCGAAATTTTAAGACGACCTGCTCCTTAGCTGCCAAAATGCGTTTGATGCCCACCTTAGTCAACGTAATATCAAGGTGCTCTGTATTATTTTGCCGATAATTGAAGCTATCAAAGGCCGTAATGATCGGTAGTGGCTGACTATCTATCTCCAGACTCGCCACGGGCCGATCCAAGCTCAGATGATGCCCTGTGTCTACGGGGCTTAATATAGCTTCGAGAGCTGGACGCGAGGTTTTAGTTTCGGCATTTTTACGGATAAGCATGGCTATAGAAAATTTTGTCGTATAACTACCAATCGTGAGTGCACCTGCAATTTTTCCGGTGGTGTCCTTAAAATCCTGCCCATCCGCTTTGAGTAAAAAGTAACGACTGGGAGTTAAAGGTGTGGTCTGGGCAATGGCCTGAATCTGACGGGCGGCTACTGGTTGGAGCAAGATCAGGCAACCTAAAGCATAAGTGAAAGGTCTCACTAAAAGTCGCCTCCCATATCAGGGCCATCACCTGCGCCGCGACTTTCACTTTTTGAGCCTAAAAGATTAAGACTGTCAACGCGGATCACGGGACGTTCGCGGTCATCGCCGGAGACTTTATCTTGCCACCGACTAAAGATTAAACTGCCTGTAACGCCGATCAAGCTGCCTTTTTTGACATATTGTCCGGCAATTTCAGCGGGTTTACCCCAGATTTCGAGACTAAACCAATCGGGTTCGCTCATATCACTTTTTTTGCGTCCCCGGTCTACTGCCAGGGTTAATTTACACAAAGCCTGATATTTTTCGCCAGAGCCAACAAATTTGAGTTCGGGGTCTTGGCCAGCACGACCGACAAGGGTAACAACATTCAAAGCCATGGGGTTAAATCTCCTGTTATAAAAATTTTATCTTGCGTGAAGCATAAAGGCACATTTTCAGTAAAATCAACCCCTCACGCACATGAGCAATGTTGGACTCACCATAGACCCGTTCTTGGTAGCGCACTGGCACATCCAATATTTTTAGGTGCAGTTTCGCTGCCCCAAAGAGTAAATCAAAATCCCCAAAGGGATCAAAATCCCCAAAATAGCTGCGCCCTGCGGCAATGCGTTCATAATCAGTACGCCAGAGGACTTTGGTTCCACAGAGCGTATCTTTAAATCGTTGTCCGAGTAAATAACTGAAGGCCAAACCGAACACCTTATTCGCGACGGTATTGAGCCAAGGCATCGCTACAGCAGAGCGCGGATAAACAAGACGTGAACCATTGGCAAATTCAGCTTGTCCACTGACCAAAGCTGCATAAAACTTGACCAAATCCGCGGCCGGAACCGTCAAATCCGCATCCAAAATCATTAGGATATCGCCAGTGGCTTGGGCAAATCCTAGTCGTACCGCATCACCTTTACCTTTACCAGTTTGCTGGGCGATGTGAATATCCCAGTCTTGACCATACTTTTGGGCAACCCGTTGGATTTCTGCCCAAGTATCATCTTTGGAATGACCTTCTACATAAATCACTTGGGTATGACGACCTAGTCGTGGCATCGTAGCGAGTGCCGTCTCAATATTGCCTTGCTCATTACGGGCAGGGATAATTATAGAAACTGTCGGTTCACTTAGACAAGGCTCAGGATAAAGGCGGGCAATCAAATAGTTATGTAAACATAGATTATTGATCCCAGGCAAATAAGCTAGATAACGGTTTAGAAGCGTACTTATAAATCCTAAATTAATTGGACATAATAACCGTCGTCCTTGCTTGATCGTCTCAAAGCCACCCAATTGCAACATATTGACCAAGTCTTCATCGGAGAGCCAATTTTCTTGGGGTTGGGGCATGCGTAAACCGAAATTTTCAGCCCAATGAAGTAAGGGTTCCCAGAGATAGCTATGATGAATCACCACCAACCGTGTCCGAGGCGAACATAGGGGACGCAGTTGCGCAAAGGTCTGCTGAATATCCGACACATAGCCAATCGTACCCGCCAGCAAAATATAATCAAAAGTTTCATCAAGAGCTAATTCCTCAACGTCAATTGCCATAAAATTAAGGTGGGGATAGCTCTGCTGGGCTAATTTAATACTTTCGGTACTGATATCAATACCTAAACCATAACTCGGTTGTAAATCATGCAGTAATGCGCCTGTACCACACCCAATTTCTAAAATGCGTGCCCCTACCGGAATCACAAATTGACAAAAGCGCAGAATCTCTTGATGATAATAATGGGCTTTTTGGCGCCATTGCGGTCGTTCTGCCGCGAAACGGTCAAAGTGTTTGGCGACCTGCACGCTGCGTTCTTGCTGCATCGATCAGCCTCCTACGTTGACGCTTTATTATTCAAGTTTTCACTGAACTGAATGACTTCCAATTGACTAAACCGCCATGAGCCCGAGGGACTATCTAGCGGAAAACCTTGTTTGCCAATCACAAAGTAGGACGAGGGGTCTTTTTCATCTTTCTCGACCCGTAAGCCTTTGGTTTTGAGGTCTCGGGTCGCTTGGCGCAGTAATCGTTCGAGAATGTCAGACATAATCTCCTAGGTTAGCATCGCCTCTGTCCCGGTGATCGGGCTTTTTTGCGCTTAGGCTAGTGCGGCTGTTTTGTCTCTCAATTCGCCCATCTAGGTGTGACCCAAGTAAATAATTAAGGATTTTGCAAGGTCGTCACAGCTAACTGAGCTGCGTAGCTATGACCAACTCGAGTCGGATGAATCGTGTCCCAAAACAAGAAGCTATCGGGATTGCGCGTACAGGCCAAAGTGGTCAACAGACAAGCTTCGGTGACATTACTCAATCCATACTGAGTCGGATTGCTAATCATGGTGTTGAATAATGTGTAGCTATCCATCAAAAAAATATTGATCCCAGAACTTTGGCGCAAGCTATCTAGGGCTTGGCGCAAACGGGTATTGTGATCCAAGGTGAGCTGGCTCAGAAATTGGGCATGAGGTGTGTTCAAACTATCGGGAATTTTACCCAAATCAGGTAAATTACTCACTAAGACGTCTTGCACTCCAGTATCAATTAGAGCCTGAATCGATTGCATCAAATTAGCAACCGGGATGTCGGGGTTAGTCTGTCCATCTAAATAATCATTACCCCCAGCCCACACCACATACAGCGCGTTGGGATTGGCTTGCGGATGGGCTTCTACAAAAAATCGCACCTCATCACGTAAGCCAGGTAACTTATTGCCGGCGTAGTTACCCGTCCCAGTTTCGGCACCCCCGAATGCGTAATTGTTAGCTAACGTCAGCGGCACTTGTAGGGTATCGGCCAAATCTTGAACCCAGACGGCACCATTAGAAAAGCGGCCTTGACTGTATAGCAATGGGGGCGGAATTGTTTGTTTAGAAACACGATAAACTTGCCCGATGTCCGAGAGACTATCCCCAAAAACAAACAGAGACTGATAAGGTTTAGCGCTAACGACAGCGGCTGAAGTTGCGACACTTAAAGTAAGTCCCAGTAGTTTGAGAGGCAGACTAATTTTGATCATGGTTAACCACGCTTAGACCTACCTTTTATCGAATCATATCTGGAGCCCAAACACTCTAAAATTTACCATCCCGTTGATCAAACGCATACAATGCCTAATAGAGAACATTTGGATGTGGCCTTGTTGCAATACTATCGGTCACTCACCCGTTGGTGGTGGGGTTTTTCATTACAAACCCAACTCCTCGCACTCGCGACCATTGCGATTGTGGCAGTTTTTTCGAGCTTTACTTTTTGGGCCTTGAGTATTGTCCAAGAGGATGTACGCCAAAGTGATCAGCGGTTTGGTGAATCTGTCGGTCAGTTATTGGCAGTAAATGCCGCTCCACTGATGAATGTAGATAATGTGATTGGGCTTGATGCTTTTACCCAAAAGTTCCTAAAAAATAATTCTAATATTGGTTACATCATTTATTTAGATAAAGAAGGCAACATCTATGAAGGTAGTCCCTTTGCTAAACATCGGACGAATCGTAGTTTGTTGTTACCCCGTCAAGTAGAAATTCCGGCGGTTTTACCAGCTAAACGAGAACATGCCGCTCCTAATGGCAAAGTGACTGATATCTTTTATCCGGTACTTTACAACAATAAAATGATTGGTGTGGTCGCTCTTGGGATCAATCCTAATGCAACGCTAGCTGGCTCTTCACGGCTTGCGCTCAACGTAACCTTTGCTGTTGGCATGTCGGTGGGAATTATTTTATTGTTAGGGGCTATTTTTAATATTCTGACGATTACGCGTCCCCTCAAAGAACTTGTAATTGGTGTACAGGGTATTAGCGAGGGCAATTTTCAGCAACGCATTAAGTTACCCTTTGGTGGCGAGTTGGGACAGCTGATCAGTAGCTTTAACACCATGGCTGAGCAACTACAAAACTATGAAGCCCAAAATATCGAACAAATTACTGCCGAAAAAGCTCGTCTTGAGACCTTGATCTCGACAATTGCTGATGGGGCTTTGTTACTAGATAATAGTCTTCGTGTGATCTTGACCAATCCAGCGGCACAGAGGATCTTACTTTGGGATCAACCAGTAATTGGCAGTAACATTCTGGATCGATTACCAGTTGGGTTACGCTCAGAAATCGAAGACTCGCTTGTCAAGGTTGCCTCGGAAGAATTAGAGTTAGCTGAATGTCGAGTTTCTCTTGATAATCCTCGACGCACTGTGCGCGTTTTGATGTCGCCCGTACTTAAAGGCAGCGATCTCGGCGGCGTTGTCCTCACTATTCAAGATATCTCCCGTGAGGCCGAACTCAACGAGGCCAAAAGTCGATTTATCAGCAATGTCTCTCATGAATTACGCACGCCATTACATTGCATCAAATCTCATATCGAGACCCTTTGTGATTTTCATGATGTGCTCTCAGATGAGAAGAAACGAGAATTTTTGGAGACGACCAACCAGGAAACTGACCGCTTGACGCGTTTAGTCAATGATGTACTTGATCTGTCACGGTTGGAGTCAGGGCGTGAGTATGCTATGGAACCGATGGATCTAACACAGGCTATCGAACAAACCCTGCGCGTTTATCATCTCAATGCTCAAGAAAAAAATATTGAACTGGTCAATGCGATTGATGCCGAATTGCCATTGGTTTTGGGTAGTTATGATCTACTTAATCAACTGATGGCTAACTTGGTCGGCAATGCGCTGAAATTTACGCCTAATGGCGGATTAGTCGAAATTGGTGCGCATCGCGTTGTTAGCCATGGTAGCGAACGCATCCGTCTATCCATAAGAGACACAGGTATTGGTATCGCCCCCGAAGACCAAGAGAAAATTTTTGACCGCTTCTTCCGGGTAGAAAATAAAGTCCACACCCTCGAAGGCACAGGCTTGGGGTTATCAATCGTCAATAACATTGCCGAAAAACATCATGCCAAAATCCAAATTACTAGTGCTGTGGGTGAAGGAACAACTTTTTGGCTAGACCTGGAGCCTTATACGGAAACCTGTGTGCTCAGAGCCTAGTCTGGTCTGAAAAGTTATTGGTTACTTGAGGTACATCATGCAGCGTCGGTTATTTTTGGCACTAAGCACGGTCTTACTGAGTCAATTTTCCGTGCGCGCAGAACGATCAACCTTACTTTGGGGATTTGATTTGGATTGGTCAAGCATCAAAAATCAAGAAGACTTAGAGCGTTTGATTGCGCTATGGCAACCTTTAGTCGCCCCTATCGTTGTATTTCCAGGGCTTGAAAACGGCTTTCAAAATAGTTATAACCCTGACTCCCGCTGCTATGGCCTAGCCCAGTTAGCCCATCTCATCCAGTTTCTCAATAGCACTGGCACGCTACCGATGGTGATGATCAATCAAGCCCAAGACCCTGCTATTACCCGTCAATTGATCGAACAGCTCCTCAATGAAGGCCATATTCCCTATGTTTTATTGGGTGGTGCAGATAATAATTTAGCAAATCAGCTAAAAGTTCTTAATAGCCTACTGCCTAGTGAGCGCATTGCCATTGGCGATCAATGGTATCAGGCTAGTTTTGGCGTTACTCCCGCCTATTTACCCCGGCATATCCCAATTCAAGGTGAGACTAGCGCGGCGGAGCACCGGGCTTTAGGTGAAGCGCTCCAACCCCTGACCAAAAGCGCAGCGTGGTTATTGGGTATCGAACCACAGCCCAAAAATCGGGCGTTGCAAATGTACGGCTTGACGCTTTTGCTGCGTCACCCGCAGATCAAAATCACGCTAGCTGGACAATTTTGGGGTAAGGCAGGTCTGGTCAACCCGTCTGGACAAACCACCGATGATTATGAGTGGTGGCGTATTCAACAGCAACAAAACAAAATTGCCTGCCGGGATGCTCACACAACCGAGATAATAGAGCAAGACCATCATGAGTTTGGGTAATGGACGCGGATATTTTATTGGTGACTCCGGTAGAAGAACTAGAACGCTTACGGCATACGAGCAGTCATGTGCTAGCAATGGCGGTGCAACGGCTTTTTCCTGAGGCCAAAGTCACAATTGGTCCTACGGTCAAAGATGGATTTTATTATGACTTTGACCGTAAACAACCCTTTACGCCAGAAGATTTGAAAGCGATCAAAAAAGAAATGATTCGGATTATCAACCAAAAGCTACCAGTACGTCGTGAAGTCAAAGACCGCGCCACGATGATGCAAATGATTGAGCAGCTCAATGAACCTTACAAACTAGAACTGCTCGCGGCTATTCCTGAGGGTGAAGATATTTCGCTTTACTACTTAGGCGATAGCTGGTGGGATCTATGTGCCGGGCCTCACCTAGAAAATACGGGTCACTTGAATGCCAAAGCCTTTGATTTACTGAGTGTGGCTGGGGCGTATTGGCGTGGCAACGAAAAAAATCCCATGCTGCAACGCATCTATGGCACGGCTTGGGCAACTGCCGAACAATTGCAAGAATATTTGCGCCGTCGTGAAGAAGCCAAAAATCGTGATCACCGTAAATTGGGCAAAGAACTAGGCTTATTTATTTTTTCTGATCTAGTCGGGCCTGGCCTTCCCTTGTGGACGCCCAAAGGCACGATTATTCGGACAGTGTTGCAAAATTTTCTGCAAAAAGAACAAATCAAACGGGGATATTTACCCGTAGTCACCCCCCATATTGGTCGGGTTGATTTATTTAAGACATCTGGTCACTGGCAAAAATATAAAGAAGATATGTTTCCGCTGATGGCAGAAGATGATAGCGCACGGGAACAAGAGCAAGGTTTTGTAATGAAACCGATGAATTGCCCTTTTCATATCCAAATTTATAAAAGTGACCTGCGCTCCTACCGGGAATTGCCGATGCGCCTAGCCGAGTTTGGGACGGTGTATCGCTATGAGCAGTCCGGTGAACTCGTAGGGCTGACCCGTGTCCGGGGCTTTACGGTCGATGATTCACATCTTTTTGTGGCACCAGAACAACTAGATGCTGAGTTTCTTAAGGTCGTGGATTTGATCTTGACGGTATTTACTAAGCTGGGGTTGACGGATTTTAAGGCCCGTTTAAGTTTTCGTGACTCGGCCTCAGATAAATATCTAGGTGCGGCTGAAGTCTGGGATAAAGCCGAAGGAGCCATACGTCGCGCTGTGCAAACGCTGTCCATGCCCTATTTTGAGGGGATCGGCGAAGCTGCTTTTTATGGTCCTAAGTTAGACTTTATCTTCCGAGATGTCCTCGGACGCGAGTGGCAGTTGGGTACGGTGCAGGTAGATTACCAGTTGCCCGAGCGTTTTGACCTAGAGTTTGTTGCCGAAGATGGCTCACGTCAACGTCCTGTGATGATTCACCGCGCACCGTTTGGGTCACTTGAGCGACTAGTTGGCATCTTGATCGAGCAGTACGCCGGAGATTTCCCGCTGTGGCTAGCGCCTGTTCAAGCGCGGATTATTCCAGTTACTGACCAGTTTAATGCTTACGCCCAAATCGTCGCCGAGAAACTCTTGGCGGCTGGTCTACGCATTGACACCGATAACTCGCCTGAACGCCTCACCAAAAAAATTCGTACTGCCGAAAAAGATAAGATGCCCTGCATGTTAGTCATTGGTGAAAAAGAAGAACTTAGCCACTCTGTCAGCGTCCGCGCCCGTCATCCCCATGAAGAGCTCTCTGGCGACTATACCCTAGATGAATTTGTGGTCAAAGTGTTGCCTTTGATTGGGGTGTGATACTACTTCCGTTTAGGAATGCACTCTGCGGCAGAATATGGTCATACCCCTATTACGGTGTGAACGCTCCTATGAAATGCAAAAGCTGGGTTTTCATTTGGATGATTCATGATCAGCCAATTGGTGTTAGTGCCTAAGCTGTGGATTCCCTCGACTATCTTGATACCTTTACTAAGGCTAAATAATTACTTACAGCGGTTTTCATACGGATGTACCAAGATAACCAGAGTGAGTGAACCAACCTTTCGCATCAGTTTCTGTAATACGCTTTAGCCCTTGTCCTATCGCTTCTTCAAGACTTTCTTTGTCACGCTTGCCTTGGGAGCG
>JBBRQP010000019.1:0-40262 GCA_038226175.1 Gloeobacterales cyanobacterium
AACCCTCGGCTCGATATACAGTAATACGGTCATTATCGTTCTCTCCGAATTTGGACGCACGGTTCGTGAAAATGGTAACGGTGGCACCGACCATGGTCACGGGAATGTCATGTGGGTTGCAGGAGGAAGTGTCAAAGGCGGTAAAGTCTACGGACAGTGGCCTAGCCTTGGCAATAACCAACTCTATGAAGGCCGCGACTTGATGGTGACTACCGACTTCCGCTCTGTGATTTCTACAGTCCTAGAGCAGCACCTTCAACTTGACGATTCCCGCATCCGCAAAGTGTTACCTGGGTTTACAGTAACCCATCGGTTTCCCTTGATGTAAGTGCCTTCGACCCATGATATGTGCTGTGGGAAGTCATCTCAGAAAATCGAATTAAAGCCCGTCAAGCTTTTGTCAGTACAAGCGCTAAGGCTTAAATACCAGGAGTTCAAAACTCCCTTCGATCATACTTGGGCGGGGATTAGGTTGTTTGAGTGTTGGCAGTGGGCGTGGGTCAAACTGAGCGGTAGCGAGATAAATTTGGTGAGTTTCAGGATCTAGGGCTAGCGTTCTTGCGCCTTTTTGAGTGGGTACATTCTCGACGACACAATATTGGTCGGGTGTATCTGCATGAATAACTGTAAGCGTTCCTTCTCCATTAGAACTGTACACTAACGCCAAGTTAGGGTCATAGACTACGCCATCAGTTCCTGCACCTGTGGCAATGGTAGTGATAACCTTACCTGTTTGCGCATTAACCACCGCCATTATTTTGTTACTACAAACCGCAAAAAGCCTCTGGTGAACGACATCTAGTGCTAGTCCTGTGGGTTCGGTACAGGGGGCTAAGCTATGGCGACTGGTTACTTTCAGTTCTTTTGCGTCTAGCGTAACTAATTCACTGGTATCTTCAATATTGACGTAAATGTGCCCTTGAGCATCCGTTACCGCAAATTCTGGCTTACCTCCAAGAGGAAGGGTGCTCAAAACTTTGCCACTTGCGCCATCAAATATCGTAGCATTCTTACTTTTACCATTGAACGTGAATACTTGGTGTGTGGAAGGTTCATAGAGAATCGCGTCAGGATCGCTTCCCGTAGGCACTTGAGTTAGAGGCTTAAGTGTCCCTAAGTCAAAGATAGTTGCTGACCCACCCCGACCATTGGTAATGAAGCCACGTTTTAAGTCTGTGGCAATCGCTACTCCATGTACCCCAACGCCAGGAATTTCACCAATGATAGTAGCAGTCTGAGTATCTAGAATCAGGGTGCGATCAGCATGTGTGACATAAAGATGTTTGGTGGGGCTATCAAAGGTCAAGTAATCCCAACCGCCCTTACCCCCTAGTACACTTTTTTGTTCGAGATGATAGCTACCTGCGGATACTGGCATAGAGGCAAAGGCAAAACCAACGCCTAATAGAAGCGGGGTAATCATCTTTAAGCAAAGGTTTAGCATCATGGTCAATCTCCAGAATTGTGCAGGGGTAGGCTGCGATTTCTTTGTTGCATATTGGATGCTTGTCTACTTTAGCGTAACTAATGGAAGCTGTGGCTCGGCGAAGAAGTAACCGTCCCTGACAGCTTGAAGCTCTAAAGTTAGGCTTGGGTATGTCAAGTAGATTGTGTCAGTAGGGAAATTTCACATTGGCAACCTTCCTTCAAACTCAATAGCAAACCGATTTAAGGCTCCTTTCCATCACGATAGACCTTCGTAGTCGAAGACCATATGGGTATGGTCACTTCTTTGACAGATTATGAATTGTCAATAAATCACTTTTAGTGCCGATTCGTCGGTGGAAAATGCCCGACGATTACAAGGTATTTTGCGCAAAGTCATGTTGAGGTCGCTTGAGAAAACGGAACGTATAGCCCGTCAATCAAATGTCAAGTTTCCCAAAAACGACCGTTTATCAGACACACCTTGGCCTACCCCTGCCATGCGGGTTGTAGCCCACTTTTTGTGTATCACAACTCATCTCTTTTTCTATGTATGATTAACCCATCCCACTTTTGGTTATCAGTCATGCTCATCGCCTATGCCCGGGTCTCTACTGCTGACCAGTCTCTTAATCTTCAACTTGATGCTCTTAAAGCTATTGGTTGTGATAAATTCTTTGACGATACAGCTAGTGGCAGTAACGATGAGCGCCCTGGTCTGATCCAAGCTCTCGACTTTGCTCGTACTGGAGATACCTTAGTAGTTTGGAAACTTGACCGTCTGGGTCGCTCACTCAAACACTTAGTAGAAACAGTGGCAGCTTTGCATGAGCGCGGGGTTGGTTTCCGTAGCCTTCAGGAGAACCTTGATACAATAACTAGTTCCGGTAAACTCTTTTTCCACTTGTTTGCCGCTCTGGCTGAATTTGAACGAGACATTATCTGTGAGCGCACTCAGGCCGGACTTGCTTCGGCACGGGCTAGGGGTAGACAGGGAGGACGACCTTGTAAGTTGAATGCCAAACAGATAGCTTTTGCTAGAACTCTGCTGGCTGACCGAGGTAATACTGTTAAGGATGTAGCTAAGATTCTGGGGGTGGCGCGTTCAACTTTGTACCGAACCATTGAGTCCTGGTAATTGAAAAGGCTGCCCGTTTCCAATAGGTGAACCTTCGAGACAGCCCATCACTCGCTTACGGTGCTTCCCAGCAGTGCGTATTGCTCAAGTTATAACTCACTTAGTTTGGCTTCTTCCTGAGCCTGTAATAACGCAGCTTGTATGGTCTCTATAGGCAGCTCTGTCAATTCTACTACCTGCTCTAGGCTCTGTCCGGCTTTAATCATCCTTATTGCCATTCTGAGCACGGTTTCCGCCGCGACATCTTTATAAAACTGGGTTTCTCTCAGGGCTGTGTCCGTTAATCCCAACATTGTTTGTACCTCCTGACGGGTCATTCTTGGAAACTTGTTTACCATTATATTCTCCAGAATATCTAGTACCGAACCGCTCGCCCCCAAACTCATTAAGTGTTGAGCTTGCTGGGGAGCGATTTCTGGTGCTGCCACAACTAACCGGACTAACTCGGTGTAGAGATTATCGGTCTGTGGTATTTCATCCACATAGATGCGCTCTACCGAAGGCCAAGCTAGCGCATCACGGTGTAGTGTCGTCCATAGTACTTCCTCGCTCTCTCTGCGTTCGGGATATATCACCACAATTCGTACATCTTGAAGCATTCCCGCATCAGACTTTTTAGCTCCTCGGTAGCGGTCACTCAGATACAAAAACACCTCACCAAACAAACGTGGGTAAAATGCTGGGTCATCATAAAACTGTACTTCCAGAAAGTAGATGGTTCCCTCACCATTCTCTGGCACCAAGACCCCATCAAAGCTGAAGGCTAATTCCTTGACCTGCACTGCACTCATTACATAAGTATTAGTGGGATGTTCGCCTAACAGGTCAAACAATGTCTCAGGGTAGTCCTTGAACAAGCGATAAAACACATGGTCGGTACGCAAGACGTTTCTCCTAAGGTATGGGGTATAACTTGACCAGCCACACTTTCTCCTATCAACACAAACCAACCATGAAAAACAGACAGATATTCGTCAACCTGTGCGTCAAAGACCTTCCAAAGTCCAAAGATTTCTTCGCGAATCTCGGTTTTACCTTCAATTCGCAATTTACCAACGACCTCGGCGCTTGCATGATGGTCAGCGAGCACATTTTCGTTATGCTGCTAACCGAAGCACATTTCAAAGAGTTTACACCGAAGCTTATTAGCGACGCTACGAAAAGCACTGAGGTACTCTTGGGTTTGTCATGCGAAAGCAGAGCAGAGGTTGAGGATACCGTTCGCAAGGCTGTTAGCGTAGGCGGCACCATACACAAAGAGCCGCAAGACCACGGCTTTATGTATGGTCACGGATTTACAGATTTAGACGGTCACATTTGGGAGCTTATCTATATGGTTCCAACCACAGAGAAGCAGCAGTGAAATCGCCTAACTGTTCTGCAAATTGCTTTGCTATTTAAGCTGTCGAGCCATGCTTGCGTAACCCTTACTACTGACCAACATCGGTCAATGGAGCCTAATCATGATTACCTATGACGTATATTTTTACAAATTGGGTGTTATCCAACGGGTGGGGGTACTTGGGTGCAGTCTAATCACTTGTTAGAACGAAGGAGAAGCTGATGAAACGCTCTTGGATAATTATTGGTGTTGCTGATGTTGCTCGCAGTTTCAAGTGGTATCAGTTGCTGTTTGGTCAACCCGAAGCGTCTCTTGCTCATGACTACTTCGGGCAAATTCTGGACACTGATGGAACCATCTTGCTTTGTCTCCATCAGTGGGGAGAGCATGAGCATCCAACCTTGACCAGTCCCGACCACTCGAAACCTGGCAACGGACTACTTTTGTTCTTTCGTGTAGATGATTTTGACCAGGCTCTGCCCAGGGCTCGTGATCTCGTGACTAGCCTGGCAAAAGAGCCATACTTGAACCCTAGCACTGGAACCAAGGAGTTCGCACTCCGTGATCCTGACGGGTATTATGTCATGGTCAGTGCGCTCAATGCTACCTAACAAGGCGCTCCAAGGGACTCCCCTGAGCTTGGTCGTGGGGACAGTGACTTTATGCTATCTGCTGTCGGGTAGCAAAATAGACTTTATCCAACTTAACTGGTAGTAAACCCAAAAAGTGGGGGTTGCTCAAATATTAAAGTCAGCGGGACAGGCGGCTCTGGGAATGTCCCGATAACCGGTAAGTCCTTTAATCAAATAGCTTCTTTCCTCCGTGAAGCCAGTCGTTATGGGCTTCGACGATAGGCAGGGTGAGTTTTAGCTCCCCGCTTCCCCACTGCATATAGGACTCATGGGACGCTATTGCATATGTGATTTTTCCATCACTTGAAGTCAATTTCAGTTTTCTTTGACTAGGCGTTTTCTCGCCTAAGTACTCAATTTTTTTGATGCAAGACATTTTTTTCTCCGGGGGGGGGGGGGGGATTGCTCCCCCTGGTGGTGGTTTATGCTGCTTTCTGGGCTTGGCTCGTCTGGGCTTCTAGTCCGTCAATGATTTGACGGGCGGTCTTCTGTATTCTTGAACCGCATTTGGTCAGCGTCTCTAGGGCGTTTTTATCACTCTGCCAGTGAGCAATATAGGCAAACGAGTAATCCCCACAATCTAAACCAAAATGAGCCAACACCAGAAAGGCGATGCTTTCCGCTTCTAGCTCAAAATCTGCCCGATGCTCTCGGTACTCCTCCGGGCTATGTAACAGCGCATGACCGATTTCATGGGCTAAGGTTTTGGCTTGGTGCCTGGGATCGTTGTCGCTGTGAATCGCTATCTTCTTTTGGGATGGGCGACAATATCCGCCAGCTGCTCCGGTGTCCTCAAGTGATACACTCCAACCTTCAGACCGGGCGAAGGATGCCAGACTATCAAATAAGCCTTGGTCATCACCATTGAGGGAAGAAATTGGCAATTGCGCCAGGTCTTCGCCTTCGGTCTGAGAAATATCAAACACGGGTACGAGCTTAAAGCCTGTCAGCGTTTTAGTCTCTGTCTCGGTCTCTTTATTTTTGTAGGTCATCGGGGCAAAAATGTATATTCCCTTCTCCCCTTTCTTTACACAGCGTCCTAACTTTTTCCAGACATTGAAACCTGCGATCTTGCTAGCTTCTGGGAACTGGACTTGAATTAACATGCAGTTCTTAAAGCTGTAGCTGTGGAACCTAGCCTGGAATTTGAAGTATTCCAGCCATTTGCCGTCGGTGAGTAGGGCTTCTAGTCCAGCGGTCAACTTATCAAAGGCGATGGCTTTCTTATCTGCTGCTTGGTCGGTGGTCGCGTTCATAGTTTTGCTTCCTGTGGGTAAGGGAGGAATTTATCCCCCCGAGTGAGTGTTAAGCGTGAACTGGGATAGGGAAGGTATCGTTTAACCACTGGTTAACCGCTAGGCGGTGCTTACATGTGGCGGTCTGTTTCCCTGCCTCTTTCTGTCGCTCAAAGTCTTTGCACTCACACTGCAAACCTTCACCGGGTAAACTCCACAGACGGTAAGAGCTGCCTTTGCTGAGGTTATAGGCGGTATAACTGAAGGCTCCTACTGGGGTAATCTCAATGTCTGCGCTGCGGTCGCTCCGTGATTCGATGTGGTCTAACTCGTAGCGGGTTTTACTGATAAACGTCGGGCGGTTGCCTTGGACGTATACCCAAACCGCATTAGCAAAAATCTGTAACTTTTTGACCAAGCCGATAGCCACACCCAACAGACGGGCGGTAGCGGCTTTACTGTAAACAGAGAACTGATGTGACATAATCGGGTTACTCCTGTCTATTCATCTGGCTGGGAAGTTAAAGCCTTGGCGGTGTTGTCGCACTTCCAAGGCATTTTTTATGAGGGGTAGTTAAGCCGTTCGCTAGCTCGGTGCTAGGACGCTTGCGGCTGACCACTGCTGGTCTAACGAGGCTCTTAGGTGAGTGCCTTATCTCTATCTCTCATGTAATCATTATAACTGTCTAGACAGTTATAATAAGCATTCTGCAATCAAACTTTACATCTGTATTAAGCGTATAGACGGTAATAATAAAAGAGTATCTGAGGTGTTTTATGGGACGTGGAAGACCTGGAGGAAACCCAAATATTTCTAAAGCTGGTAGGGCTACACGCTTATTTCCTCCGCTAGTAGAGGGAGAAAAGTCTAAAGATGTGGGGGTAGCTTTACCAGAATCGGTATATCAAGAGTTAGGAAAAGTTGCCGAACAGATGGGTACAAGTCGAGCAGGGGTCACACGACAAGCCTTGATGGAATTTTTAGAGCGGTTAAAAGCAGAGCAAGCAGTAGAGCAGGATTAGCCCACAAACTTTCCGGCTAGCGTTAGAAGCTC
Source organism: Gloeobacterales cyanobacterium (assembly GCA_038226175.1). Taxonomy (GTDB): domain Bacteria; phylum Cyanobacteriota; class Cyanobacteriia; order Gloeobacterales; family Anthocerotibacteraceae; genus JBBRQP01. The sequence continues at coordinate 6,828 of JBBRQP010000019.1, forward strand.
CTTCCTAGCCCACAAGCCAGCCGCTCCAACCCAAAGCTAGTGGCCTCTATCCAGCCTTCCCCCTACAATCCTCCGGCGGCGGCAGGGGATGGTTTTTAGGTAGCACGGCGGTGTTGTGTCAAGGGTGTTTTGGTATCCCCCTTGACAGGCTGTTGCTGTGCTGACTTGCCTTATCCCCTACCGATGTCGGGTTTGTTATTGCGACTTGTGACTAGTGGTAGTAACGACCCCTGGGGGTCTAGCATCGGGGGAGCTTCAATGATGAGGTAAGCGGAGCAGGCGGCTCTGGGAATGTTCGGCTGACCGACACTCCTTATGTTCTCAGGGGATCAACAGTTAATTTACCTTGACCTTTCATAGGTCTGCTCCTGAACTTGTTCCCGTGTTTTTTCCTTAGATTTCTCAATCATTGGAACTAACCCATGTTCTCGTTCTATCACCCGCAATAACTGCTTTGACTTATACCTATCTTGCCGATTATGGTACACCTTTCCGTTTACCCCAATCCGATTAACAATCAGATGCACATGGTCATGGTCTTTATCTTTGTGTCTAACCACTACGTACTGATGATTATTAACATCTACCTTCATCCCTGTTAGATATCTCTCTGCTATTTGCCGCCACTTTTCCTCGCTCAGAAATTCACCTTCTGCACCTGATAAAGCTATATGCCAGACAGGTTTAGCTATATCCTCCCGTAAAGCTCTGATTTTTCCAAACTCATGAGCTAGTTCTCTGGGGTGCTCGCCCACCATATTCCCGCCCAATAATTCAGCCCCGCTATCATCTCTAAATACATAGTCTAGGCATCCTCTAAACCCGTTCCCATTGTTAATATTACCAATCATTACAATTGTTCCCTCAGTAGTTTTATCTCCTTGACTGCCTCATCCAGCTTATCTATAAACTCTTTGGGAATCTTGTTATTAGCAAATATTGCTCGTTTTAACTGGAGTAACTCAGAACCCAATCTCCCTATCCGCATCCACCGTTCCCGATTCCCTGGCAGAATAGTACTGCTCATAACTCTAGCAATGCCACTATCTCTTAAATATTTTCCAATTGATTTTTCTGACTGTTGAGCTTTAACCTTGATTTCTTCAAACTCTTCATTAGTAAACCGCACATTTATTCGATGTTCCTGTTTCTTCTTGTCTAACCCATGATCCAGATCTCTTCCATCATTCATATAAGTATTTTTCTTCTTGATTGCCATCTTGAATTCCTCCAATTGTGTGTGTAATTTTGCTCTCTTTTTTTATAACCTGGGTGTCCAGAGGGCTAAAGCCCTTTGGCAAGCTTTGACAAAACGACCCTAGGGAGTGGTGCGGCAGAGCCGATTGTCATAGCTTGTTAATTACCTGTCTTTGGGTCAGAGGGAGCCGTTAGGGTCACTCGCCATCCTCTTCCTGATAGCTCAATCTGCGTGAATTGATTAGTTGCTGTCATGTCAATAGTCCATCCCAATATCTGGCATGGTATAGTCGCGCTCCCGCACTCGTCCACTTTCCTGTTCATTGGAGTGTAAGTTATCTGCTTCCTTCTCATCATTAATGTCTGGGTCTTGTTCTGGAGGTAAGGCTGCTTGGCTATATCTATCATCTAAGGGAAAATTAAAAGTCACGGGTCTGGCTTCAGGAAGCACAATGACTACTTCTCTGCCAATTTTAGGGTCGGTTACTATCCGGCTAACAGGCAACTCGGGCATTACTAAAATGCCATGGAATCTGGGAAGCGTACTTATTTCTGAGGGCATAACTAGGTAATCTGTTCGCTTCTCATAACTCTCACTGGTACTGCGCTTACCTTCTAATCCTGTTTCTTTAGTCACAGTCCGTTTGGATTCGTAGTACTCCCGCTGTCCAATCAATTCGGCAATAAACTTACAGGTCTCTCCATCAGCAGTACGCAGGATTAGTTTAGATTGACAACATCCTAGAATAGAATTAGCTCCCTGCTGTTCATAGATTTTTATCAACTGACTGATTAGTTGGAAGCCCAGAATTGCACTGCCGCCATACTTCCTTCCCTGAGATAGGAAATCCTCTAACCTAGGTAGATAACCCAGACTAGCCAGTTCGTCTATTACTAACCAGAGACGACTAGTACTTAGGGGTTCTACAGCTCGTTGGAAGGTAGCTCCACAGATGACATCAAAGTACACCGTGATGATGGGCTTGGCTACATTCTTCCATTGATCTGGGACTACTAAGAATACCCAAGCATTTGTATCGCTATCTGTAGCCCATTGCTGGAAGTTGAAGGGTTGTAATTCATTCTCCGATGTCGGATCTTTGAGATAACGGAAGAAAGAAAGTCTGGAGGCCATACCAGTTAAAATACTCATGGCCTCTTTGGAAGTGAGCAGGCGATGAGCCTCTTTGCCTCGGGTTAGCTTGACTAACTCCTTAATCTCGCCATAGTAGACCAGTCTTTGTAACTCAGCCCAGGAGCTAGATACTTCCATTAAAGTGGTGAGAATTGTTCGAGCTGCATCACTCCAGAAGGTATCCTTACCTGTTTCTGGAACAAGCACTTGAGCCACATTCTCAAAACCAAATCTATCGGGATATTCACTCCAAGGACTCCAAGTATGGGTAGTCCAGGGTGAAAAGCCTAAAACTATATCACCGGGTCGGTAATGAGCCTTCAGATAATCGCCATTGGCATCGTAGATGATAGTCTTATTATCCTTGCGCTGCCGAATAGTTCTGAGCATCTGATTGATATTGGTAGTCTTGCCAGTACCTGGAGAACCACAGGTAAGCAAGCTCAGAGTCTCTAAATGACTGGGAAAAGAAACCCCACCAATTTGGATAGGAGCAACAGCTGTGAGACTAGCTACCTCACTGGTGGTTTTATTAACTTCTGCGGCTGAACCCAGCCTTGAACCTCGGACTTGGACAGTTGCTTGTCTACGGTCAAGGGCTTGCTGCATATAATCCCGTATTGGAAAGCCTGAGAGGAAGCCGCCAATAATCCCCACAAGCACACTTCCTGGAAAGACATAGAGTAGAGCCATGCCTAACCAGTCCCGGTCACAATCACGGGTAAAGCAAGAGACGGTTAAATCTGGGAACCAATAGCTCCACAAACTCTGCCAAGCTCCTTGAGGTAGGATGATAAAACTGCTTAACCAGAATTCAAAAATCATCACCAAAATGCCACTAACTACACAGCCAAGCAAAAGTAAGGGAAAACTAACTTGCTCACGTCCTGGTCTTGGGGTCATAAAACTTCTCCAGGTACAATCAGTGCGGCACTTCTCCAAATAGGATTACCTTTACGGGTCAGTATTGCCGTTGTTGAGAGAATAAACTTCTGACCAGCTTGAATCTCTGAACTACTCAGATCAAGGGTTGGATCTTGGGGGGTATACCACTTATCAGCACCAGGGCCTTTGTGCGTGCGGAAGGCTCCCAAACGGTATTTATTCCCATTCTCTGCCGTGAAGTAACAGAGTATTACCGAGTTTCCCCAACATTTGGCATCTAGAGTAGCAAGCCACTGACCTTCTGGTAAAGGTTTGAAGATATAGGCAGAGAAATCAAAGCCTGTTTCTAGGAGCTGATCTCTGGAAAATGCCCGTTTCACTTCTGTCATTGCTGTTCCTCCGTAGAACCAGTCATCTTCAGTCGGAACAAACCGACTCCTTTTAGGAGGTAAGTCTCCAACCTAGTAATCAGCTGCCTGTGCCAAGTTCCCGCTATACACAGACGTAACTCATCCGTATAGACTTCCAATGTCACCTGATTCGTTTCCTTACTTAATCTGGTATGTAAGCACTCCACATATAGAGGGCATGGTAGTAGTAATTGATCAAGGTTCTCAGGCCAATCAAGCTCAGATTCTTCCAGGGGAATTAGTCCTTGTGGGGTTAGGTAATAGCGGTCTACTAAACCATCATCACAACAGAGGGCGATGGCAATATTGGAGCCATCAATTCCTAACTCAATACCAGTCACCAGACGGTAAAGACACTTGCCTCGGCATACACCAAACATGGCAATATCTGGCTTGGCAGACAGCACAGCAACACCTCATTTGAGTAATTTGCTTAAGGATGGAAAAAGTTAGCGCTTAGACCAAGTACTATGCGTAGAGACGAGTACTAGTCAAAAACAAATGACAACCGCTGTTTCTAATTAAATAAGATTTCCCAGCTCTGTCAGCAATCGTAATAATTCTTTAAGGTTAACTCCAGACCATAATTTCTCTCAGTTCCTAAAGTATAGTTCTTGGAGATATAGCTGCTTAACTTATTTAATCCTACTTGCGACTTCTCAAAGATTTAGGAGCCGGAACAAGACCTGAGGAGTTTTTTGATGGTGATCGGGCTACTTGTCCAAAGCCCATTGTCGTTTTACGACCTGTGCCACAAAAATAGAGATAGTTAGTTAGTGTATTAATTTGTTTGACTTGCTCTTCGGTCAAAGATGGTGCAAGACGATAACGTATAGTGCCAAGACTACCCACAAAGGTACCCCAGTGACCCTTGATGCCAACGGTTTTGAGATCAAAAGAAGTGGGATAAAGATATGCATCGATTTGTTCGAGTAGATTTTCAGCCAGGGGGACATTTGCGTATTCTTGCCAACGACGCCAAGGGGTATGAAATACAGAACGCGGCAGAGGTAAGGCGGTGTCATGATCACCTTGACGAAAACAAGTTGGTGTGTGAAAAGTCAAGGTAATATCGCGTTGGGTTGCTGAAGCTGTGTCATAAAGAGTTTGATAGGAATAACTGTTAGCCCATGGGTCAGGAGCGGCGGCAGTGCTAAAAATGTGGCTGAGGGTAAGATCGGTCGAGCCAAGATACCAGTTTGCTTTGAGGGTAGGAAGTTGGAGCCAGATGGGAGTGAGACGGGCAAACAGTTGGTCATCTAGTAGGCACAGACGCCACCAGCAGGGGATACCAGCAGGAATTACTTTATTAACCTGCATGTAGCTAGAGAGTTGTTTGGTGGTCTGGAGGGCACTATTGGTAAAGGCTTTTGCGCCGACATTACTATGAAATAATGCGGAGAGTTCGGGGTCGAGGGTTTTTACGAGATTCAAAAAAAGGGCGTGAAGATGACGGCCTTCGGTAAATTGGGAAGGGAGCGGGCTTTGGGGGATAATATGGAGCGTTAAGCTATGGGGCATTAGGGTGCTCTAAAGTAGTATTTCATGACTGGAATCTTTAGTTTTTCATAACTGTAATAGTGGCCTTGCAATCGGATGTTTTTAATCAAACTTACTGGAGACATATTGATAGTATCATAGCTATAAACTTGGTGGCTAAACATAACATCCAGAGGGTTCAGTAGATGAGGATAGTCGAATACCTGCGTAGATAGGCTGGGTTGTACTTCCTTGCGAGCAATAACGCAAAGTTCAGCCTTACTCATCCATTTTCCTAACCGTATCCATTGTGCAAGCTGTAACTTTTTAGGAGAGAAGACAAAAAACTCAAACCTACTTTCGGCTGCAATCTCCTTAGCTCTGCCAAAGCTCGGGATATTCTTTTGGGTTTTTTCCATCTCCACATGGTAAGTATTGCTAGCATACTTCCATGTATTGAGTGTTGCTGTGTAATGTAATGCATGGGCAGGAGTGACATAAATTCCTCGCTCATTCAATACAGACAAATGCTCTTCGTAGAGAGGGACTTGCTCCGCACAAAAATATCGGTAGCTATGTTGCAGGGCAACTTGAGTTTGATAGCATTCACTATCTACCAAACCTAAGGCATAACAGAGCGCGTAATTATGTAATACCGCCTCTGTTTCGTAGAGTCGCCCCATCTCCCTTGTTGCAAAGTAGAGACTATCATGTAATTCGAGCTGACAATGATGAATCCAAGTCATGATACCTCCTATCTTCCACGTCCACGTCTCGGTGTGGCTGAATCTTCTGTTTTCTCTAGTTTTTTGATGTGCTTCTCTGCGTAGGCTTTAGCCTCCGTATCAGCCTGCCTAAGCAGTTGTTCCATGATAGTTGCATCATTGACCAATTTCTTGACCTCCTCAAGTAAGGGTGCGAAATCTGCGTCAATGAAATTAGTAGAAACAACATAGCCCTCGGTCAACAAAGTGGTCAGGGTAGCTGTTGCTGCTGTCAATACATCGTCTTCATTAAGGGGATCGATGGAGGTGATTTTGTTATCCCCCTGAAGGCTGTCGTAAATCGCTTGTGTCCAACGCAGGTTACTGACAATTTCGCCATCTGCAAATATCACTCCAACTAGTTGATTACGCACTTTGCCAGTACGAGTAGTCTGTGCGCCGTAATGACGGGTACGCAGCAAATTGTTGAATACGTACAGGAAAGTTGCTTCGGTAGGGTCTTTGAGGGTGACAATGCTGGGGAAGAATACTTGAGGAACGATGTGGTCTTGGGAGTTGATGCGACTGGTCACTGCTCCTACGGTAGAACCACCCTCACCCTTAGAAGCCATCGTGCCATTTTCGTAGGGCGCATTGAGGGTAAAGGTTTCGTGGGAAGTATCAAAGGACTTGATGGAAAAAGCAGTATCAACCATCACCTTGGACTTTTCTGACCCTGCATCACCAATGGCAAAACCATAGATAATGCAATCAGGATTATTTTTGCCGAAGTTAACATTATATTCGCATTCTTCGGCGGTGATGATGCCATAGGAACGCATAAGTTCCCGACCTACTAACCGTTCAGGAGTAGATTGCTTGCGCTTAAACATCGTCAAACGACTAATAGGCGCAGCATTTTCTGGTTTGATTCCAGCTCTGACCCGCGCTTTATTCAGTTCACCATCCGTTTGGAATAGAGGATAAGATTCGGTGATGCGGACGGTTAAAAAATGTACATACTTTCCCATCGGTTTGTAGGGGATTTCCGTATGAAAAAACTTTTGCTGTTGTTCGGTATTCAGGGTCTTGAGGAATGTCATGTCGTTCTCCTTGTGTTAGTTGGTTTCTGATTCAACATTTTCATCGTCTTCATCATTGTTTGATATATCTTTACTGGCTTGGTTTTCGGCATCTTGATCCAGGCGATAGAGGTATTCGCAGGTATCCCGTAGATAGCCCAATTGACGACCTGCTAATCGAGCGCGATCCCCAGCAAAAATCTTCTCAAAAACATCTTCTACAAAATATCGAGCAAATTCACCAATAGCCGCTCGCTCTTCTTCACGAGTCAATACTGGTTTCCATTTTATTTTGCCGTCTTTTTCAAATTGAACCATCGGAACTCGACCCTCCGCTGTACCATTATGAATTCTTTCCATTAACTTAAATACGCGAGCGGCAACCGTATCGACTAGAGCAATTCCTTGACCGTAGGGATCAATTTTCAATATAATATCAGCCGCTTCATCAATTGGTTTGAGGACGGCATTGGCTTTGGGATTGTATCGCTTATTCGCTCGATAGAATTTGCGATACAGCGTAGTTAAAGTACGGGCTGGATGCAGGGGAGATGTTTCGGACACAATTAACTCCTTGGTAATGGGATCAACATGGACATGGGGGTCAAAACAGGGGTAAAGGGATGTGAGGTAAAGTTGAATGCGTTTGATGCCGGGAACATCATTTTTTCGTGCCCATTGGTTGAGTAGACTAAAAACCGCCAACGGGGTTGTATCTAATTGTGTGGCAATTGTTGCTAACCTTCCCCAGTTGGGGTCGTAACCACTCTTACCTTGACGCGCATACACATCCAGGTGAATGTAGAAGGCTGCTGTAAGGGCATTGAGCAGTGCAGCACGAAGGGTCAGGTCTTCTGCAAACCAAGGCTGCAAAATCTGATTTAACCGAAATCGTTCCTTACCCACCAATGTCCGAATCGCCGGGGGCGCACCATCGAGAAATACCGTTTCTTCAAATTCGGCTCCATTGGTAAAAGGTGGAATAGGTGATTCAGAAACCACGGTTTTCACATCTAAGATCATCGGAAAAGCAAAGGCTAACCAACTGGGCATAACCCAAGACGAAGTATCTGACGGCTTATCGTCCTTTTTACTTTTTTTATAGTCTGGAGGTAAAGCCATGAAGTAAAAAGTCAATGGTTTATCGTTGGGATAGGATAGCTTAAAGGCAGAATCTCGGCGATAGTTGGGGTCAGTATGAAGTAATTCACGCCGTTGTGCCAGATTTTCATCAATGAGAAAAGCTCCTACCTTTTGATAGTTAGCTTGACTAAAATCAGCCTGTAGATTCTCTGGGATAAAATGTTTTTTTAGACTGGTATCAAAGCGTGTCTGAGCAACATTGGCATAGGCTAATTGTAAAAAGCTATTGGTTTCTGGGGTGCAGTAGTAGGTAGGGTAAAAGTAGAGATAGCGATATTTACTATCCTCAAAGGATTTACCTACAGCTTTGGTTTGGTTCATCAAAATTTGTCTTAGCATCATTTCCAGACCCGCAATGCTAGAGATATTACGTTTGGCATTAGACCCACCTAGCATTTGTTTATTGGTATAGACCTGTGGGGCAAATAGTACCGCTGATTCCATTTGTTCTGTAACTGTATAAGCCGAGTGAGAAATAGAACAGACCAACTGCCTACCCCGACCGGATTTTTTGGCAAATATATAGTTAGATATTTCCTGTAAAAAGGGTTGACTAGGAGCTACAGTGCGATGACTTGGCAGCATGATTACCGTCTTTGACCACGCACGTAGATCATCCCAGCCATCGGCTAGGGGATACGCAGTTACAATTGGCTCAATTAAACGAGCGATAAAATTAGCCAGAGCCATACCGATCTCACGAATATCCTCTACGCCTGGATGTGAGGAGAGATATTTGGCAGCTAAGAAATACCATTCATAGGGAACACCACCGGTATTGCCCGTGAGGTTATTTTCCTTAAGGCTTTCATTGATACGTTGAATCGCGCGCACCGCTGGAATATATTCCGTCAACGCCCAATGCTCCATGACCGCTTGAACCACATCTAGGTTAGGAATCTCAGGTAAGTGTTTATCTTTTTTGCGTGCTTCTTGAATTTTAAGTACTTTCTCGCCCCAGATTTTGCGAGTGCTGAGATCACCAAACTCTGCAAGTTGGTCAATGCGTAGATCATCTTCAAAGCTAAAATCTAAATTTCCAGGTAACACCCCCCGCTCTTGAAAGCGAATCAGATTATCACTACGACTTTTGGCAACAGAAGATTTTTGTGGATTGAGAATACGCAAAGTTGCACTTAGCCCAACCTGCATCAACGCAAGATCACTAAAAAATAAAGTGTAGTAATCAGCATATTTCATGCCTTTACCATCACGTCCAAAGCCTGTTTGTTTACTAGTCAATTCTTGAGCGCAAAGTTGCTTGATGTTCTCAATGATTCGCTCAGGGACATCGGAAATAACTACAGATGGCGCATTTCTAGTAGCCAAATAAATCACCCCCGTGGGTAAATAAAGTAGAGGTTTATAGTATTCATCTTGCGCTGTATTGAGTGCAGTGTGAGCCTCCATCACAGCATTATTTACTACGTTTGTTAAAACTCCACGATTTTCGGAGATGGCATGATAGGTAAATACTAACTGTCCATCACTCAGACCGTGAAGGAGTTCCTTAAGACGCTCTTTCTCAACATCCTGAGGATGTTTAATGATTGAGGAGAGGGAGTCAGCAAGACAAGCTAACTCACAGAGTGTACGAAGCACCCGATCATTACTAATTTTAGGGTTTAAGCCATAGGTAGAGAAATTCCAATTGGTATCCCAACGTCGTTGAGCGTTAGCAGCGATACAGAGGAGATCATCTAAGTATTGGTAATACTCTGTCGGATCACTGGGATTAATCAAGTAATCAATTCCCAATTCTTTTATTTTGGTATCAAGAATTAGACGCTGCTCTGCTAAGGGAAGTTTACGGGCTTGATCGGGAACGCCGGGAAATTTCTCAAAATCATGGAGGATAAATCCCGCTACTAATAACCTGCGCTCGCGTTTACGAATGATGCGAGAAACCGTAGTATCCATTTTTTCTAATTGTTGTTCAATCAAATTAGCTGGGAAAAGTCCATTCAAAATATGGGTATTCAAGCTCTGGTCAGCCGCGTTATCCCGTCGTACTTTTTTCCCTTGGCGGTCTAAGTTCTCAAAAAATTCTCCTCCCTTCGCCGTTACTCCAATTCCCATACTCAGGAGATGGGGCAACACATACTGCGCAAAATCTGCCATCACTTCATCGCCAGGATTCTCCTTGGCAATGGCTGTCCGCAATAACTTCAGCGTCAGCAGTTCTTTAGGAGTTTCCTCTGCCACACGGTTAGAAACCTCATCGAGGTCATAGTCTTCGCTATCTAATAAATCATCGAGGTTCATTTGCTGTTCTTCATTCATTGGATAGCTCCTGTTGTAATGGTGCTTGAGGGAGAAAGAATCCCCAGTAGAATACGTACCACCTGTTCAATCTCCCCTAAACCCTGCATCCATGCCTCTCCATTTCTAAGGTAGGAAGGGAGTGTGCTATTTCCGAAATAGCACACTCCCTTTGAATCAGCTACTCTAACCGAGTTGATAAGCTCTCTTCAATGTTCACCGTCTCGCCCTCAGCAGTGACCTGCTTGTCCGAGTAAAGATGAACATCAAAGAGGGACAGCTGAACATATGTTTCCATATGTTGTCTCCTTTTGTTGATTGCGTAGCACCACACTGCAAGAGAGGTTCAGTAGCGTCATCGGAATTGAGTTGCGATAACGAATCTCTGTCGCTGTTCTTGCTGCCTCAGGCCCTCCCACCCTTTTGCTTAACATATCCATGATCCCCCTCCGTTTTGCTTGAGGCGAGGGTATCGAGGAGCAGGGCGGACTGCCCAAAGGCAATGCTGTAGGGGCTGCTACCGTGGGGGTTATCCGTCAGCGGATAAAGCTGGAAGTGCATCGGTAATTGGAGTTGGGCGCGGACTTCGGCTGCGGGGCGTAAGACCGGGTAGCATACGAAAAACTTCTTTTGCAGTTGCTCATTGAGGTTAGTGATCCAAGGATTACCGGGTTGCCAAACGTTGAATCCCTTGAGCACTTGTACTTTCCAGGTTTGGGCTGCACTAACGATGTCCCCAGAGTAAATAAACTTCCAATCTAACCGTTCTTCTCGATAACCACGCAGTTTCATAAAGGCTAGGGCTTCACGGAAACGACCTTTGGGGATGGGTTGACCTGTTTTCTCTACGCTACCTTCAATCAAGCGCAGAAACTCTGCTTTAGTCATCGCTTCTGTTTCCAAGTTACTGAGAATACCCGGTAATTCGTAGGACTTAAATCGTTCGGCTAGAGTGGATTCGGTCAAATCGTAAAGTCCACAGGAGAGCGGACTTGTCCCGCGAAAACTAATCGCATCCTCAGCAATCGGATTACCTTTAGCATTTTCGCCATAAAGAGCTTTCCATTGCCCTTGCCATTCTTTGCGCCGCATAAATATAGCATTTAAGTTAGTCTTAAAAGCTGCCTCCGCTGACGCTTTGAAGGCTTCGCGACTCCCGGCATAGGTTTCGCGCACGGTTTTATTATTGAGTTGCTGATAGAGATATAGCGATTGCACGCCACCCCACCGTTGATAGTATTGTTCAAACTCATTCACCCGACGATATGTAGCGCGTACTTGCTCATGGAAAAAAGGACGCTCATAGGTTCCTTCTTCAATCAGAGGGGCCTCTGAACCGAGGAATAAACGTTCCGCAAAAAAGTTAGGTACCAGAGCATAGGCTGTGAAGTAAGTAAACGCTATCCACTGTCCATCACGGGTATAGCCATCATGACGACCTAAACGCCCCAAACGCTGAATAAAACTACCCGCATCCGCTGATTCAAATAACAGCAAATTAATCTTAAAATCTACCCCGACATCAATGGTACTGGTGCCTAAAACCAAGTCAGCTTGGAGTGACTTTTCTTTAACTGATTTACTAGAAAGTCCGGTGTTCTCACTAACTACCAATCCTTTAACTTGAAAAAGCTCTCGAAAATAGGGCAAAAGCCGTTTTACCGCCGCAATCGAATTGAGAATAATCGCCCCTTTAGTACCAGGTTGCTGCATAAAATGCTCCAAAATCATCTCCCCCTGCGCCCGTAACCACTCTTCTAACGCCTTAGCCTGAAGGGGCAGCGACACAAACTTCAAATCAATCCCACGCACTACTTGCCGCCAATGCTGGTCAGCTAAGGTTTGCCGCTCTAGCTCCGTTGTTGGGAACTGGTACTTATTCTCAGCCTGAGGATTGATCACTTTAGTACGAAAACCTGATTTCTCCAATAAATCAATTAAGGGCTGGTCAGGGGTAGCTGAGAGAAACAAAAATTTCTTCGGCTGATTGGTATGGCGAATGAGGAGCATCGTATTGATCACACTAGCGATTTGAGGTGCGTCAAATATATGAAATTCATCAAACACAAATAAATTAAAATCCTTATCCATCCTCCCCCAGAGCAAATCAGGACTATCCCCTTTGCGTAAATACGCTCCCTGATGGAGATAGTGAAATATATCTGGGTTAGTCAATAAAATCTCCCGTTGTTGCGAGAGGGTATTGAGGGCAGCGGCCTTACGTAAATCTTCGTTCTCCGCATAAATCTCTAACTCCGGCCCACTCAAACGACTGACACGTGGTTTTCCCTGCGGCTTAAACGTAGCTATATACTGCTGCATCTGCCCTTCCTGGTCACGGGCTAATTCATTGGTTGGATACATCGCCAACACACTATAATATCTCTCACCAAAAAAGGTTTCGAGGACAATGGTTAAAGATTTTCCATCTCCGGTCATGGCGGTATTGATGACCACATCTACGGTCGGATCACGCAGGGCTTCTAGAGTAGCAGCCTGATGCCAAGCTGGATGACTCCATCCAGTAGGTAAAGTTACACCCTGCGGCAAATTGGCAGCGGGACAAGAGTAGACAGGAAGTAAATGTATGTGCATAAAGCTGCTGTCCGAGATTCCCTTAGTCTAAAGGTTTTTATCAAAGAATAACTGACCAAATAGTTAAGTTGAGAGAAAAGCTTTAATGGGCAAGTATAGACGCTCGTTGATGAGCAGCCTAAAACCAAAATTTGATAACAAAGATGCCGCTGCCTCATTATTTGCTGAGGAGCTAGCTCTTCCAAACGTGCAGACCTGCGTGGGCAGCCAAAGCCTTTTGCAACGCATCGTTGGGCGAGGGCGGGTCTGCCAAGACCATTAAAAAGTTTTCCCATGGAGGAGTATCAAGAATGATTTTTCCACGGTCACAAATCAAGCAAGTGGTAGCTTCTGAGGCCACAAAATTAGATACTGACGTCTGGGATAAAGATGCCGCTCGCTTATCTTCAGGTTCTAGGAGTGATTCCATAAGAGTTGAGTGCTTATGATGCAAGGATATCCTTTGCAATAAACTTCGCAATTTGCTAAGATGAAGACCCTTGGAGCCTGTGGAGATAAAAAATGACGTTTACAAAATGTGTGAGGAAGCTACATGCGCGTTATCAGTCACTCCCGCTTGAAAGCTTTTTGGGAAACCCATCCCACAGCCCAAAGTAGTCTACGCACTTGGTACAAGATTATTACCTCTACTGGGTTTAATAACTTTGTTGCACTACGAAAAACTTTTCCTTCAGCAGATCAAGTGAGAAATTTAACTGTGTTTAATATTGGTGGCAACAATTTTCGACTCATTGTTTTGATAGACTATGAGTTCCAAAAAATATTTATCCGCTATGTTACAACCCATGCTGAATACAATACGGAGCAATGGAAAAATGATGATTGGTTTACTTGAGCACCCTTCTTATATCGACCTAGTTTTGGCCTTTCAGCCCCGGCCTATTCAGACTCAGGAACAACTGGCAGCCACCCAAAAAGTGATTGACACCTTAATTGATCAAGGTCAACTTACCTCAGACGAGCGTGATTATCTCAATATTCTCGGTACCTTAGTCCATGAATATGAGGAAAAATCCTGCCCCATGCCTGATATTTGTGGCGTTGAGCTGCTAAAGGTTCTTATCCAAGAACATGGGCTACGCCAGAAAGACTTAGTGAGCGTCTTCAAAACCGAGTCAATTATTTCAGCGGTGCTTGCTGGAGAAAGAAAGTTAACACTTACTCATATCCAAAAATTAGCTGTGTTTTTCCATGTTTCTCCCGTCGTATTTATGTAAAGTCGCTATTGCTGTGTGATGACGCTCGGCTCTAAAACTTCGCTCATCTTATACCGTTCGCTCATTTGTAGGACTTCTTGCTGCAGCGCTTTGCGGAAGTGAGCGGGTTGGAGGACTTCGCAGCAGGCTCCGTACTTGAGTAACCGTTGTTTGAGGGGAAATAGGTCCCGGGTGATAACCATCACTCGCATAGCGTCAGGATAGTCCGGGTCAGGGGTAAGCGTCTCCTGGGTGCGGGGGCGATACTTAGTAGCCAGAGGCGGCCATAGCCGATAAACCACCTCTTTTTTGGCTTCAGTTGACTGCATCCTCGCTTGTACCGAAGCATCTTTGATATTAGTTTGCACATCAGCTATGTATTCCAAGAGAAAGCGGGTTGCCTTGGGGAGTATCCACTCCGGCATAAATGCCCAGAGGTAAAATCGTCCTTCTTCCTGCTCGATACGAAGTGGTTGAGCAAGGTGGCTACGGAATTGATTGCGGGTGTAGGTAAAACGAATGATGCCCTTACAGTCGATTACAGCTGCAAGTTTTTTGAGTAATTCCGGGTCTGGAGCAGGGCTAGGGGGGTAGTCTTGAATCACTTCAATGGCTACTTCTATTAATTCAGCCCGTAGTTTTTCTGGAAGTAAGGCAGATGCCTGGCTGAGTAAATTGGCGACTACAGCCTGTTGGTGCGCTACAGCAAGGAGAGCAGTTTGCTGGGCTGGTGCAAGGTGAAGGGTTAGGGGATGTTCTAACAAAATATACTTTCCCTGATAGCGGCGGCTGGCCTTGGGAATAATACATCCCCACTGCCTAAGACAGCTGATGTCTCGCATGAGTTGAGCGTCAGAGTATTCACGATTTAAGTATTGATCGCTGTAGCAGAGCATATTAAGGTCTTGGAGACTCTGTGGCTGGCGGAGGAGGGCTTGGAAGATTACCAATACACGGTAGGAAGCAAGATCAATACGAGACATGTGGCGCACACCTCGAAGCTCAATTTATCATAGCTAACTTTGGATAACTGCACTATCTGGAGAGTTGTAATGGTGTACTTCTGGTTAGGGTAAAGGGATGGATGACTTGCTAATTCCCATCGCCGCCCTCAACCATTATGACTATTGCCCACACCGGGCTTGGCGCATGTTTTGCTTGGGAGAATTTATGGAAAATACTTACACTTTAGAGGGAACCAGCCTCCATGAGCGGGTTGATGGGGGCGCTTTTTGTAGTGTGGGCGAAGTAGAGCAATATCGCACAGTAGAGTTGATTTCTTATCACTATGGTCTGATTGGCAAGTCTGACCTCATTGAACGGACTGGGAATAGTTGGGTACCGGTAGAATACAAGCGCGGAACGAAGGGACGCTGGGGGAATGACCGCATTCAAGTTTGTGCCCAAGCACTGTGTTTAGAAGAAATGCTGGGAGTAGGAGTGCAAACTGGTGCAATCTTTTATGCTGCTTCTGGGAGACGAGAGACTTTTGTCTTGGATCAAGCCTTGCGTGAGTTGACAATCAAAATTATTCAGCAAGTGCGGGAGTTACTACAACATGGAGTCCAGCCGCTCCCGACGTTGATGCCGCGCTGCGAGGGTTGTAGTTTGCAAAGTGCCTGTTTACCGACTTTAGAAGCAAGAGTACGTAAATACCAAGAGGAGGTTCGTTGATGGGTACAGTTTATGTCACCTGTGAAGATAGTATTCTCAAAAAACAGGATGAGCGGCTGATAGGAGTCAACTCTGAACGGGTCAAAGTCTTGGATGTGCCGCTATTACGGGTCGAGGGTGTGGTCTTGGTCGGCAGGGCGACGGTAACTTCGGGCTTGGTAGCAGAATTATTGGAGCGTAGGATTCCACTGACATTTTTGACGTTGACGGGACATTATTTGGGTAGTCTGGAGCCGGAGTTAGGTAAGAATTCACCTTTACGATCAGCACAATGGCGACTATCCCAAGACCCGGCTCGCACAGCCCATGTGGTACGGGCATTTATCCGAGGAAAATTGGCCAATTATCGGGTGAGTTTCCAACGAGTGCAGCGTGATCATGACCTTGACTTGGGGGAAAACATCACTGCCATAGCACAAGCAATCCATGCTTTGGAATCAGTAGAGGATGTAGACAAGTTACGGGGCTATGAGGGTTTAGGCAGTCGTATCTATTTTCAAAGTTTTAGTCAACTTTTGCGAAATTCAGATTTTGCCTTTAAGCAACGGGTACGACGCCCACCAACTGATCCGGTTAATGCCCTACTGAGCTTTGGCTATGCTCTACTGCGTCACACCTGTCAAAGTGCCGTTAATATTGTCGGTTTTGATCCCTACTTAGGTTTTTTGCATTGTGAACGGTATGGACGGCCTAATCTTGCTCTCGATATGATGGAGGAGTTTCGGCCTTTGGTAGTGGATGCTACGGTTTTGACGCTACTTAATCGCCAGATGTTGACGACGGCTGATTTTGTGACAGAGCCAATTAGTCAGGCGGTGAAATTAACTGATAGTGGACGCAAGATTTTCCTCAAACAGTTTGAACAACGGCTGAATACTACTTTCAAGCATCCAATTTTACAGAAACAGTGTAATTATCGTCAGGCGGCAGAATGGCAGGGACGACTATTAGCTAAGTTTGCGCTGGGTTCGACGGATAAATATCCTCCTTTGATCATGAGATAATCATTAGTGTTTATTACTGTGGCCTATGATATCGGTGATGATCGGCGGCGGACTAAAGTACATAAAATACTTAAGTCTTACGGTGAATGGACGCAATTTAGTTTGTTTGAATGCCGTTTGTCGGAGAAGGATTTTGTTAAATTGCGTCTGCGCCTAGATAAAGTGCTTGACCCAGCAACCGACTCAGTACGTTTTTATTTCCTATGTCTCTGCTGTGAAGAGAAAGTAGAAATCATGGGTAAACCCCTGCCGAGTCCTCTTGAAGACCCGCTATTTGCTGAGTGGCGCGAGAAGATAGCTGTGAATTTATCACTACACTCCAAAATGCTTACACTGCTTACACGGCAAGCTTTCCAGCTTCCACATCTTAGGAATTGGTTCGCGCAAGCCGTGAAATACTTATCTGGAGCGACTCTCAACTACTTTGATTCTAAAAGTTTTAGGGCTAGCAATCCCTGGAATGGTATTTCATGCTATGATTCACGCAAACGCACCTTGAAAACCACATACAGTAAGGCTTTCAGGCAGCGGCCTTCCAATTGGTCAGCTTCCCTCTCAGGGATTGAAACAATGACGGAGATGGAAAAGCGACTCACTGCAAAGATGGCTTCCAATTGGTCAGCTTCCCTCTCAGGGATTGAAACACCTAAAACGATCCCAATTGGGCGTCAAGCCATCGCACTTCCAATTGGTCAGCTTCCCTCTCAGGGATTGAAACATCTAGTGGTAAATCGGATAGGGGCAAATGGGAAGCTTCCAATTGGTCAGCTTCCCTCTCAGGGATTGAAACGTGGCCTGCCCAGTAGTGGCACGGAAGGCCGCTGCACTTCCAATTGGTCAGCTTCCCTCTCAGGGATTGAAACCATCCCTTTATCGCCTATCCAGAAGTCTATATTTACTTCCAATTGGTCAGCTTCCCTCTCAGGGATTGAAACTCCGGTAAATCTTCTGTGGCCTCATAAATCTCCACCTTCCAATTGGTCAGCTTCCCTCTCAGGGATTGAAACTGTGTAAGTTTATCTGGGGGTAAAGATTCAACCGCTTCCAATTGGTCAGCTTCCCTCTCAGGGATTGAAACTCCCCTGGTGAAAAGACCATCACCATCGGACTCCGAGCTTCCAATTGGTCAGCTTCCCTCTCAGGGATTGAAACATACAATTTCCTCCGTTCGGTTAACCCAGAAGCCAGCTTCCAATTGGTCAGCTTCCCTCTCAGGGATTGAAACGGATTGAAATACTCATAAAAAGGCTTGATGATGTCCTTCCAATTGGTCAGCTTCCCTCTCAGGGATTGAAACCACGAGTGGGACGTGCAATTTCTCAACCCAGTAGCCTTCCAATTGGTCAGCTTCCCTCTCAGGGATTGAAACAGAGCAGTTGGACGCGCACGCCATGACCATAACCCTTCCAATTGGTCAGCTTCCCTCTCAGGGATTGAAACGCCCTAGAGGAACAGGCGACGGCGCGGGCGCAAGGCTTCCAATTGGTCAGCTTCCCTCTCAGGGATTGAAACTGGTAGATAGTACTGCACTGGGCAATGAAGCGATCTTCCAATTGGTCAGCTTCCCTCTCAGGGATTGAAACATCGAAAATAGCTATCGTGAATTACGGATTAGTTCGCTTCCAATTGGTCAAATTTCCTCACTTTTTCTAGTTAAGTAAGATTGCCCGGCTCTGTCAGTAATCGGAAAATTCTTTAAATATCCTGGCTAGGAATTTAGAGCATGATGAATTGTAAGGGAGTGTCAAATATATCAGGTTGCTCTACGAGCAAAGCGAATCTGTTGTTCGGTGACGACTATAAATTGTTCTGCCAGTTGTGCACCATAATTTTCCAGTAACCGTTGCAAAACAGCTATTTTGTTGGGTACACGTTCGTTTTCCAGTCGAAGCAAGATGATGCCCCGATGAGGATAGCGTTCTCGATAGATTTTTTCACCAAAGTCTTTGTCATTGGTAATAATTATCCAGTTCTCCGCAAAAGCTTTGTGCAGGATATCGTCATCGCTCGCTCCCCGCGCTTCTTCATACACAGAGAACACCTGGTATGTCTGCGCTTGTAACCAGTGGGCTACCCCAGGGCCAGTACACTCATCTACTAAAAAACGCATCTATTGGAACTCTATGCTTAACGGCATAAAGCTAGTACTTTCCAAAGATTTTACGGCAAATAGCAGGCAAGCCTGAATATCAAGGATGGTAAGACCCTTATACTCCTCCAAGACTTCTTCCACTGTGGCGCCATGAGCCATTAAACCAAGGATGTAATCTACCGTTAGCCGTGTTCCTTGAATCACTGGTTTTCCCATCATCACTTTGGGATCAAGGGTAATCTTTGCGAGAAGGGTCTGGTCTGTCATCTGTTCTGCGTCCCAAGTAGTCTTTCTGTTATTATGACCCTTCCTTTTTACTGGCAAAGAAATTTTTAATTTAATCATTAAAAGTTTTGT
The DNA here is from genome assembly GCA_038226175.1 of Gloeobacterales cyanobacterium. Lineage (GTDB taxonomy): Bacteria > Cyanobacteriota > Cyanobacteriia > Gloeobacterales > Anthocerotibacteraceae > JBBRQP01. The sequence continues at coordinate 26,043 of JBBRQP010000019.1, forward strand.
AAGCAGCTGGTCAGGGTGATCTCCATTTTGCCATTTTTTTCTTGTTGAGTTTATGTTGCCTACAACTTACACCTTAAAACTATATCTGAAGGCTCATGAGTCTTACCAAGTGTATTAGCTTCACTGATATCTACCTTTACAAAGCCATTTCTCTCATAGAAATAAATTGCGGCTAAATTATCTAGATCTGTAAATACTAGAAGTTCCTTAAATTTAAAGTTGACTGCTAGTTGTTTAAGTTGATTGATGATTACTGTGCCAATTCCTTGACGACGGAACTGGGGACGTACGCCAAACCAGCCCACCCAAACTGATTCAGTATTAGTTTCCATTTGTTGATAGAGGCCAATTACACCGACTGTTTGCTCATCAACCTTAGCAATATATACTTCCCAAAACTTCAACGGATACTCACGCGCACCAATGCCACACCAATGAAGCATCGATAGACTAAATTTATCACCAAATTCTAATTCTTTGAGTAAGGGGATAAATTCAATAATCTCCCTGGTTTGCATTAGTTGTACTTTATCTAAATTCCTCTCTAGCATAGGTGCCTCTTCTTAAAAATCGAGAGTAAGTCTGACCGTGAATTAGCCCGTAAACAATATAGTGGGCAGGTATCTGCCATTGATTCAGCTTCACAGATACGAATAAATGAGAACCGCCCAAGCATCGCTTCCCCTTCAGCAGAAGAGGCTAGAGCCAGAATTTTTACGGGATAACCTACATAGAGACTTTCTAGCCAGAGGTTAATTCCCGCAGAAAGTAAGAAATGGATAGGATTTAATTTGACACTACGGAAATCTTCCCGGAGTAAAATCCCAGAAATATACCAAATTTGTGCCGGGCTATCACGACAAGACTGGAGCGTCCGGGGTCTGAGGTCTACTTCTTTGATTTCTCCCCTATGCAATTTAGTAGAATCTGCTTCAGATAAAGGCCAAATCCCACAGGCACCAATTATCTGTTCTCCCATAAAAAGTACTTTCAATCCACACTCAAAAGCTTCCCACCAACTATAGAAAACAGGTAGAGGAATCGAAGCTTGCCCATAAGCCGATTGGTCAAGTTCCCAAAGAGTGATCAACTCTTCAGAGGTATAGATATACCGGACATTGAATGTTTCTGTGCTCGGCGGTTCAGTCAAGATTGTAAGTACAGCCTGGATGGCACTAAGGTGAAGATTAGGATTAGTTATTTCCTGATCGGCTTTATTATTGTGCTCTGGTGTTGCTAACTGAGCAGACTTACTAGAAGGTTGAGGCCATCGCGACTCAATAGTATTCAAATTAGCCTGTTTATCCCGATAAGAATGCTCAAGTTTAATAGTAAAAAGCCAGACTTTATTACCCTGCTCTTTCATGCGGTTATCTTCTAACATACCCAGGGTGACATCAAGGTGATACAAAGCTTCCCTAATTTGCCCTTTTGTTAGCAGCTTAGCCTGCCGCGCATGAGCTGAGTTTTCATGATGATGGGTCAGTCTAGCAAGAAAATCTAAATTGGTTTTAATCCGCAGTTTTTTCTGACAGGGTTCCTTGACTAGCTCCAGTTCTTTGCCACACAAGTCGTGCAAATCTCCAGCCTCACTTTCATTAGCTAAAACGAGCAGCACGTCCAAAACCCGTTTGACACGGTTCTGAGATATTGACCCAAAAGAGTATTTTGTCATGATATCCTCATGAATTTAGCAAATTAACCTTAGGGTACCCGGAAGTTAACCTACTACCCCGAAGTCTTTAATGCCTGTCTGGACAGTATTACAGCCGATGAAAGAGTCCACTTGCCTCAGGGGATACCCGGAAGTATAGCATCTGGATAAGGTAGCGGTCATAGCTGGAATTGACCCTATCTTACGCCAACTTCCACATAGATCTTTCCTGTTGGGGAATCTCCATGACCTCTTTCCCGCCTAGCTTAACTAATGGTTATCGTTCTAGGAAGCAGCATCCCTGTCCTATCTGTACAGAGAAAAAAAAGGGCTGCAAGGTAACAGATACAGGATTAATTCTTTGTCTACGTGCCAATCGGAACACGCAGATTCTTGGCTATCGCTATATCAAAGATTTACAGGATGGTTTAGGCTGCATGTTTGTGCCAGAAGATCACGAGCAGTCCTACACCCATAACAATCAGACTAAGGATCAGCTTAGGGTGCCGCGGCCTGGCATATCCTTGCCGCGCTTGGTTTGGGATCATGCCTCTTGTATTTTGCAGGGACGGTTTCCCCAGAAGTTAACGCAAGCGGGGATTTGGGATAGCTCCTATTGTCGCTACCTAGGAGAAGAGGAGAAACGACAACTAGAAAATCATGTACATCAGCAGTGGCGCAATGGGGTTTATTCTGATGGTCTAATCCTACAAAGTGGCTTATTCCGGCAGAATCTAGGAGTTCTTGGTTATCGGTGGCAGTTGAGGATACCTGTAGGTCGGGTGCTGGGGATTTTTGATTTGCAGGGAAAGTTAATGGGGATACGGTCTAATCCAGAAGTGCCTGTGAAGGTCAAGGTTAAAGGAGAAACAACTAAACTACTCAAGTATTTACAACCTAAGGGTGTACCTTTACATCCCTATCTACCCAAAGTCTCACGGGAACGCTTACAGAAGCTATGGGCTAGTCAAACACCTTACCTCTTAGTAATTACAGAGGGAGAGGATACGACAGAATCTCCAGCTCAGAATATTACGCACTTGGGAGAATTGCCGGTAGTGTTTGTGGGCTTGCCGGGGGTGGATGGTTGGCTAGGGCAAGATGGCAAACTTCATCCCCAACTACACCCCATCATCCAACACTGTACCCATCTCGTTTGAGCCTTTGACTCGGATATCATGACCAAGCCTGAAGTACGGGCGGCATTACTGCGTTTAGGTCAGGCAGTGATGATGGAGTTAGCAGGTCGGGTGGTGCCCTTACAAGCTAATTGGGCAATATTAAACTCATTGCCACAGTTACAGCAACCTAAGTATGGGTTAGATGATTTGTTGGGTGAACTGATTAGTCAGGGTCAAGACCCAGCTGCGGTCTTTGCACAGTTACTCTCGCCCTCATCAGCTTTGATGATTCGCCGCTGGTGGCAGCGACCTAGTGCGCCCTGGACAGAGGCGATGTCAGCTTTACCCAGTGTGGATGAGGTGTATCGGTCTACCCAACAGGCGATTGAGGAGTGGTTCATGGCTGGACTAGCACAACCTAATTATTTGCCGAGGCGGGTGATTGCAAGTACGCCGGGAGTGGGTAAGACTGAAGCCTTAGCTCGGGTTTTATCTGAGCGGATGCAGATATGGCAGGGGTCAGCTCAGGCTGATTTAGCTAATCAGTTACAACAGGAGATTCTAGCGTTAGAAACTAGCCAGTCTTCAGCACAAGATTACGCGCGGCTGGAGCACTTACGCAAAAAGCGGGATGCCTTAACTCAGCTTTACCAAGACACTTTGGGTGGGTCTTTATTAGTCCTATTCCCGAATCGGGAAGCCCTCGCTCAGTTCCAGAATCGGTTGCTCTTATTAAATGGTGGGACTTTACCCAATTGGTTAGCCCTACGCACGGGACGGGAAGTCCCTAACCCAGAACTTACTAACCGTGAACAGATGGGGGGTGATTCCCTCGTCTGTGCTCACCATCAACCCGTGTCCTTGGTTGGGACACAACGTCATAGTCCCAGTGCTTTAGCTTGTAGTCATTGTTTTTGGGGACAGGAGGGACGCTGTGGATTCTTGGACTCTATCAAGGCCGCTCATTTAGCTCCAGTGGTACTAGCTACAGCTGATGCGGTACTCAATGCTAGTAATGAATTAGGACAATTTACCCAGGTGGTGATTGATGAGGGTTTACCCCATCACCTCTACGAAGCAGTAGAAATTGGTCAGCATTTACCCCAACTTTTGCAGAATCTCCGCACGGGGATTGAACTTAGGCTCTGGGATGAACTTTATACTACAGATATTCTGAAGCAGTTACTCGCGGTAATAGGAGAACTAGAAACTGCTCGGATGCGCTTTAGACAGGCTACCCCTGAGGAGTTAAGTCAGCAAGGTAAACAGGTTACCGCTTGGATGGACAGGGAGCGTATTAAGGCTTGGTTAGTAGCTTTAGAACACTTACCTCTTAAACCCCTGCGTTGGGACATGGACAAATTGGAACTGGTGGCGGCTTCCCATTATCCTTGGGAGCGACCCCGCTATGCCCGAGGCTCCCAGGGGTTATTTCTCCATCAAGAAAGTTATGGGGAAGAGCAGGATTTAGCCTTTGATACCCTTCCCTTACGGGCGACGGATGCCCTATTGGAGGAACTATATCAGGCTATTGATCAGGGGTTAGCGGGTAGTAATTTGACATTTGAAGCAACTAAGTCAGATGCCATTGCTATACATCTGTACCGTCCCTATCATCATTTGATTGACCTATTGACTAAATGTCGTGTCTTGAATCTGGATGCCACGCCTAACGAGACTTTACTACAGGCTTTTTTACCGGATATTCAGATTCAACGCTATGATGCCGCTCTCAATGTGGAAATATTCCAGATTCTTAGTGCGCCCATGGGTAAAGCCAGTGAGGAACAATTAAAATGCATAATCCCAGCTCTTGAGGTCTTAGGTCAACAGCAACCTGTTTTACTGATTACCCATAAGGCGGGTGTGGATTATCTGGAGAAGCAGAGTCAACCATTACCAAATCTAATTCAGGTGCGCGGTGCGGATGGTAAATCCCATCGAGCCGGGTGGTTTGGCTATCATGACCGTGCCTTTGATGACCCCCTAATGAAAACGGCTAAGACGCTTGTTCTAGCAGGAGGGTATACCCCAAATATTGGTCATTTGGAGCGGTTAGCTCGAATGCTGGAACGCTACCTAGCAGTGAAAAAACGCTCACTCTCCCAAGCCCAGACACAACCCTACCGTATTCACAGCTATGGCCCTCAGGAATACCAACTTGTCGAAGCCTGTCAGGATGCTCTACTTGATGACCTGATTTACCAGGAACGCACTGCGGCCTTACTCCAAGCCCTTAATCGTCCTCGTCCCGCGCGTAGTAAACACAAATTACAGGTCATTTTATACCGGGCTGACCCTGTCCCTGCTCCCTACAACCGCTATGTCCAGGTGTTGGGGTCTATCGAAGAACTGTTTAGTGTGAGTTTACCCATGAGAAATAAAGCGAATGCGGTACGTCTGCTGGCAGCTTGGGAGAAACATGGAGCAGTCATCCTCGACTACTTCATCGAACACTGGGTCTTACCTACGGCTCGGGAAGTGCAACGGTTAGCTGGTGGGTCGCGGGGTAGAGCAGGTTCCATCACCCGCGCGATGGCTTGGTTTAGTAGTCAAGTCCTACCCCAATTACAGCAACAGCAACCTTTGACCCGTGACCATCCCGCTTTCCAAAAAGCTCTTGCCCGAGCAGCTCAAGTCTACTTTGATGTCACTCCCGTCCTCCCACCCCTTCCCATCAATGAAGAAGCGATGGTCTATTATTGGCAGAGTCGGTATCGCTATGGCAATGCTTCAGAACGGCTCGTGACTTGGTTATGTACCCGTCATTTATCTAGTGAACTGCAAGCAGCTTTAGAGAGTATTCAACCGATTCAAGAGGTATTTACCAGCTTACGCAGTCAGCGGCAGGTCAGTCGCCCACCCTGGCACAAGGGCAGGAGGGCAAGTCCATGAAACCTACTTTTGCCCGCACTGAAGATATGGCAGCTCAACTTGGCGTGTCTGCATCCTGTCTCAAGCGGTGGCGGGTGGACATGATTGAGGGAGCACATTATACCCTTGTCAATCCCAGAGTTACCCTCTACAACATAGAACTAGTCTGTGATTGGGTGGTTAACCGGAATGCTCCCCAGGCACATCAACGAGCCATAGAAATATATTTAAAATCTCTCCCTTCAAATCGCAGCAAAAGAGCTCAATAGACATTGCATAATGAGCATCCCTTTAAAACTCTGGCAGTCTGGGGCGACTGTTCACACTTCCGGCATAGTTCTGGTAGAGGGTCTGCACATCATGACCTGTAAGTTGGGCAACCATCACAGGGTTCATGCCTAGTTCTAAAGCATGGGAAATTAGCGTAGCGCGGGTTGTGTACGGTTTCCGGTAGTCAATTTTGAGAGACTGCAAAATGCTTTTCCAGGGTCGAGAGCGGAAATTATGGGCACTAATCGGCTTGCCTTGAGGACTCAGAAATACTAGTTGATCTAGATTTACTGGAAGGGGTCTACGGTTTTGAAGAAGTTGCTGTAATCGCGGAGGTAATGTTAAAGTTCGGGTCTTACCTGTCTTCGTCCCTTGACGCACTCCCGCCGTGAGCGTCTCCCCAATCCAAATCGTTGTGCAATCGGCACTGATATGCTTCCATTGCAGACCAATACATTCTGAAGTCCGGCATCCGGTTCCAAATAAAAAAGCTACATAATCCGCATAGGGAGAATGGTAAGGGTGTTTTCTGAAGGCGAGGATAATGGCTTCAATCTCATCTTTAGTAAACGGTTTAGGAGGTTGCTTAACGGAGGACTTGATATGAATGTCCGTCCAGGGATTTTCCTTTAAATGACCAGCTTTAATCGCCCAGACCCAAGCACCCTTAATAAGGATCTGGCGGATGCGAATCGTGTCTGCTTGTAGTTTTTGGTCTTTAAACCATTGGGTAAATTTTTGGGCTTCAGCCACCCCAACCCGGCTTGCTGCCCGGCCTTCAAAGAAACGCTCAAGGTAGCCTAGTGTGGCATTATACTCCTGTTTGATGGTTTTTGGGGAAACTATTTTGCTCTTATGTTCCATAAATTGCTGGAAGAGTGCAACTACAGAAATTTGAGTATTTTGAGTATCGAGTTTAGGCTTGTACTTCTTTAAGGTAGGGTCAAAGTTATCTGAGGCTAGATCCAGTTCAATCCGATTTGCCTTTTGCTGAGCGGCTTTCTGATTGATAGGGGAGTTGGGTAGACCAATCGCCAGGGTATATTGCTTGGTCAGGTAACGCCAGCGCAGCCTTAGTCGCCCCCGAAACTCTTCGACTGTGACCGTTCCTTTAGAAGCTTTTTTTTGTGTATCAAGATCCATGTTTGATACTCAAACAGTTGACTTATGGCTATGGTAGCCAATTTCAAGCCTTAGCGTGATACTCAAATGATACACAAAACGAGGATAAAGTGCCCAAAAATGACCTAAAAATATCTTCAATGGGGGGTTGAGTTACACGATGTAGTACCCTTATTTTCATATGTTCTCATAATAAAACCCGCTCTGGTAGCGGGTTTTAGAGATTAGCCCCTGATCAGAATTGAACTGATGACCTTTCCATTACGAGTGGAACGCACTACCGCTGTGCTACAGGGGCATCCTTTGATCCTAGGGTGTTTTTGCCCCTGCGGTCAAGTCATCATTTTTTTAGATATTAAGATGCGACAGGAAGTGGCTCTCCGTGATACCATCCGAAATAACCTCATATTCATTTGACGAGACGGATTCCTTGATTCCCATTCTTGACCTCAAACAACAAACCGCTCAATTACAACCGGAAATCGAACGGGCGTTTGCCGAGATTTTGACTAGTGGTTGGTTTATTTTGGGTAAACAAGGCAGTCAGCTAGAGGCAGAAATCGCCCAGCAGACCCAGACTGCCTATGGTATTGGCGTCGCTTCTGGCACTGATGCGCTACATCTCGCCCTCAGAGCGTGCGGCATTGGCTCGGGGGACGAAGTCATTACCGCCTCCTTTAGTTTTATTGCGACAGCTGAAGCGATCTCTTATTGTGGTGCAACGCCAGTTTTTGCTGATATCGATCCGCGCACTTTCAATTTAGATATGGCTTCCGTAGTCGAGAAGATTACCCCTAAAACTCGGGCTATTCTCCCGGTACATTTATTTGGTCAGGCAGCAGACATGGGCGCTTTGGTAGCCTTGGGTCAGCGCGAACATGTGGCGATTATTGAAGACTGTGCTCAAGCCATTGGCACTACCTACGAAGGTCAAGCCGTGGGAAGTTTTGGTTTGGCAGGATGTTTAAGTTTTTATCCGACCAAAAACCTTGGCGCCTTTGGCGATGGTGGCATGGTTGTCACCTCCTCGCTCGGTTTGCGTGAACGTATTTGCCAATTGCGGGTTCATGGTTCACGCAAAGACCGTTATGCCCATGAAGAAGTTGGTTACACCTCCCGCTTAGATGAGTTACAAGCTGCAGTTTTACGGATCAAATTACCCCATCTAGCTCAGTGGAATGGTCGCCGCGCCGCGATTGCCGCCTACTACAATGCAAGTTTTGCTGATTTGCCGGTGATCACACCTTACTGCGCACCCTACTCCAACCACACCTATCATCAATACACCCTGCGGGTTGCCCAACGCGATGATGTTGCAGCTCAATTAAGAGCTTTAGGGGTAGGCAGCGGTATTTATTACCCAATCCCGATCCACCGCCAGCGCGCTTATCGCGCCTTGGGCTATCACCTAGGAAGTCTACCCGAGACAGAACGGGCGGCAGCAGAAGTCCTGTCGCTCCCAATTTTTCCGGAGATGACCGATAGTCAGGTCGAGCAGGTCACCGAAATCGTTCATAAAGTCTTCTGGCAACAATCCGCAGACCCAAGTTTTTCTGGTTGATACAAGCTGGCGGTGCACAATTAAGAAGATAGTGGTCTTGCTCTGATAAGGCATCCTTTAATATTCCGTAAAAGAGCCAGTACTCTGCTTATTGTGGCTCATTCCCCAAAAATTTGTACTAGTACTGCATAAGTTCGTTGTTTTGGTATCGTCCGTAAGAATACTGTCAATAAGGCCTTGCAGGACGATAACCGCTTCGCTCAGGTCTAGCGAGACCTTGGTGTGGACATATATAAGTTGCTTAATTTGCTCCGGGTCAGGGACACAGCGGCAAAGCGCACGAGAGTTCCTGTTCATCTGCGTAGGGTAATTAAAGCAGGTAATAGCATGATCCGAGCTTATTTTGGAGCTTAGAAATGTAAAAGTGCTTCAAAATATCAGTTTAGCGGTTAGCAAATCAGTAATTTATAAAAAGTTCTTGACAGGAATGCCACAATTTTCTACGCTAAATGAGACTTCCTTTAGCACGGTTTACTATTAGTAGTGTTGTCCCACGAACCTGTCTTATTAGATGAAACGATCACTGCCCTCGCACCGGAGGCTGGGGGAATCTACTTAGATGCCACAGTTGGCTTGGGTGGACATAGTCGGGCAATTTTAGCAACGGCGGGAACTGAGCTGGTCGCCTTAGATCAAGACCCGCAAACCCTACGCTTAAGCCTAGAAAATTTAGCTGAATACGGTACACGCATCCAGGGCATAGAAACTAACTTTGCTGATTTTGAACCTCGTACTGTACTAGGTGCAGAATTTATAGGATTTCAGGGGATATTAGCTGACTTGGGGATGAGTTCTTGGCAATTAGACAACCCAGAACGAGGCTTGAGCTGGCGGTTTACCTCGCCTTTAGATATGCGTTTGGGCACAGGTAGTATGACGGCGGCTGACTTGATCAACTACGCCCCAGAAAAAGAACTGGCTCGAATTTTTCATGAATATGGTGAGGAACGTCACTCGCGGCGTATTGCCCATGCCTTAGTCGAACGCAGGGTCAAGCAGCCTTTTACTACTACTACAGAGCTGGCTGAGGCCATTACCAAAACGATTGGTTACGGACAACGGATTCATCCAGCAACCCGTGTTTTTCAGGGCTTACGCATCGCCGTCAATGATGAACTTGGCTGTCTGGATCGTTTTTTACTCAAGGCGCCAACCTGGCTTGCCGTCGGCGGGGTATTGGCAATTATCAGCTTTCATTCCCTCGAAGACCGCCGTGTTAAATGGGCTTTTCGCGAGCAGTCTGGACTCAAAATTTTAACCCCTAAACCAATTATTCCTAGCCTTGCTGAACAAAAACGCAATCCGCGCGCCCGTTCTGCCAAATTACGTTATGCCCGTCGTCTGGAGGTTACCCATGCAGCAGTTAGATAATACCCTTATTCAACGTCGTGTTAGAGTCCCTGTTAGATCTACGCCTGTCATTCCTTTACCTTTAGCTTTGCTCACTCAGGCACGCGCTATCTTGTTGGTCATCGTACTCGGTGGCATAGGCTGCCTGAGTTTGGGCTATTGGTGGACAGTCAAGACTCAGCAAGACTGGGCGCTAGGCTATCAGCAGTTACAGCAATTGACCCAGCAGCGGCGCGATTTGGAACACACTACCGCTATTTTGGAAGCGCAACTCACGCAAGGTAGTCATCCGACTTTGGTCGTGCCCCGTCCTGATCAATTTTTGGTCTTGACCTCATCACCTGCTGAAGTTGTCACACCAGCGCCAGCCCCGCCTTTGCCCTTACCCCAATCTCCTCCTTTGGCTTACTGATATGGCAGTGTCTTTTAAGCCAGAGACGCAACCGCTTAAATCGCGGTCACAGTGGCTATGGGCGATTTTGGCGGGTGGCTTGGTGATTGTGGGGGGGCGATTTTGGTTTTGGAGCCAAGACCTACGGGTCATCAAAATGGCACAGCAACAACAAACCCGGCATTTAGATGCCTTTGTGCCAAGGTTGACCATTACCGATCGGCAACAAACGATCCTGGCCACAGATCAGGTCATCTATAAGCTCTATATTCATCCCCTACAATTTGCGGCACAGGCAAAACAACAAAATCAGGGAGCTGATGCAACTCTACTGACCCAACTTGTGCGACAACAACTAGACCTGAGTGCCCAATTACTCGCACCACTACTCCAGAAAACACCTGCTCAGCTCATGGATCAACTAGCCGATAGCCGACATACAACGACGGTGCTAGCCAAAAAACTAGATGCTGCAACCTATGAACGTCTTACCCGCTTACGTATCCCGCGCACTGTAGTTAGTGACCCTGAGCAACTCACGGCCTTCCGCACCCAGAATCTCGAAGCCTTACCCAAAAACCTCCAAACCGAAATCCCTGGTCTAGAAAAAGAAGCCCACCGCAAGCGTACCTATGCTTTGGGTGCAGAAAATGCCGCAATTCTTGGGTTTGTGGCCTACAACAAGCCAAAGGAGCCTAGTCAAACCAGCCGCTGTACCGAACTTGAGCAATGTGGTCTGGCTGGACTAGAGCAATCCTACGAAAAAATATTAAATTTACCGCCTACAGATACCCTATCAGCCCAAGCCTATGGGCCTAAACAAATTCGTGCGGCTAGTGCGCCCATGCCCTTTATGCCGACGACTTCCCAACAGACCCTACAGCTGGCTTTGGATACGCGGTTTCAGCATAGTGCGGCTCTTGCCCTAACCAAAGGCATGGCGGCTTATCGGGCTCAGCGCGGTACGGCGATGGTCATGGAAGCCGCCACGGGGGCGATTCGGGCACTGGCTGTGGCACCGACCTATGACAATAATCAGATGGGTCGCGTTGATCCCAAACTTTTTCGGCCCTGGGCGATCACCGATATTTATGAACCTGGATCGACTTTTAAGCCCGTCAATATCGCCATCGGTATCGAAAGCGGTAAGGTCAAGGCTACGGATACGATTGTGGATACGGGTTCATTGACCTTGTCGCAACGGACAATTCATAACTTTGATAATCGGGCACGGGGTCTGATGACGGTAACCCAAGTATTGCAATTTTCTAATAATATCGGCATGGTCAAGCTGATGCGTAAGCTCAATCCTGGCGATTATTATGACCGTTTACGCGATATCGGTATTGGTAAACAAAGTGGCGTAGATATGTTCGGTGAAGGGGCTGGCATATTCAAAAGTCGCAAAAATTTCATTCGGTACCCCATCGAAGCGGCGACCCCAGCTTTTGGGCAGGGCATCACGATGACACCGTTACAACTATTGCGTTTCCATGCGGCAATTGCCAATGGCGGCAACCTCGTCACGCCCTATCTTGCTGAAGCCCTGACCGACAGCCAAGGCCATGTTTTAGTGCCAATCACCCATCGTCCGCCCCGCCGGATTTTTTCTGAGGAAACCACCCGGCAAGTGCGACAAATGCTGATCGCGGTCGTTGAAGGTGGTTCGGGTAAGGCCGCCCAAATTCCTGGTTATTGGCTAGGTGGCAAAACTGGCACCGCCCAAAAAGTTAGCCAGAGTGGAGGCTATGTGCCGGGCGCGCGGGTGACTAGTTTTGTGGGTTATCTACCGGGTAATGCGCCTAAATATGTCGTACTTGTCGTCTTTGATCAACCCGCAGGCAAGGTTTTTGGCGGTAACACAGCGGCTCCTGTAGTCCATGAGATCATGAAAGACATCATTGGTTATGAAGGTATTTTGCCGACCCGTCCGCTGAGTAAGAATCAAAAAGGTAAGTTTAATCCTAATAATTAAACAGTTATTACTGAGTTTTCTCGATGGGCGCGGGTTTAAACTCATTGCCACCGCGCACATTAAGGACTTGGACTAGCACCAGATAGCCCACGGCGATGGCAATGGAAATGGCTCCGGTCAAAATAGCTACCCACTTGGGCCGATTCATGGATTGATAGATAAGAGGACGTTTCCATTTTAGAGGCTGACATGGACATCACGGCACAGGTGCAGGCTTTTTATAACCGTTATCCCTATCCACCGGAGCCATTATTGGATATGCCGCCCTTGGGTTGGAATTGGCGATGGAATTGGCAGGTAGCCTACAGTCGTTATTATGGTTGTCTGCCAGAGCGTGAGGCGATTCAGATTCTGGATGCCGGATGTGGCACTGGGTTTGGCAGTCAATATTTGGGTCATCAAAATCCTCAGGCGCAGATACTTGCCGTTGATCTGAGTGATGCTGCCTTAGCCGTCGGGCGGGAGCGGTGTCGTCGAGCAGGTGTGAGCAATGTCACCTTTGAACAGGGCAGTTTGTTGGACTTGGCAACAGGTAGCTACGACTTGATCAATTGTGTGGGTGTACTTCATCATTTGCCTGACCCCTTAGCGGGATTACAGGTATTAGCTCAACGTCTGGCTCCGGGCGGGTTAATGCATCTTTTTGTGTATAGCGAGTTGGGACGACGAGAAATCGCGCTAATGCAAGAAGCCTTACGTTTACTACAACCGCAAGATGCCACAGAGGGCGTGCGCTTGGGTCGGGCCGTATTTAAGGCGTTACCAGAGGGTAATCCAATCCGCGAGTTTGAGCGGGCACGTTGGGCCTTAGAAAATCGTGAGGATAGTTCATTTGCGGATATGTATTTGCAAGTACAGGAGACGGACTATAACGTGTATACGCTGCTTGATTTGATTGCGGCGGCGGGTCTCAATTTCATCGACTTTTCTAATCCCGATGATTGGCAACCAGAACGTTTACTAGGAGGTGATCCAGAATTATTGCAACGAGCGCAGCAACTTGAGCCACGCGCCCGCTATCGGTTGCTCGAACTTCTTGATCCGGTGGCTAATCACTACGAACTCTTTCTCAGCCGCGCTCCGATCACGCGCTGGCAAGCCACGGATGCACAAGTATCCCAAGCTGTGGCTCACCGCTGTCCTTATATCGGCTATTGGCCAGCGGAAACCGTGATGAATTATCTCTATCAAACCCTTACGCTCACCTCAGAACAGGTGCGTTGGCTGACTACCTGTGATGGGCTAAAAACTGTCGCACAAGTAAGTCAAGAGCAGCCTTTACCCATGACTGAGCTACGGCAATTGGTGAATGACGGGCTAATGATGCTAGCCCCTCCGCCCCATAAATAGGGGACGAAGCCCAGCTAATACTTGGTTTGGATACCTAGAAAGAGAGTTAACGCTCTATTTCTGAAAGTGTAACTTTCCCCAAGCGTGCCTTGGTTCCCCATTTATGGGGCGGAGGGGCTCTTTGCTCAGGTGGCTTCGCCTGCCCAATATTCCATGGTGGCTGACTTGTGGTAGCCCTCACCTGTGAGCCTGACACTGACCCGTCCGGAATCGGTGTAGATAATGACATCATGAGGATTGCGTTCTCCGATGATCAGGTAACGGCAGATGCTGCTGCTGTTATTGACTAGAGCATGACCTGCTTTTTGTCCGGCGGGAAAGCAAACGTAGTTACCTGTGCTCAATTCAAAGGTTTTATCACCAAGACGCAAGGTGAGGTTGCCTTCAAGAATAAACAGGTGTTCTTCCTCGAGCATACAGCAATTTTCAAGTGAAAGAGCTATATTAATTGGACTAAATGGAGAGGGTGATGGGAAAACCATATTCAGTGGATCTGCGCCAACGGATTTTAGCTGCCTACTTCAATAAAGAAGGCTCACAACGAATAATTGC
>JBBRQP010000020.1:0-39353 GCA_038226175.1 Gloeobacterales cyanobacterium
ACCAAATAATTTGCAGGTGGGTGCGTTCCACCCCGTCCGTTGCTTGGCGGTAGCGCTTTTCTAATTCTTCCACACTCAGGTGGTTCACAAGACTGAGGTTCTTTACCATACCTTATTCTATAAGCGGAAAGTGTATAAGTTATAAGACAGCCCATTGACATTAGCACCAGCTGCAATGGTTTCAAAACTCTGGACACTCGATTGGGTGCCATTCGTTGCCGTCAAGTAACTGCCCTGAGCCGTGTCAGCATTAGGCGTATTGGTCAAGACAGCGCAACCGCCGGAATTGACATTGGCATTAGTGCAAGAGCCCGCAGGATTGGCATCGTAGCCGCTATAAAAGGTTCCAGCTTGGACAGGCGAAGCCATAGCAAGCACCAAAGCAAGACCAGACCAATAGGGGGCAAACATGGAGATCTTCCAGTGATTACCCATATAGATTACCCCTACCGATCTAAATTTTCCTATTAGTGATCTTACCTATAGCCATAATCGACTAAGGTGATTTAGTCTCGGTCGCTAAAGCTCTTTGGTTACGCCATAGTGAGGCTATCACCGCCACGCTCAAGACCCCAGCGATTACGCCCAGCGAGACCAAAATTGGAATTTTATAGATATCAATAAGCAACATTTTTGTGCCAACAAAGGTAAGCACCGTGGCTAATCCTAACTTAAGATAATGAAATTTATCCATAACGCCCGCTAATAAGAAGTACAGAGACCGCAAACCAAGAATCGCAAACACGTTAGAAGTATAAATAATAAACGGGTCTTGCGTCACCGCAAAAATCGCAGGAATCGAGTCTACCGCAAACACTAAGTCCGTCACCTCAATCAACATTAATACTAAAAATAATGGTGTTGCCAATAGCTGACCAGCCTGACGCACAAAAAAGCGGTCTTCTTGGAAAGTATCCGTCATTGGAATATAGCGCCGTATTAATTTAACTACAGCATTTTCTTCAAGATTGTTCTTCTCATCTTTGCTCAGAGCCATTTTGAGACCTGTAAAGACCAAAAAAGCACCAAAGATGTAGATGATCCAATGAAATTCTTTGAGCAGGGCTGCCCCTGCAAAAATCATCGCTGCACGCATGACTAACGCACCCAAAATCCCCCAAAATAAGATGCGGTGTTGGTATTTGTCGGGGACTGCAAAAAAACTAAAAATCAACGCAAATACAAAAATGTTATCAATACTCAAAGCTTTTTCGATCAGATATCCAGTTAAAAAAGCTAATCCTGCTTCTTGGTTACTATAACTACTTCCTGGAACCAGCTGCTCCCAAAATAGAAAAATCCCGCCATTAAACAGTAACGCTAAACTAATCCAAACTATACTCCAAGTCGTCGCTTCTTTGACGGAGACAGCGTGGGAAGTGCGGTGAAAAACGCCCAAGTCAAGGGCTAACATACCCATCACAAAGGCGTTAAACCCTATCCAAAGCCAAATATTTTCGGTTCCCACTTCTCGTTCTCCGCAGCACGGTTTTTTGATGATAGTATTATTGTAACTGCTCTTTTCCTCAGGGTGCAACTAGCTTTTGAGAGAGAATGCTAAACTTTACCCCATCGTTGAGAAAACGCCCATGAAACAGGCTACGCTCCACCAGTTGCAAGTTTTTGAGGTTGTGGCCCGTCACAATAGTTTTACCCGCGCTGCCGAAGAGCTGTTTATTTCGCAACCTACCGTCTCTATGCAGATCAAGCAATTGACCAAAGCTGTGGGTTTACCTTTATTTGAACAAGTTGGTAAACGACTTTTTTTGACGGAGGCGGGACGCGAATTATTGTTAACCTGCCAAGAGATTTTTGAACGGCTTAATCGTTTTGAAATGACCGTCGCTGATCTCAGTGGTCTCAAAAAAGGTCATCTCAACCTAGCTGTCGTGACTACGGCTAAATATTTTGCCCCCCGTCTGCTCGGGCCTTTTTGTCAGCGCTACCCCGACATCGAAGTAGCCCTTAAGGTAACCAACCGCGAACGCGTCCTAGAGCGTCTCAATGCCAATGCCGATGACCTGTATATTTTGGGTAATCCCCCGACCCAAGACCTACGTGCTTATCCCTTTTTGGAAGACAGCCTTGTCGTCTTAGCGCCGCGTCATCACTCCCTTGCCCAAGCCAAACATATTACGCTCTCTCAACTAGCAAACGAACCTTTTTTAATGCGAGAACTCGGTTCAGGTACGCGCTTACTGGTACAAAAGTTCTTTGAGGAGCATAACTTTATTCCCAAAGTCAAAATGGAACTCGGTAGCAGTGAGGCGATCAAGCAGGGGGTTATTGGGGGACTAGGTATTTCGATTTTGTCGCAACGCACACTTGCCTTAGAGCACGCTACAGGTCATTTGGCGATCCTTGATGTTGATGAATTTCCTTTACGCCGTTTTTGGTATGTAGTGCACCCCGCAGGCAAACGTTTATCGGTGGTTGCCCGGGCTTTTTTAGATTATTTACTGAGTGAAGGTAAAGAAATTGTTGGTGAAATGGAGCGGTTACTTGATTAGTAGGGCAGTCGGCGCAGTAGCCAGTCCTGGGTTTTTTCCCAAGGTGAGACCTGGATGGGAGTGAAAGATTTTTGGAGGTGCAGCCCCAGCGGGGTTAAACGAAAGCGGTCTGTAATCCCCTGTCCATCGACTTCTCTGCGCAATACTCCGACCTTAATGAGCCAGGATAAATCATCTTCTGCGCTCAGTTCTGACACTGTCGTCGTTGTGTAACCAAGACGTGTGCCTTGGGTGTTGACAAAGTCTGCCAAAGGAATACTGTCCGCCGTCATCTGCCTCAGAGCCTTAGTGGTCAAAACCGAACAGTGGAGCGCTCGCAAAGCTCGTTCTTGGGTGGCTGAAGTAGCTGTAGAAAATGACATGAATTCATTCTCGTAACATTTGTTAATATTAATATAACTTCTGTGGCGGTTGCTACGTGATTATAGCTACGGTCATTTTAGTATTCCTTTTGATCTGGTGGGCAGTTTCCTTGCTGGAGATAGCCCTTCACAAAAAAGATCATTCATTTACCGTAGCTGCAGTCCTAGTCCTGCTGGCGATCCCGGCAGTTTGTTTTGTCTATGCGTTGATGCAGGAGATTATGAATCATCTCCTTAAGGTGCGCACCTGATTATCTTGACACCTCTATGCTCAGACTGTTAGCGTGATAATTAACGTAAAGACTCATTCCGAGTAGGCGATTTTAAGGTCGCCCGGCAACCTACTTCCAGTGAAGGTTCGGTGCCACTTCCCAAAAATACCGGGAAAATGAGTCTCAATTCTTGGAGGATAACCCTTTGACCCGTCACTATCTGTTTACTTCGGAGTCTGTTACTGAAGGACATCCCGATAAAATTTGTGATCAAATTTCTGATGCGGTGCTTGATGCTTTATTGACCCAAGACCCCACGTCGCGCGTTGCGGCTGAGACGGCTGTGAGTACGGGTCTCGTCTTGCTGACCGGAGAAGTCAGGACATCAGCACAAGTAGACTATACCAAGCTCATCCGTGACAAAATTCGCGATATTGGCTATGTCGATGCTGAGAATGGGTTTTCGGCCGATAGCTGTGCTGTTTTAATTGCGCTTGGTCGTCAGTCTCCTGATATTGCCCAAGGTGTAGACACCCCTCTTGCGTCGCGTAGTCAAGGGAGTGTTGATACGGAATTAGACAAAGTCGGTGCAGGTGATCAAGGTTTGATGTTTGGTTATGCCTGTGATGAAACACCTGAGCTGATGCCGATGCCGATTTGTATTGCGCACCGTCTCGCGCGGCAATTAGCTAAAGTGCGCAAATCTGGTGAATTAGACTACTTGCGTCCTGATGGTAAAACGCAAGTTACGGTGAAATATGAAGATTACAGACCGATAGCCTTACATACTCTGCTCATCTCGACCCAACACACATCTACGATTGGTGCGCTAGGTGATGAGAAACTCGTACAAAAAAGAATCCATGAAGACCTGTGGGATTTTGTGGTCAAGCCTGCACTTGAGGGTTTGCCCCTCAATCCTGATCGAGAAACAAAATTTTTAGTCAATCCAACGGGTAAATTTGTGATTGGTGGTCCGCAAGGAGATGCAGGTTTGACCGGGCGTAAAATTATTGTCGATACCTATGGTGGGTATGCCCGTCATGGCGGCGGGGCTTTTTCGGGTAAAGACCCGACCAAGGTTGATCGCTCTGCGGCCTATGCTGCGCGCTACGTGGCCAAAAATATTGTGGCAGCGGGTCTTGCCCGACGCTGTGAGGTGCAAGTAGCCTATGCCATTGGGGTGGCGAGACCCGTGAGTATCATGGTGGAGACTTTTGGGACAGCGACCATCCCCGAAGCAAAAATTCAACAGCTCATAGATCAATATTTTGATCTGCGTCCGGCGGCGATTTTGCGAGATTTCAATTTGATCTATCTGCCCAAAGAACGCGGGGGACGGTTTTATCAAGAAACAGCCGCCTATGGTCATATGGGACGGGTTGATTTAGATTTACCCTGGGAAAAAACCGATAAGGCGCAGTTACTTCGCGAGCAGATTTAGCCCGAAGCAATGACTTGTTTTTTGATAAGGGAGGCTTGTTTGAGACCCAAGACCTGAGATTGTTGGTCGCGCCCTAGGGTAACGCCAATGGTTTGATCTGCCCGTTCGATCATCGGACGACGCAAGGATACGACCAAAAATTGTGCACTCTGCGCAGATTGTTGGATCATATGGGCGAGCCGCTCAACATTGGCACCATCAAGAAACATATCGACTTCATCAAAGGCGTAAAACGGGGAGGGGCGATATTGTTGGAGTGCAAATATAAAACTCAAGGCCGTCAAGGACTTTTCTCCTCCAGACATCGATTCTAAGCGGCGTATTTTTTTGCCTTTGGGGTGGGCCACGAGCGTTAAGCCTGCCGTAAAGGGATGCTCAACATTCTCTAGAGCTAGGTGTCCATCGCCATCTGAGAGCACCGCAAAAATTCGTTGAAAATGTTCATTAACTGCATCAAAGGCTGTCAAAAAAGCTTCTTGTTTGAGGGTATCTAAATTTGCAACGCGCAATAAAATTTCTGTGCGCTCATGGGCTAAGGTTGTGAGTTTGGTACTCATTTCATCTAGGCGAGTTTGAGTCTGTTGGTATTCTTCAATGGCTAACATATTGACTGGTTCGAGCGCACCTAAGCGACGTTGAATTTTTTGGTGTTGCTGTTGTAGGTGTTCGAGCGTAAGGTCTTCAGGAATGGTTAGGTGCTGAAATTCTTGACAAGCGATGTGTTGGTGTTGGTGACGCTCTTGTAGTTCAACTAGCTGTAGCGTGTGGCTGTGATGTTTTTCTTGGTATAGTTGCTGCTGCCACTGACACTCCTGTAGCTGACGGCGTAACTGTTCAACGGTTATTTCCCAATGGTCACGTTCGGTCTTAGCAGTGTGTAGGGTTGTTTCTAGCTCAGTCCAAGTTTGTTGGGTCTGCTCAAGTTGCCATTTTTGTTCATGAAAAAGGTCTTCGAGGCGTTCCCAAGTTTCTTGAAGCTGTTGTTTTTGGGCAATACAAAGCTGAGATTGACGTTCTAGATCAGTAGTGCGCTCCCGAAAAAGTTGCGCATTAGCTTCGAGTTTTTGGAGCTGACTTTCTTGCTGAAATACCAGGGCTTGTTGTTGTTGACGTTGGGTATCTAGCTCATTGACAACACGTTGTAAGTTTTGCCATTCCTGGTAAACACCGTAGGTTTTAAGCCCAGTTAATTGTTGTTGGGTGAGTAGTAATTCTTGCTCAAGGGGTGCTAATTGTTTTTGGGCGTTGTGTTGTGCTTGCTGGTCTTGTTGTTGTTGTTCTTCGAGATAAGACTTTTGTTTTTGAAGCTGTTCTAAACGTTTGGTGAGGCGTGTAAGTTCTGCTTCAAGCTGTTGATATTGACCGGTACTATAAATATTTTTACGTTCGGCTTCTTGGGCTAATTTTTGAACTTTTTGAAGTTGGGCTTCTTGCTGCTCAGTTTTGATAGTTAATTTTTGGATCATAGTTTCAAGATCTTGCAAACGTTGTCGTTGCTCTAGAGGGATCTCTACAGAACTGCTTTTCCAGACTGTTGCCGTACGCGAACGGTTGAGCGAACCGCCCGTCATAGCGCCAGATTTTTCTAATAACTCACCACCTAGGGTCACAATCCGGTACTTACCTAAGTAATGTCGGGCTGATTCGAGATCGCGGTAGACTACAGTATCCCCGAAAACATAGGCAAAAACCCGTCGATAGGCTGGTTCAAAGTCTAATAAATCTACGGCATAGCCCACCGCTTCGCGCTCCCGTAGGGGCGGCAGCGTAACCGCGTCTCGCAATTTGGTGAGGGGTAAAAATGTAGCGCGGCCTGCTCGTTGTTGTTTTAATAGGGCAATTGCTTGGGCTGCTACATCATCGTCATTGACTACGATATTAAATAGTCTGCCGCCTGCTGCAATTTCTAAGGCTAATTGATATGCAGTTTCTACCTGAGCTAAATGTAAAACGGGGCCATGTAATCCCTGAATACTGGAGCGCATGACGACTTGAATGGCTGCATGGCCTTCTAGTTCGCGGGTGGCCTGTTGGTGTGCCTCAATCTGGTCAAGTTCGCGGCCCAATTGCTGAGCTTCTTTTTCTAAACGGCGCAGCGTACTAATATCGGTCAAATAAAGTTTTTGTTGCTCTTTGACTTGTTCTTTGAGTGTTTCCCAGAGTTGAGATTGTCTCTGTAGCTGTATTTTTTGCTGACCAAAGATTTGTTGCTGTTGTTGCTGACTATCACTTAAAACTTCAAGCTCTTGATTGGCTTCACCGAGTTGTTGTGCTTGTTGACTAAGGCGTTCGGCAAGACGGGTCAGAGTTTGCTGGAGTGGACTAAGAGTTTGTTGTAGCTGTTGGAGTTTTTGAGTAAATTGGGTTTGTTGCCTAACCCAAGCCTCTGAAGACTTGGAGAGCGTATTGAGGTGTTCTTTTTGTTGGTCTAATTCCTGCTGCTTGGTGCGCAGCTGCTGGCGAGTCTGACTGAGCACGCTTGTAAGTTGGGTATAGTCTTGCTTGAGTTGTTGCTGTTGGTGCTGGAGTTTTTCGGCTTCTTGATGCAAGTGCTCAGCAAGTTGGCTATTTTGTGCCTGCTGTTGACGATTTTCCTGCTGTTGCTGTTGGGTTTGTTCGTAGGTGAGGCGGATGGCGGTCAGTTGGGTTTGTAGGGTAATTTGTTCTTCTTCACCGAGTTTTTTGACAGCTTGACGATGACTAGTCAGGGTTAGCTCAGCTTGGGCAAGTTTGTCTGCATGCGCAGTAATGAGGATTTGGTTGTCACGCATTGTGGCGGTCATCGTAGCAAGGTGCTGTTCACCTGTCGCAAGACGCGTCACGAGATCACGCAAGATCAGTAACTGTAGATAAATTTGACCTTGCTCTAGTTGTTGTCTAAGGGTTTGGTATTCCTCAGCTTTTTTGCGCTCAGAATTTAACCGTTCACGGGCTTGTTCAAGTTCACCTACTACAAAATGTAAGCGTTCTTCTTGATCTTGGGTCTCGTCGAGTTCGCGTCGGGCTAAATTAATTTTGCGATCAAAGTCAGCGACACCCGCTAATTCATCAATGATTTCGCGGCGAGCTTTGGCACTCATGGCAATAATATCAGTGACATCACCTTGCAAAACCACGTTATAACCTTGGGGATAAATGCGATGCTGAGCTAATTCTTCATGTAGCTCCCCTAGGGTACAAACGCGGTCATTGAGATGATACGTACTAGTATAGTTGGCGCCGTTAACCCGTAATTTGCGCTTGACGGTCAACACTTGATCATCGTCTCCCAAACTAACCGTAACTACGGCTTCACCCCGGCTTATCCCTTGATGAATCAAATCAGATAATTTGCCAGCCCGCAGACCTCGCGAATCGGAAAGTCCTAGGGCAAATAGTAACGAATCAATAATATTGGATTTGCCCGATCCATTGGGCCCTGAGACAACAGTGAATCCTTCCCGTAAGGGAATGCGCACATAGCTGCCAAAGGATTTAAATTTATTGACTTCGATGCTGAGTAAGCGCATCTGTAGTAACTCTGGCCAGGTTGTGTAGATTCTAACCCACCTTGGTCAAAATTTACACCTATGGCGTAGTTAATCATCGGCCTACACTAGTCATAGTAGGTAATGAGTACGCATCAAGACCAAAACCTAATTACAATTAGGCTCCTAAGACTGGCTCAAGCAACTCAATGGGCAAACCATCACTGTCGCAAATAAAGGCGATTTTAAATGTTTGTGAACCGATAGTTTGCAGCTGAGGTTCAAGTAAGATAACGGTGCCTTGGGCTTGTAACCGCATCATTAACTCAGCCAGATTTTCTACTTGTAAAGATAAATGATAATAGCCAGTGTAATGTTCGTCTAGCCAACAATCGGGAGCCGGATGCGGTTCGGGAATTTGAATCAGCTCAATACGGCCGTGGATACCTACTAGCCAACAGGCTAAGGTCGCACCAGTGGTGAACCTTTCCTCAGCCGTAAAGCCCAACCGTTCATAAAAGGTCATGGCCTGGAAAATATCGCGGGTACGAATCGATAGATGATGCAGCATTGGTTTTGGGCGTCAGCTTATTCACAGTATGACCCATTGATCTCCTACTTATGGGGTGAGCAAGGTATCGTGGATAAAGTTGCGCGGCGTACCCATGGCTGATGTTGTTTTAATTTATCCGTTTGTTTACCGTGAAGCGCCACGACGTAAATTATGGTTGTTCCCGCCCCTAGGTCAAGGCCATATTGCAGCGGTGCTGCGCGAAAAAGGCTATAGCGTCCGCTTTTTGGACTGTACTTTTCGGGGTACTGATTGGGCAGTCCAAGAAGCACTCAAAGAAAATCCCCTCGTCGTCGGCGTGTACTGCATGGTCACCCTCCAAGATGACGCGCTCCTGATTGCCCAGCAGCTACGTGCCAAATTACCTTCAAAAACCCGTCTAATTGCGGGCGGCCCGATGCCTTCGGGTAATCCTGAGGCTTTTCTTAATGACTTTGATGGGGCAATGCGGGGTGAAGGGGAATTACTCT
Organism: Gloeobacterales cyanobacterium; assembly: GCA_038226175.1. Taxonomy (GTDB): domain Bacteria; phylum Cyanobacteriota; class Cyanobacteriia; order Gloeobacterales; family Anthocerotibacteraceae; genus JBBRQP01. The sequence continues at coordinate 9,037 of JBBRQP010000020.1, forward strand.
GGCTTGATTTCATGGCCTGTTTGGAGTCAGGGCAAGACTACAGTCATCTTGAGGGGCTGTGTACCCGTAATGCAGAGGGTAAACTGGTTGGCAATACCAAATCTCCCCTGATCCCCAAAGATATCCTGACTCAGTTGCCGATGCCCGCACGGGATATTTATGATCATGATTTATACCAAAAGTATTGGCTCCAAAAATTTGGCTACGCTCAGACACCGGTGTTTACGGCGCGGGGCTGTCCCTATGGTTGTGAATACTGTGACCAGCCGATCTTTGGCTACACCTACCGCGAACACAGTGTCGAGCAGGTCTTGACCGATATCGAAAATGCCCTATCCGGCGGCTATACCCATATCTGGTTTGCCGATGATATTTTTATGCTCAACTGGCAGCGCGCCCTCAAAATCTGTGAAGAAATTCAACGTCGGGGTCTCAACTTCAAATGGGACTGTCTAGGCCGCGTTGATGTCAATCGCAAAGTCTTTGAACGGATGGCGGCGGCGGGTTGTCAGCGCATCTTTTTTGGCATTGAGTCAGGTAGTCCCCGGGTGCTCAAGCAGATGGGTAAACGCTTTACGCCGGATCTAGCACGTCAAGCGGTCAAAGATGCCAATGACGTAGGCATCAAAGCGGCGGCCTTCTTTCAGGTGGGTTATCCCGGTGAGACGACCGAAGATATCCTCGCCACCCTAAAATTGATCGCGACCTTGCCCTTAGATTATTTGAGCTTTACGATTACCTATCCTTTACCTGGCACCAAACTCTTTGACCGGATCATCGCTGAAGACCGTCTACTCCCAGCTGAGCGTCAGGAATGGAAACGCGCCGGACATAACGTCGTCACCTACCGTGCTGATCATTCCCAATTCAAGTTGCGTTGGGCAATTTATGCGGGGCGGGCTCGGTTTTTGGCTGAGCGTCACTTGGGTGGTTTAGGTCATCTGCTCGGTGAAGTGATTACAGGTACCACGGTGAATATTTTACCGCGCTTGTCTTGAGCTGTTGAACCTGTTGATTCGGCATAGACTGAGCCGATCCTTTAATCTGTCCGTAATGCTGTAATCGGGTCTAGTTGTGCTGCTTGACGGGCAGGATAAACCCCAAAAAATGCTCCCACAGCTAGAGAAACCAAAAAGGCTAATATGATTGATTCCCCAGAGATAATTGTTTCCCAGCCCAAGAAACTTTTAATAACAAAAGTCGCACCAATACCTAACAAAATACCTAAGATTCCCCCGGTCACCGATAAGACAATGGCTTCGACCAAAAATTGCCAGAGGATATCTTGTGAACGCGCCCCAATGGCCTTACGCACCCCGATCTCACGGGTTCGCTCAGTTACTGAAACCAGCATAATATTCATAATACCAATACCGCCCACCATCAAAGAAATAGCGGCAGACCAACCAAGTAGTGTCGTAAAGATGGTACTGCTAGCATTAGCAGCATCTACTAGATCCGTTTGGTTACGAATCATAAAATCACTATCACCATGGCGTAAGCGCAAGAGATTACTAATTTGAAACTGTGCTGCTGACATTTGCTTAGGACTTTTGGCAGAGACAGCAATAGAAGTGAGCGCAACACCTTTGAGTGAATTGGTTCCCACAATCCGACGCGCCATGGTCGTGAGTGGAATGAGTACCTGATCATCTTGATCCCGAAATTGATTAGCACCTTTATATTCGAGCGTACCAACAATCATAAAGTCCTCACCCCGAATCCGGATCGTCTGACCCACAGCACTCTCAGGCGTTAGACCCAAACTATCAACTACGGTTTGTCCCATCAAAGCGACCCGTTGCCCATCATTTAATTCAATTTGATTAAAGAAACGTCCGGTCAGTGGCAAAAAATCTCGCACTTCCTGATAACTAGGCGTTGTACCAACAATATCGGTATTGGTATTAGCCCCATTCCAGACTACTTGCGCCCGAATATTGAGCGTTGGGGCAACGGCAGCCACTGCTTGGGCGGTAGTAGCGATGGCAGTAGCATCGTCTAAGGTCAACGTTGTCGCCGAACCAGCCCCTTGAGAAGCCGGACTGCCCGTTGTCGCAGCGCCATTACGCACAAACAACAAATTGGCACCCAAAGACTGATACTGACGTTCACTCTGGGCTTGAGCACCCCGTCCGATTGCCACTAGCGCAATCACCGCACCCGTGCCAATAATGACCCCCAACATCGTCAAGGCCGCCCGCAATTTGTTAGCCAATAGCGAAGACCAAGCTAGTCCAATCGTTTCGATCCAGTCAAGACTATGGGTCTGAGCTAAAGCAGATGGAGCGTAAGTCGAATCAGTCGGAGCCAGAATTTGAGGAGCCATGGTCTTACTCACTTAACGAGGGGGACGATTACGGGGCTGTGGAGAGCCAAAGGGCGAATTAGTATTGACGGGTTTGCCATTGGGTTTGCGGCGGCTAGGTAAGGTGATAAAGACACGGTCTCCGGCTGCGAGTCCAGCTAGAACCTGAGTTTGATTACCTACGGTCACACCTGCTTTGATGGGATGAAATTTACCACGTCCAGCTTTTTTACCGGGAATATAAACGCCTGTTTTTGCGGCTTCACTGACTACCGAAGTGGTGGGAATAAGTAGAGCTTGCTTAAATTGACCTACTTGGAATTCACCTTTGAGGTTCATCCCTGAGCGTAGTTCACGCTTTTGGTCATCGATTTGCACCCGCACCTCAAAACTCGTTACGTTTTGACTAACCACGGCTTCGGGGGCAACCAAACGAACTTTTGCGCCAAAAACACGGTCAGGATAAGCATCAACGCGCAAGAGTACACGCTGACCGGGATAAATACGGCGGATATCAGTTTCTGCCACGTTGACCACCGCTTCAAGGGGTCCTGCCAAAGCCAAAATCGAGGACGAGGTTGCCGAAGTGGTAGAACTCGCAGAAGTTGTTGGTGTAACAAAAGCACCGATATTCGCGTATTTCTGGGTGATGACCCCGGCAAAAGGGGCACGAATTACTGTGTTATTAAGTTGGGTCTGTATAGTTTCGAGATTACCTTGGGCTTCGAGAACACTAGCGCGAGCAGCCTCGATATCTTCTTTACGAAATCCAGAACGGGATAAATTGAGCTGTTCTTGTGCGCTTTGAACCTTAGCTTGCGCTGACACCTCAGCGTTACGGCTTTCGTCGTAGGCATTACGACTAATGGCGCCAGCACTGAGCAGTTCTTGGTTACGGGTGTTGGTAATCCGAGCGGTGGTGAGCTGAGCTTGTAAGTCGCGGACATTAGCCTGAGCTTGCTGGATTTCTTGAGGACGATTTCCGGCTTGGAGTTTGTGTAAATTAGCTTGAGCCGCAGCCAGCGCACCTCTAGCTTGTAGAAGTTGTCCTTTAAGATCAGTCTCATCCATCTTGGCAACAACTTGGCCGGCTTTGACCTGATCGCCTTGCTCAACATAGAGAGCCACTAAGCGACCGGATTGTTTGGGACTGATATTGACGGGGGTAATCGGGCGAATTGTGCCTGTAGCTGTCACAGTCACGGTAATATCTTGTTGCACTACGGGCGCAGTAGATTCATCTAAATTAATTTGGTCAGCGGACTGTTGCCCATTCCACCAGTTCCAGCCTAGGAGTAAGGCCAGACCAAGTATGATCGCAATAATCCAGACTGTCGTGCCATTTAATACTTTACCCAGCGTTTTCATGATTTCCGCCGTGCCCAAGCTAGAGTCTTTCTATCCTAATTTAGTCTAATTATTTGATGGTGTACTCTACCTTTTCATAGATTACGGACATAAGCTCAGACTTTAAGGCGCAGTAGATTTGTAGATTTGGCCTTCCTTCATCACAAAAAATACTTTTTCGGTAACGCTAATATTCGCTATTGGGTCGCCAGGTAGCGCAATGATATCGGCAAGTTTGCCTGGTTCGAGAGTGCCCAGTTTTGAGGTAAGACCCAACAAATCCGCATCAGCCGAAGTCGCAGCCTTGAGTGCTGCTAATGGGGTCATGCCCAAACCTGTCATCAGACTAAATTCTTTGGCATTGATACCATGAGGAGAAACCGCCGAATCCGTTCCAAAACCAATTTTGACGCCCATCTGCACGGCATGGCGAAACATTGTTGAGCGTACTTGCATAGCGGCACGGGCTTTTTTGGCAATCTCTGGCGGAAACGTATCGATTTTGCCGATGATCCAATCGAGAGCCAGCAAAGTAGGCACAAGATAGGTGCCTTTAGTTTTCATCAGCTCCAGCGTACTATCCTTAAGAAAGGAACCATGTTCAATCGAGTCAACGCCAGCTTCAACGGCTTCTCTGGCAGCCTGGTCGCCATGGGCATGAGCTGCTACTTTTTTGCGTAAGCGGTGTGCTTCATCAACAAGTGCCGTAATTTCTGGTACTGTCAGCTGCGGGGTATCCACTTCATCAGCTAAGGAGAGTACCCCGCCCGAGGCACAGGTCTTGATCACATCAGCACCATATTTAACCTGAAACCGTACCGCCTTACGTAAGGCATCGGCGCCATCCGCCACACCCTGGGTATAGTCGTTTTCTTTACCTGTCGCCCCAAAGCGTAATCCGGTCTCATCGCAATGCCCGCCTGTCGCCCCAATCGCATGCACCGAAACCAACATCCGAGGCCCGACGACTAAACCTTTGGCAATGGCGTCACGCAAACTGACATCCAGAAAGTTACTACTACCCACATCGCGTACTGTCGTAAAACCAGCTTCGAGCAATTTTTTGGCATTGGCAGCGGCATAATAGGCTTGCTCAGGAATCGGACGACGAAAGCCATCAATAAAGTCTTGCCTATAATCGCTGGAAGCCTCAAAAGTCAAATGGGTATGGGCATCAATAAATCCAGGACTAAGCGTAGCATCACCTAGATCAATAACTTTAGCCTCGGCTGGGATCGCTAAATTACTACCTACTGCCTTGATCAAGGTACCTTCGACCAAAACTACAGCATTAGGTAAAAGTCGGTCAGATTTGCCATCAAAAAGACGGGCTGCCTTAAGCGCAATAATTTGGGCTGTAACTGGCAGGGTAAGTCCGAGAGTTAGCCATGAAACCAGTAAGGTCTTAGCTAAACGCATGATGAAGTAGCCCCATTAGATTAGGTATAGATAGTAGTGTACCGGGTACTTGGAAGCCCCCCGCCCCAGTTTTGGGGAGCCAAAACATTATAGGCTTGCACCCTCAGTCATAGTAACCAGTCGTATTCACGCTCATCGTCAGCGGTGTGGTTATCTGCAATCGGACGGTTATTCGGTAACGGGCTGGAAGTCGGAACTTTGACAAGACTGACCGCCACAGGACGTTGCATGATCGATTGTCCTGTAAATTGTACGCGGTCTTTGAAAACCGGGTCACCATCCACCGAATAATGGGCGAATTCTAGGGTACTCGACTCAATCGGACGACCATTGGGCAAAGGACTATCGGGCAAAAAGTGAATCGTATCAGGAAAAACAGGACGACCCATATAAGATAGTGGAGCCACAGCCAGTGCTAGCACTTCTGGGTTAGTTGCGGCGGCTTCGCTCGAATCACTAGTAATTTTTTTGGTCATGGACGGTGGCTCAAACAAAAGGTTATCAACAGTATAAATTGTAAAGTTCGTCACAGCGCAGGTAAACGCGGCAAACCCCAGGTAGTTTGTTGATCCATGTACACTGCGCGAGGTAATTGAATTAGTAAAGGCTGAGCCTGAGGACGCAACCAACGCACAATTTGGGTAAGCGGTGCAAGTGCCATTGCCGTACAGCCTACCGTAGGACTATCCGCACTGCGCTGCACATGCAAAAAGATACAACTACCGCCGTGCGCTACTGCCGGAGGTGGATTGTGGGCTACAACAACCAAGAGCTGATACAACACATCGTCACGCTGCATGGTTTCTGCTGAAGTCCAAGCCACCGGGCTAGTCAGAGGCAAAATCTGGTTATAAAATAACGAGTCGCTGTCATCAACACATCGATCCGAAGCCTGACTGTGTCGATAGGGCATAGTGGTACCTACCGGGGGCTTCGCCCCATAGCCATGTACTTCCGTTAGCTTAAATATGCCTGCTGGCGAACGTCCATCCCCTTCATGTTTTTGAGGTTCTGCTAGCGAAGAGGTTAGCCCTCGGCCCCAAGCTAAGCCATTTTTCCCCAATTGCACTACAATCATTTCGCCTACACGTCGCCAGGTTTTGCCCTGACGCGAGAAGCGATATAACTGGCCTTGGGGTGCATCCCAATCTGGGGCAATCGTCACCAATACTTGATGGCTAGTAGCAGGAACTTGGGCCATGACAGGATAATTAAAAGTTAGGCATAGCATAATCCCTGCACGCCCGACATGAGATCCGAAGACCAACTTACGAACATGCAGGGCAAGGTCTTTCATCAACCTTTACTCATGGCTACTAGGGCTGCACCAACACCAGCACCGTGCGCATAATCCTCGTGTCCGAGCGCGCGCAAGCTGCCTTCTAAGGCTCCGAGAGCCGTCAGCACATCCCGTTCACAGACAAACCCCAGATGCCCAATGCGGAAGATCTGACCCTTGAGTTCGTCCTGTCCACCCGCAAGGTCGATATCATAGTGCTTACTCATGTGCGAACGGATTTTTTCTGCTGCCAGAGTTGATACGGCACTAATTGCCGGACTTGCATACTTTTCTTCACGCACAAAGGGCATCATGCCAAGAGCGGTTACCCCAGCGCGTACCCCATGCCGTAGGCGAGCATGACGGGCAAACAGGGCTTCGAGTCCTTCGTTTTCGAGCATTTGTAAGCTCTCATGCAGACCCAACACCAAACCAATCGCGGGAGTAAAGGGCGTAGTGTCTTCTTTGAGGGACTTACGATATTTGGCCAAATCCATATAAAAACGCGGGCAACGAGCGGTTTTTTGAGCCATCCAAGCCCGTTCACTTAAGGCTACAAATCCCAAACCAGGCGGGATCATGTAGGCTTTCTGGGAACCAGAGGCCACTGCATCTAAACCCCAATCATCCATCGGGACACTAGTCGCGCCCAGACTGGTGACCGCATCCACGATGATCAAGGCTTCGCCATGGGCTTTGGTGAGTTTGGCAATGGTTTCGAGGTCGTTAAGTACACCCGTTGAAGTCTCGCTATGGGTGACGATGACAGCTTTATAAGCACGTTCGCTATCCGCTTGTAGGCGTTCAGCCACTTGTGCCGTATCAATCGGTTCGCCAGCTTCAGCACTAAGCACCTCTACATTCATCCCAAAGGCTTGCGCCACTTTACCCCAGCGTTCGCCAAATTTACCATTGACCAAGCAAAGTACTTTATCGCCAGGAGAAAGCAGATTGATAATCGCCGCTTCCATGGCTCCGGTACCGCTGGTTGCTAGGGTCAAAACTTCTTGTTTGGTTTGATGCAGCCAACTGAGACGGTCGGTTACTTCCCTAAAAGTTTTGGAGAAGCCTTTGGTACGATGACCAATTGGGTGACGCGCTAGTGCCAAGAGCACCCGTTCCGGGACAGGAGTGGGTCCCGGGATCATCAAAAAATTCTTATTCTCCACGTTATTAACCTCACTGATATCTGTATTTTACCCTTTTGACTGGACGCTATCAGGTCAACATCGGTATCGCAGAGCTTTTTTAATTATCAAAAGGAGCATAAAACCTCTAGCTTACCCTCGTGGGAAACAAGCTATGGCTATGGGAATATAAGCCATATGAGGCCAAGCCAAATAAAAGGTTTAAGCTAGCCACTATGATATGAATATGTCAGCCCTCGAATCAAACTTAGTCGCTACCGCTGAGCAGTTCACCTTGATTGACAAGACAACACGCATGTTCCAACTGATTCGTAATCAAGCATTGTGCCATGGGATAGACACCAAAGGCGCTCCTAAATATGACCTTAATAAATCACGTGCCACTCTTATCAAAGCATTTGACTTTGCTAATAAAATAACGCGTCAATCCGCAGTAAAAACAACCTGGACAACAGTTTCCAGATTCTTTGACAACTATAAAAAGAATAGTGTTGGTAAAAAAGGCGAGCCTAAGTTTCAAAAAGATAATTGCTTGGTTGAATATAAAACTACCGGATGGAAGGCATCTGATGACCGCAGATTTTTAATGATTACAGACGTGTTTGTGACAGAGAAGCTCAAACTGCTCGGTATTAGAGATTTGTATACTTATGGCAGTGTCAACCCATGACTTACGCTATTCGCCTAGAACACCTCAATCTAGCCCTACAAGGTAAATCCATATTACATGATCTAACTTTTGGTATTAAGACCGAGACGGTTACCTGTGTGATGGGTCCCTCCGGGAGTGGCAAATCAACACTTTTGCGCTGTTGTAATCGATTAGCAGAACCCCCTGTCGGCAGTATATTTCTCAACGAACACGATATTACGACCTTGCCTGTGCGTACCCTACGTCGCCGAGTCGGCATGGTAGCCCAGCGTCCGGCACTTTTTCCGGGCACAGTCTGGGCAAATCTCGCCTACCCTGCCCAAGTCCATGGACAACCCTTCACCCACGCCCAAGCCTGTGACTTACTCAACCAAGTTGACCTCGACCCCGAGCAGTATCTCCAACAAGATGTGCAAACCCTCAGTGGCGGTGAGGCGCAACGGGTAGCTTTGGTGCGCACCATGGCGAATAATCCCGAAGTGCTATTACTGGATGAACCGACTGCTGCCCTTGATCCTACTAGTACCCGTCTGGTAGAAGCCGCCCTCTTAAATATCCAACAGCAGCGGAGTCTGACGATGCTATGGATCTCCCATGACCCAAGTCAGGTGCTGCGCGTTGGTAGCTATGTTTTTTTATTAGTACAAGGCCGATTGCGGGATCAAGGAACTCCCCAGCATGTGTTTCGGGCTGATAGCGCCCATGCGGTCAAGCAATTTGCCGAAGGTAAGTGGTCATGATGCCGCATACGCCAGAATGGCTACAGGTGCTGGCGAGTCTAGGGCTCGTGCTCGTGGCAGCGGCGGTCTCGCGTTGGCAAAGTCTGGATTTAGAAAAAGATTTGGCGGTCAGCTCGTTACGGGCTTTTGTTCAACTAACGGCTATTGGTTATGCCCTAGAATTTGTGTTTGCCGCCAATCAGCCCGGTTTGATCTTGCTGATCGTGGCGGTGATGACGGGGCTAGCGGGGTGGACTTCGGGGGGACGCGCACAAGGAATTCCGCAAGCTAAGAGTCTAGCTCTACTGAGTATCGGTTTTGGGTCGTGGCTGACCTTGGGTAGTCTGGTGCTATTGGGTATTTTTCCTTTCACTGCACAGATGGTGATCCCAGTTGCCGGGATGGTTGTGGGCAATGCGATGAATGTGAATTCGCTGGTGATGAGTCGTGTCCGTGATGAATTAAGCTCGCAGCGCGGCTCGATTGAGGCGGCACTGGCGCTGGGTGCGCCTTGGTATAAAGCCGTAGCGCCCCATCTCAAAAAAGCTCTCACTGCGGGCATGATGCCAATTATTGATTCGACCAAAACCGTGGGCTTGATCCAATTACCCGGTGCGATGACGGGTATTATCCTCGCAGGAGGGAGTCCGCTTAAGGCTGTCCAGCTCCAGATGGTGGTGATGTATATGCTGATGGGAACTGCCGCATTGACCGCTTTTGCCGCTGCATGGCTTGCTTCACGGGCGTTCTTTACGCCAGCCGAACAGTTGATTGAAATACAGCGTCCCTCTGCCCCATAGATGGAGTCAGCCCCCCCGCCCCATAAATGGGGAGCCAGGGCACGCTTGGGGAAAGTTACACTTTCAGTAATAAAGCGTTAACTCTCTTTCTTTTCAGGTATCCAAACCAAGTATTAGCTGGTTTTAGCTCCCCATTTATGGGGCGGGGGGGCTGACTATCTAAACGGAAGTGGTATAAATTGGCGCAGAAATTCTGTGAGCGGGTTCAAGCGTATAAGCCTTCATGGAGCATTTTAAGATGCACCTCGACTGCTTCGGCATGGCCTGTTATGACCAGTTGCTCGGCTGTCTTATTATCAAACCCAGCTAGTGGCTCAAACCGAAACCAGAGAATAGCCCGGTTAGTATCGCCGCCCACCATCGCTGCAGCCTCCGTTACAATACGCGCAATTTGACCTAAACGAGTTTGCACCTCAGCAGAGTCTGGATGACGGGTGAGGGTATTGCGGTGTCAACGCAGAAGATGGGACAAGTCGGTGAGCGGCATCCGCATTACCGCACTCATCAAATGGGGCGAGATCCAGCCTTTTTGGGGTTCGATCACAGCTTCAAGAAATGGGGACAGCATTTTCAAGTGCTTCAGAAGTGCGCTTTATGCACACTATATGCCTCAAATACACGGTATGGCTAGAAAATAGAGAGTGGTGGATGAGGTTACAGATTATCAGAGGTGAGTCTGTATAGTGTTTGGCACAAATTATGAAACGGTCGCGCTAAAGTTAATACTCAACACCTAATCTATTCAATTTTGTAGAAATTTCCTTAGAGGCGGAGCCATTTCGGCGGGGGTATTTGGTCCCCATGCACCACCATCAATATGCTCCCCAGTGGGCTTACCTTCGGCATCTAACCGAAAAAATATGGGTATTACTACTTTGGTGGGAAATCCAGCTTCATAAACTTTACTCTGCCATAAATCAACATCAAGCTGAATAATATAAGTACCCTTAAATGCGTCACTCATTTGCGTATCTTTTAAGTTAGCCTGAAGAGCTTTGCAAGGCGGACACCACTCGGCATAAAACTCTACAAAAGGCTTACGTTTTAAGGCTTGCGCTTTCTTAACCTCAGACTTCAATAAAGCACTAAGTTCCCCATTAGTAGGCTTTAGCTGAATAAATGTAAAATCATTAAATTCTTCAGCACAAAGGGGCGTGCTCATGATCAAAGTTGCTACGCATATTGCTAACAGTTGGTGAGTTTTTATTGCCATCCTTTTAAGCGTGTCTTGGTTGCTATTTATGGCGTAGAAGATTCTTCTAGCAGTCCCAAGGGATGCTTGAGGGGAATGCCATCCTCGCGGGGAAAGACCTGTAGCGTTGGTCTAGTTTTGGTCAGCGTAATCGTATGTCTGACCGCTTGACTAAGCGGTAAATTAAAAGCATCAATCTCGCTGATTTCGCCACCGAGCACCCGTAAGGCTTTCGCCATCTCTACTTCTTCACGGATTTCCCAGTTACCCCGATAGAGTAAGGCCATACCGCCCACTTTAAGTAAAGGCAAGGCATATTCAGCACAGACCGTCGGTACTGCCACAGCCCGCACTAAAGCTAGGTCATAGCCTGCCCGATGATCCCGCTTATGGCCTAATAACTCGGCACGGTCAGCGATAATCTGGACATTAGTTAAGCCCAAGGCTTGGACACAGCGATCCAAAAATGCGGCTTTTTTGCGGGTTGCCTCCAGCAAAACTACCACCCAAGTCGGCTGCAAAATTGCCACAGGGATGCCCGGAATTCCGGCACCACTACCAATATCAATGACGATTTGCTCAGTCCGTTCCCGATAGGGCCATACCGGGCGCAGGGCATCCCAGAGATGTTTTTCCCAAAAATCTTGTGGCTCAGTGATACGGGTCAAATTTAGTTGCTGATTGCCCTGAAGTACCTGTTCATAAAACTGGTCAAATTGTCGCAAAATCTGGTCTGAGGGCTGCCAGTCAAGGCTTGTTGCCCAATGTTGATGGGGTAAATCCATTATTAGGTGTGATGCTCTTGAGGGGTTTTAGCCTGAATGACCAAGGCGTGCATATCTTTTTGCAAATAAGGCGCGAGCGCAGCATAGACTCGACGATGCCGCTCAACTAGAGAAATTCCCTCAAATTCCGAGGAAATCACTTCTACTTGGAAGTGTTCGCTGCCATGACCACAGGCCGAGTCCTCAGCTGCGATCAAGGCCTGGGGAAAAGCTATTTTGAGGGCTTGGGTCACTTCGGCGGGTGTAGTCATGGGCGTAAAATTCTCGATTTCCTTCATGATACCTTAGGCAGCTGTCCCCTATGCTGGGAACAACTCGCTTTAGCCTTACTGTGCATCATCTTGTCATCGGTCATATTGCCTTACCCATGGGGGGACAGGTCAATCTCAATCAATTGGAATTTGGACACGGGCCGCTGCTGTTGAGCATTGTTAATGGCTTGCATGGTGATGAATATAACGGTTTGGGGGCTTGTTTACGTCTAGCCCAGTTTTTGGCGCAAGTCGAAGCGGGCAAAACCCCTTATCGCTTATTAGGTCGTATTCGTATTTTACCAGCGGTTAATGCTCTGGCTCTGGTTGCCGGAACTCGCCTGTGGCCGGTGGATCACAGTGATATTAACCGTTTGTTTCCGGGTTATGTGGCGGGAGAAGTCGGGCAACGCTTAGCCCATCTCATTTATGAAGCGGTGCGTCCCTCCACGATTTGTGTTGATATACATAGCGGCGGTGCGATGGCAGAATGGCCACAGGTGCGTTCTCATACCGATGAAATGCGGGTCGTCAAAGCCTGTAGTGCGATGGGATTACCCCTCGCTTGGATTCGCTCAACGGCTCAAGTGAGCCAAGGTCAGTCCCTTGAGGTCGCTAGCATCAACCAAGGAACGCTCGGGTTGACACTCCAGCAAACAGGGGTAGACAGCTTGGTACTTAGTGCAGGACGGGTTAATCAGTTAGAGATGCCCCTAGCTGAGCAGCTCTGTGAAAGCCTCGTGCGTCTGGCACAATTTTTGGGTATTGTGCAAGGCCCACGCCCCCAATCCCGCCGTGTCCAAGAAGTGCAGACTGTAAACAGTTTATTAACAACGCAGGCAGGTTTGTGGCTACCGACGGTGACCCTAGGTCAGACGGTCCGCCGCCAACAACAACTTGGTGAAGTCGTAGACCCGCTCACAGGCGTGATTTTGCAGGTCATCAATACAACTCAAGCGGGACTGGTAATGAGCTTGCGTAGTCAGCCTCTTGTCAACAGTGGATCTTTGGTCTGTCGGGTTGCCGTGAGCTGATCTAAGAGCTGATGCGCAAAAAATAGACAAAGTTTGCTATGATATATGTTCATGTCAAAATTAGGCTTTTGGGAGCTAACTTATGGCTGGGGTACAAAAAACCACCCTCCCGACCCCCGAAATCGTTGAACGGCGTTGGCACGTCGTTGATGCGGAAGGGGCACATCTGGGACGTTTAGCGTGTGCAGTAGCGAATCTTTTGCGGGGTAAAAATAAGCCCTACTACGTTCCGTTTCAAGACACTGGTGACTTCGTGATCGTGATCAATGCCGAAAAAGTCGCAGTGACTGGCAAAAAATCTTCGCAAAAACTCTATCGGCGTAACTCTGGTCGTCCCGGTGGGATGAAAGTAGAAACCTTTAGTCATCTGCAAGCCCGTATTCCCGAACGGATTATCGAAAAAGCAGTGTGGGGTATGATTCCGCATACTAGGCTTGGTCGTCAACAATACACCAAACTCAATGTCTACAAAGGCGCGAATCATCCTCACCAAGCCCAACAACCTACTGTTTATACCCTCGGAGCTCAGCTATGAATAATGCTGCTATCTACTGGGGAACGGGTCGTCGTAAAGAAGCCGTAGCGCGGGTGCGTTTGGTGCCCGGTTCTGGTCAACTGACGATCAATGACCGTCCTGGTGATGAATACTTGCACTTTCGCCAAAACCTGATTACCTATGCGCGTCAACCCCTTGAGACCCTGGGGTTAGAGGGTGCCTATGACGTGTTAGTCAATGTGTTTGGCGGCGGTGTCTCCGGGCAAGCGGGTGCCATTCGTCTTGGTGTTGCCCGGGCGTTGCTAGACCAAGACCCTGATAACCGCATCCCGATGAAGCGTGAAGGTTTGTTGACCCGTGACCCACGGACTGTAGAACGTAAAAAGTACGGTCTACGTAAAGCCCGTAAGGCCAAACAATACTCCAAACGTTAACCCTTTCTGTCATCTAGGAGTTTTTTCGTGGCTAAACCTAATTTGCACCCGCCATCTCACAAGATCGTCATTTCCTGCACGACCTGCAAGTCGCTCTATCCGACCCATTCGGCAACGCCCAATAGCCTCTCCGTTGAAATTTGTGCTAACTGCCATCCCTTTTATACGGGTCAGCAACGCTTAGTCGACACCGAAGGCCGGGTCGATCGCTTCAACAAAAAATTCAGCCGCGAAGCTATGGCTGAACGCGCCAAAGCTCGTAAGATTGATTAGCTTAAACTCTGACCGGATCTAGCAACGCAACGCAATCAAAAGTTGTCAGTGTTACGATAGGCAAATAATGACCCCTGACCGCAAGTTGGTGGCTAGTCCGGGAGAAGTTAGGTCATGATTGATAACTTTGAAGACATGGCTTTAGGGCTGGTCTCAACCCGTAGTTTCCCGGCAATTGTCGGCACGGCTGATACCATGCTCAAATCTGGCAATGTCCACTTGATTGGCTACGAAAAAATTGGTAGTGGTTATTGTACAGCGGTGGTACGTGGCAAGACGCCTGATGTCAGGATTGCCGTTGAAGCGGGAGCCCGCACCGCCGAAAAAGATTTTATGCAACTTGTATCTTCGCTGGTGATCCCACGGCCTTTGCCTAATCTCGAAGCTGTTTTACCGATTGGTAATTTATTGGCGCAATTTAACCAAAATGATGATGACGGGCGGTTTCATGACCAAGCGGTGGGTTTGCTAGAAACTCGTGGCTTCCCGGCTTTAGTCGGTGCCTGTGATGCCATGCTCAAGGCGGGAGATGTATTTTTGACGGGTTATCAGACGATTGGTGATGGGCTGTGTACCGCCATTATTCGGGGTCATGTTTCTGATGTAACGGTTGCGATTGAGGCCGGGATGTTTGAAGCCCAACGCATCGGTGAACTCCACGCCATCATGATCATCGCGCGTCCGATGCCAGAGATGGAGCATACCTTGGCGATGATCACCGAGCGTCAGCCTTTACGTATCCCCTTGATGGCGAAAGAGACGGTGCTTGAAGTGATTAACTTAACTGCTACAGCTCCGGCTAATTATTCAACCTTACTGCCCCCCGTTGATCTAAGCTGATTCGGGCTTGGGTAGGGAACTCGGGTGAATGAGTAGGGACGCTGCCGTCTTGGCCTCCACCATGGCGCGGGTGACTTCAAACTGGTTGATATCACTGCGCGAAGGGGATTCATACATCACGTCAAGGAGTAGTTCTTCGACAATACCCTTGAGCGCGCGCGCCCCGGTTTTACGACGAATAGCTTCTTTGGCAATTGCTTCGATAGCCCCAGGTTCAAATATCAGATCAACATTATCCATCTTAAGCGCGAGCTGATATTGCTTGAGGATCGCATTTTTGGGTTGGGTCAAAATTGCTTGCAAGGCGGCTTCATCAAGTGAATCGAGCACTGCCACTGAGGGAATGCGTCCGATAAATTCGGGAATCAAGCCAAATTTGACCAGATCATCGGGTTCGAGTTGATGTAAAGATTCAGCGAGACGTTTCTCACGTTGTTGACCGTCTTGTTGTAAAAAGCCAATTGCTTTTTTGCCACTGCGCTGCTCGATAATGCGCTCTAAGCCAACGAAGGCACCACCACAAATAAATAGAATATTGGTGGTATCGATCTGGATATATTCCTGATAGGGGTGCTTGCGTCCGCCTTGGGGAGGGACATTAGCAACCGTGCCCTCAAGCATTTTAAGCAATGCCTGCTGTACACCTTCGCCGGAGACATCACGGGTAATCGAAGGATTTTCTGACTTGCGCGCAATTTTATCGACTTCATCAAGGTAGATAATGCCGCGCTGGGCTTTTTCGACATCGCCATCGGCTACTTGCAACAGACGCAGCAAAATATTTTCTACATCTTCGCCCACATAACCCGCTTCGGTCAGCGTCGTGGCATCAGCAATCGCAAAGGGGACATCAAGGGCTTTAGCTAAGGTTTGAGCCAAAAGCGTTTTACCACAACCAGTCGGACCAATAAGCAGGATATTAGTTTTTTGTAATTCAATATCACCCTTGGGTTCGAGCTGAGCCGCTAAGCGTTTGTAGTGATTGTAAACGGCGACGGAGAGAACTTTTTTGGCCTGTTCTTGACCGATAACATGGCTATCGAGCAGAGCTTTGAGTTCGATGGGCTTAGGTAGCTTTTTGGGTAAGCCACTGTCTTTACGGGCATCTTTGTTGCGCCCGCCGCCACGTTTGGGCGTTGGTAGGGGCGCGTCAAAGAGTTCCTCATCCAGGATTTCATTACATAGGTCTACGCACTCATCGCAAATGTAGACCCCGGGTCCGGCGATCAGTTTTCTGACCTGCTCCTGGGGTTTACCACAAAAGGAACATTTGAGATGGGCTTCATAGTTTTTCGCCATGGGAAAAATCCTGGATGAGGGTAAATTAACGAACCACAGATAGCCCTTCGGTAGGCAAGGCACGACGGATGATCACTTGGTCAATCAAGCCGTATTCCTTAGCCTCTTCGGCGGACATAAAGAAGTCCCGGTCGGTGTCCCGTTCAATGCGTTCAAGGGGTTGATCGGTGTGGGAGGCCAACAACTCATTTAAACGGCGTTTGAGATACAGGATTTCGCGGGCCATGATTTCGATATCCGTGGCCTGACCTTGAGCCCCTCCGAGGGGTTGGTGGATCATGACGCGGGCATGGGGCAAGCTCAAGCGCTTACCTTTTTCGCCGCCAGAGAGCAGAAATGCCCCCATTGAGGCCGCAAGACCGACACAGATCGTTGAGATCTTAGGACGAATATGCTGCATCGTGTCGTAGATTGCCATACCTGCTGAGACCGAGCCGCCGGGGGAATTGATATAGAGGGCAATGTCTTTTTCTGGGTCTTCGGCTTCTAGAAACAGCATTTGCGCCACGATCAAGTTGGCTACCATGTCATCAATGGGCGTTCCCAAAAAGATAATGCGCTCACGTAACAAACGCGAAAATATATCAAAGGCCCGTTCGCCCCGAGAAGACTGTTCCACGACCATCGGAATAACATCATTGATGGTGTAGCCACGGGGTAATTCGCTCAATACCTGTTGAATCATGATGCGCTCTCCGTTGTGGATTCCGTCAGGGTCTCTTCTATTGGTTGTACCCCATCTTCCGTCAAATTGGCGGCAGTGGGATCATTGACCACTTCGGCTTCGATGCCATCAAAGGAGACATCGGTCAGAACTTCCATTGTAGAATGTTCTACCAGCCAACCTAGGATCTTCTCGGTCAAAACCTCATCGCGTACCGCCGTTACAAGGGCTTCACGGTCAATATTTTCTTGAATATTGCGCGCATACTCGGCGAGACGGGGAGTAACTTCTTCATCCGTCACCAAGATTTGTTCACGTTTAGCGACTTCAGCAAGGGCAAGGGTTCGTTTGAGCCGCGTTACCGCTTCGTTAGAAAGATTTTCGCGCACGAGGGCGAGCATCTGTTCATTTTGTAGGATCATCTCCGGGTTGATGCCACGCTGTTGCATACTCTGAAAATATTGCTCAGCCAGAAATTGAAATTCCTGCTCCAACAGCGTTTTGGGCAATTCAATGGTGGTTCCTTCGAGCAGGGCATCAAGCAGGGCAGTATCCCGAGCATCAGCTTTTTCGCGCGTTACCCGCTCTTGGATTTCGGTAGTCACGCTATCACGCCACTGGTCTAAAGTTTCAACTTCGGCGACCGCTAGGGCCAAGGCGTCGTCAAGTTCAGGCAGTTGCTTTTCTTTGAGATTTTTGAGCGTGATCGTAAACAAGACATCTTGATTTGAGAGTTCGGGCTTAGCGTAATCAGCCGGAAACCGCGCTGGCACATCTCGGGTCTCATCCACGGTCATACCGATAATGCCATCGACAAAACCGGGAATAAAGCGGTCTACAAATAGCTCAACCTGAAAGTCAGTGCCCTTAGCCCCGTCAATCTCGACACCTAAGGGGTCACATCCCAGAAAATCAATGACGGCAGTATCACCGATCTGAGCCGTGCGTCCGAGAATGGGTACATAGGTGGCTTTTTGCTCCCGTGCTGCTTCGAGGCGTTCATCGACTTCGGTGGCGTTAAATTCACAATCGCTATAAGAAACCGTCATCTGTCCGTAATCAGAGCGCAATTGCACTTCAGGCTGCACATCGACGGCTGCCTTAAAAATGATGGTATGACCCGGTTCAAATTGCGTAATCAATTCATCAAAGGGACTGAGCACCTGACGGTTGCCGAGGTCACTAATTTTTTCTTGGGTCAGCGCAGCTTCAAAGCTACGGTTGACGAGGGCTTCTAAGGCTTCGGCCTTGAGCGCGTTTTTGCCGAGGTACTGCAAGACAATCGGACGCGGGGCTTTACCGGGACGAAAACCGGGTACCCGTGCTGTTTTCATGTATTTACGCACGGTCGCTTCAAAAGCCTGCTGCGCCTCTATAGCGTCAATCTCAATCTGGAGGCCGAGTTGCGAGTTAGGCAACTTTTCTTGGGTTACAGTAATACTCATCCGACACACAAACAAACTTCATTCACTATAGCTTTACCCTGTCCTCTAGGTCATAGCTCGCAGAATTTTTACGGTTTCTGGGAGATCAGTTCGCCTATCCCAAGTTTGCCTAAAACACTCGTTGTGAAAGTGAATACGGGCTGTGAGCTGCATAAACCAAAATCTTGAGCTGATTTTAAGCATCACAAGTTGACTTACAGGTAATGGCTGAAACTACTGAGACACTGCTTTTTGACGTGCATGATAATTGCCTAAAAGCTATATTATTACGGTTGCAACTATTGCGTTAGTCTTTAATTTGTTTAACTTGCTCTTCTCAAGATTTTACATTTTATGAACTTGTAAAATGCTATTACTGGACGATAATATTGTTAGTTTGTCGGTATATAGAAGCATATAAAAATACTATTTTATGCCGATAAATCTAGACAAATAAACTCAAGAGATCAACATAAACGCTAAACTTTTTTGTGTGCTATTCGGTGGTCTTATCTCATCTGTTTTAGTTGGCGGTTTCATGACATCTGCAGCCCTTGCAGATTCACCCATTTGCTATTTCGGTAGCAATACTAGCACGGTTACGTTGTTGTATCCTGCTGCACCCTAAGGCTCAGGCAAGTTCTTTAAGCTCTCACCTGGTAATACCCAAGCTGCCACGGGTTACTACTTCTTGCCTACGGCTCCTACCTCACCTCTAACAACGCTATATCTACTGCGAGTATGTACACATCAATATATATGACTTAATTTTGGATGTGGCTAAAACTAGTCGGACAGTTCAAGTTAGAGTCGATGCCAATGATCCAGCTTGTGTAACTGGTGTCCAACAAACAAATGTAAAAATTCAATATCTAATGATTAACTTTTCCTAGTTCTTTTAACTAAGCTAAGTTAATGCTTAAAAAAGCAATTCGTCACTTTTGAGAAGATGATCTCAGTTGATGCGAACTGCTTGCTTACAAAAATTAATTCGACGGTTGCCACTCGATGCCTGCAAATAATTGTCGTCCGGGGGCATTAAATCCAATCAGAGACTCCCGATAAAAGGTATTAAGCAGGTTGGTCGCCGAGAAAGTCAGGTGCAATGCCGAACTAAGCGGGACTTTGAGACTCAGATCCATCACCCCATAGGCTCCCGCCCCCTCCCGCGCACTAGCTAGCCGAGTTTGCAAAATACCCGCCCAACCTTGCGGACTGCGATAACTGATTTGTACCGTGCCGTAGGTCGCCACAATGCCCGGTAGCGCAGTTCCGGTGGACTGATCAACCGCATCCGTCCAGGTAAAGGCACCTCGTAAACGCCATTGCTCACTTAGATTAAAGATACTTTGGGCTTCGATGCCCTGGATTTTGGCATTTTGGATATTGCCAAACTGAAAAATTGGGATACCAGTTTCTTCATCGGTACCCACTTGACTGGCATTGAGTAAGCCCGATACCTGATTATTAAAATAAACCACATCCCAATTTGTACCCGCTAAGCCCACTTCCCAGGAGCTTGAGCGTTCTGAAGTTAGTTGGGGATTACCTTGCAAAATAATAAAAGGCGGTGTCTGTCCACCAATATTAATATCAGCGATTTCCGCATTCAAAGGCCCAGCCGTGCCATTAAAAAACCGTTCCTTAAGCGTCGGCACACGAAAACCTTGACTATAATTAGCCCGCAGCCGTAATCCAGGTAAGAAATTCCAGACTAGGCCAGCCTTTGGCGTAACTGCCGCATCACTGACACTTTGTGCGGCAAAAGCCCCTGTAGCTAGAGCTTCTGTCGTAAATGCGTCATAACGTAACCCAATGGTCGAGGTAACTTGGGGAGCTAGAGGATAGTCCAACAAAGTATAAGCTGCCAATCCGCGCTGGCGTCCATTGGGCAGGAGTGGCTCAAGGCTCGTCGGCCCATCGCCTGTGATGGTCACAAAATTATTGGTACCTGTTTCCTGAAAAACATCTAAGCCGTAGACTAACTGACCCGCACCCACAGGTGTTTTGAATTGGAGATTCGTACCCACTGTACCCACTTGGGTATTAGTGAAATTATTAAATGCTAATTCGCCGTTCTCTCCGTCAAAAACTTGCTGATTAAATTGTTGATTGAGCTGATTATAAAAAACGCCAAATTTGAGAGCCGTCGCTGAATCAAAAATCTTCTGACTACGCCATTCGGCACTATAACGGTCCTTAGTTACCAGCGGTAATTGGGTCAAAATCTCGGGCAACTCTGACACGGCTAGAGTACCTGTATGAAAACGATAGCCGCTGTAGCGCAGGCTCACCGTATTTTTGGGGTCTAAAAATAGACGTAAATTGAGGTTGTAGTTTTGATTATCTTGTTGATTAGGGATTAAATTCCCCTGGGCATCCTGCGCATTGCCTGTACTACGATAGGCGGTACTCGCTGAGAGAGCAAAGTTTTCCCCGCCCAGGCTCAGACGTGCCTGTCCATAATTAGTAGAAGCACCGCCTAGGTAGCTGCGAAACTCAACTTGGGGCGGGGTATTGGCTTGGGGTTGGCGGGTGATGATATTGATTAAGCCACCTGTCGCATCCGAACCATAGGTACCTGAAGCGGGCCCACGCAATACCTCAATGCGTTCGATATCCGCTGAATCTACCGAAAATAAATCTTCACGAATCTCGCCTTGAGAAACATTTTGTCGTTCACCATCAATTAAGACAGGTGAGCGGTCATCGCCCAGCCCCCGAATACTGACATTGGCCTCCAGGGGACTCGTGCCTGACCCAGCTTGAACGCCCGGAATACCCCGCAACAGACCGCTGGTGTTTTGGGTTAACAGTGCGAGGAGTTCAATCTCATCACGGGTCAGGATACTCAGGCTTTCGGGGGTATCTTGATTGGCTTTGCGCACCCGTCCTGCCGTCACGTTGTATTCGGCAAGTAGATCGACGGGTTCATCATCTTGGTTAGTTAGCGGGCTCTGAGGCTGATTTTGGGCGACCAACAAAGCTTTGGCTTGGGTCACAAGAGGCGATAATTGATGTTTGAGTAAAGGTTCAGCTTGAGCAGATAAATTGAGACCCAACAGCACCATCAAACCAAAATGCAACCGATAATTCACGGCAATAATCCTAAGACACTATGGTTAGCGTAATGGCTTAGGGTTAAGACAAGAGTAAGGACGGCAATATTTAAGCAGCGGGCAACAACTGAAAAGACCCGGTCATGGTTTTGATTTTCTCGGCGTGAGCCGGCCACGTATCATCACTACACCCAGCAATCATCGTATACAAGAAGCCCTGATCTACGACCACACTGACCATGACATGACGGGCGCGACCTTCTGTGGCAATTACCAGTTCGTAGGTGTAATAAATTCGCTGTTTTTTATCCGTTTTTTCGGAGGCGTTACGTTGCTCGACTACGGTTTTTTTGGTGTCACCTTCGGCGAGACTAATACCTATCTGCTGACCCAAAGCCGTGCGATTAAATTGTTTGACACTCAAGACTTCGAGCTTAGGTGCCAAAATCTTGAGGGTTTGGTTGGTACTGCCCCGATGCACCGTAAAAGCCATCGTTTCTCCGGCCTTGTGTTTACCGACAGCGATCTGGACGGCAAAGGAATCAAGGGCTGGCTGACTATCGACGCCTGTGATCACGTCACCGACTTGTAGACCGCCCTTGCCCGCTGCCGAATTGGGCGTTACTTTCTCAACGAGTACGCCCCGGTCAATGCTCGGAATCGGTAAGCCTTTTTGGGGCTTTTGCTTCATCAGAGCGAGCAGGTCTGGGTTGAGATCAATGGCCGTCGCACCAAGAGAACGCGGAACTGGGCCAACCGTGACCGTTAGTTGATAGCTAGGATCGGAAGGATCAGAGAGCTTGACCCCGGCATCAGGCCCTGGCTGAAAAGTCCAATTATCGGCATAGAGGACACTAAAGCGCTCATCCGTATCCCGAAATTCCTGAAAACCTTTGGGTGTCGTACTGCCGGATTTGCCACCACAGGCTGTCAATAGCAACAGTACACCTAACCAACATCCTAACCAACGCAACGTCCTAGCCACGGCTCTACCTAATATCCCCCGTTATCTTACCAGAAGCCTTAATCCCTAAACCGACGGGCCATCATAATGACAAGTCGAGCTACAGGTTTCAGCTATGGTGATGCGAGCGAGCTGAGGTACACGCGCTGCCACCCGTTGCCAGAGCCACCGCGCCAATAATTCGCTGGTCGGGTTTTCGAGTCCAGGGATTTCATTGAGTAGACGATGGTCTAATTCTTTGTCAATAATAGGTTTCAACACTTCAGAGATTTGTCCGTAATCCAGAACCCAGCCAAATTCAGGATCAAGTTCGCCGCGTACAACGACCTCAATGCGATAGCTATGCCCATGAATTCGCGCACAGGGATGGCCTGCGGGCACCAAGGGTAAGGAATGCGCCGCCTCAAAATGAAAAGATTTAACCAACTCAAAAATGTCCGCCATCTTTTTATGGTAACGGACTGTCCGCTGAATCGGCTTCGAGTAGGCCGGGTAAAGGGACAACACTCAGCCAGCCTTCTGGGAGATTGACAACGGGCACCAAAGCTTCGACAAAGGGAACTAGGACTTCTACGCCTTGGACGGTGGTGATGGTTAGTAACTGCTGTACGCCAGTTGCGGTCACGCCTTTGACCTGACCTATCGTCTCGCCCGTATCCTGCCGTCTGACGGTAAGCCCGATCAGGTCATTGACCCAAAATTCTCCGGTGTCCAAAGCTGGACGTTCGGTCTCAGAGACATAAAGTTGACCCCCAATTAAGCGTTCAGCCTGATTGCGGTCACTCACGCCAGCTAAAAATAGCAGATACATCGTTTTGTGAGGCCGTCCACTAAGGATTGTGACCTCCTGCTCATGACCATCACGCATCACGAGACGGCGTAGTTTTCCTTTTTGGGCGAGGCGTTCTGGGAAATCAGTTTCTGGTTGAACTTTGATCTCACCCTTGATGCCATGCACGCCCACAATGACGCCAATCAGCAGCCAGTCCGTCAACTTAGCACCTGCGAGCCTTGAATAGTCTGCAACATGGGTAGTAAGGCCGTCAGTTCTTCTTGGTTTAAGGATACGCCTTCACGGCTCGGTTTCCAGACTTCATCTTTTTCGTCTAGCCAAAATTTCCGCAAATGGAGACGGGTTTTACCTTTATAGGCAGAAACATAGAGACGAATCTGTTCGCCACGGGCTTCGCGTAAGACTAAGGGACTCTCTTCGGTGGGATGGGACATGGTGTAATCGGATTTAAGATATATTTTAGCTTTTAGAGTGAAAGCCTTGCTTTTTGGGTGGAGGCAGTCCTCTGGCAAGCAAGCGAAAACCGATAGCTCTTACCGGGACATCTCTATGGCTAGAGAGATTTATCTTAGCGTGTCTACTTGAGTAATCGCCTGCCACAGGCTGCGAGCTTGCCAGAGAGCTTCTACATTGTGGGTACGCAAGTAACTTACCCCCTGTTGCATGGCCCAGATTTCTGTAGTCAAGGTTCCAATCGTCCGTTCGTGGACTGGTTTGTTGAGTAAAGTCCCAATAAATGACTTGCGCGACATCGATAGATAAAGTGGCTGATCCAAGGTGTGCAGCTGGTTAAGATGTTTTAAGACCCACAGACTAGGTTCAGGGTTACTACCCAAAAAGAAACCCATGCCCGGATCTAAAATTAGACGTTCTCGTTTGATGCCGAGCGAATCTAAATGCGTTAGACGATGTTCAAAAAAAGTCAGTAGCTCCGGGATCAATTCACGGTAGGGCTGTACCTGTTGCTGGGCGCGAGGTTGCTGGTTGCGAGCAAACATAAGCACAATGGGCACTTGGTATTGTGCTAGGAGGCGCGCTGCACGGTCATCACGCAGTGCCGTAATGTCGTTGATCATAGCAACGCCTAGATCGAGAACTGTGCGCATAACTTCAGGTTTGTAGGTATCGATAGCGAGCTTAATACCGCGCTGGGTAAAATATTTAATTACAGGTGTCAGACGGGCTAATTCCTCGGCTGCATCTACTTTTTGACCCTTGGGATGAGAAGATTCAGCGCCTAGATCAAGCCAGTCAGCTCCGCTATCGAGCAAGGTTTCTCCGTGGCGGATGGCTTGATCAGCTGCCAGAAAGTGACCACCATCAGAAAATGA
This sequence comes from Gloeobacterales cyanobacterium, assembly GCA_038226175.1. Classification (GTDB taxonomy): domain Bacteria; phylum Cyanobacteriota; class Cyanobacteriia; order Gloeobacterales; family Anthocerotibacteraceae; genus JBBRQP01. The sequence goes on from JBBRQP010000020.1 coordinate 33,548, forward strand.
GTCTGTGGTTAGATTGACAATACCGACAATTTGAACCATGAAGGTGACCTAGCGTGGAGCGCGCGGTTTTTTATTTTACCGTGTGATGCAGACGACAGTTCTGTACAATGACGATAACCCGATTCAAGACGCAGTTATGGCGGCCACCATTCAGTTTGTTCCTGGCATCAATGAAGAAGTTTCCGATATTAAGATCCGAGCCACACGTAACAGCCCACGCAAAACTGCGCTATTCCAATTTACAAATCCTCGTGCTCGTCAAACTTCCAACACCGTCGAACGGATGCGTATGAGCGATGAAGAAGGTAGTTTTGATGCGACGCAAGTCCAAGCCCGCTTTGTCAATGGTGAATTTGCTTCCGTAGAGTGTACCTACGAGATGTTTACAGAAATGGAGTTTGATCGCTTTATGCGCTTTATGGAACGCTACTCCGCCGCCAATGGCTTAGAGTTTGGTCGCGCTCCTAACCCTTAATGGATATCTATCAAGGTTCTGCTGGCAAAACAGCCTATTTACAAACCCTCTGGCACCAACACTCCCATCCCGAACAGGTCTTGGTCTGGGTCGAGAGTTGGCAAGCGGTGAACCATTGGCAAACCTGGCACCGTCAACAGGCTCCGGATCGGGTTTTAGTTATCGGAACTTTACGAGCTTGGCCGCGCCGTTGGGTACAAACCTACTGGCAGCATTTACAGCAAGCGCGGGCTGGTTTGACACAAAAGCTAGAACCTGATTTACCTTCGGTACTCGGGGCGCAATGGTGGATGGATCGCGTCCTCAATCAATTTCCGACAACCGTACAAAAATTTGAGGAAGCGGGCTGGTCACGACGGCGGCTAGCCTGCCAGTTGGTGCAATGGGGTATTACTTGGGCTGAAGGTGACCCGGTCTTACCTTGGCTTAGTATGCCTTTGGCTGAGGAAATCGAAGGTCTACTGATTGCCTACCGAGAAGCCTCTTGGCAAGCAGGAATTCTGGATTATGGACAACAACTGCAGGTACTCAAGACGTATCTGCTCACTGACACCACGTGGCTGGCGGGTCTAGCCCAAAAGTTTCCCACTTGGCTATGTGATGACCTCCAAGAATGGCCACCGACAGTTTTGACTGTACTCGAAGCCTTCACTTCACGCGTTACCCTGAACGCAACCTATAATCCTCATCTAGCGTACAGCCCGTCTTTACAAATTCAGATACAAACCCAGCACCGTCTTCAAGCCTATCTAGATGAACCCATTACGCTTCTTACTGAGTCCCTAGACCAGTTGACACAAGTCTTACCGCCGGGAACCCGCCGACTTAGGGTCGCAACCCAGGCATTGCTTTGGCCTCAGAGTATCCAAGAAATTGAGCAAATTGTACCTCAGCTGAGTGCGGGGGTTGTTCCTGCCGACATCGTTTTACTGATTCCACGCGCTGACCCTGTGATTTATGCTCAGCTACACCATTATTTTGCCTTGGCAAATTTAAAATTCAACTGGTTTTTTCCGGAGCAAGATTTAGCCGCCAGCCCTCCTGGGCAATGGCTGAAGACCGTATTAAAGTGGTTGGATAGCACGACCTGGGGTTTGCCTACTATTTATGAAACAACCCATCTACTTGAGTTTGGCTTTGGTCTGAGTAGCGGGCAAGCTCTCAAGTGGGCGCGGCAAATGCATCAACCCTTTGGGGAGGCAGAGACGGCTCCGCTAGTCTGTCAAAAATTTGTGGTCTGGCTTGAACAAGCACGCTCATTGGGAGCATCAAAGTGTTGGACTAGTATTTTTGAGGACTTGCTGCTTAAAACTGTAGCAAATCCGGCGGATCTGGCTCGGTTAGCCCAACTTGATAACTTGGGCCAGCAGTTGTTGCGCTTGGGAACTTTTTCTGATGTGCGATTATTGTGGGAAGTAGAAGTGTTGCCTCGCTGGGAATTACCCCTTGACCCTTCGGCGATCACGGTGACCAGTCCTAGTCGTTGGGTAGCATCGCGCCGCTCAAGTCAGTATCAGATTTGGTTGGATATCAATGCCGAGGCTTGGAATTTTAGTAGTGCAACCAATAACCTACGTGCCAATCCACTTTTGGCCTATGCTTACACTTGTTTACAGCGCAATCGTAGCGGGGTGAGCCTGATCGCCAGCTGTGTAGACCGTGAAGGCCAACCTCAAACTAGCTTACTTAGCCCCTGGCTAGCAGGACTGATAGGATAAGAAGATGTTAAGAACCTTCTTGATTGGAAAGATCCATCGCGCCACTGTTACGGGAGCAAACCCGGACTATATCGGTAGTATTACTATTGATCCGGTTTTGATGCAGGCGGCAGGTTTTGCCATTCATGAACAGATTCATGTGGTCAATGTAACCAACAGTCATAGATTTGTGACCTACGCTATCGCTGGCACTCCTGACTCTGGTGTAGTAATCCTTAATGGCGGTGCCGCCCACCTCGCTCAACTGGGCGACAAAGTAATTCTTATCGCCTATGGTCTGTTCACTACAACAGAACTGAATGAGCATCAGCCCAAAGTAGTATTCGTAGACCAGTACAATCGCCAGATTGTACCATCAGAACTTATTCCGACCGATCAGTTAGACCAAGTGCCGTTTATTGAGCAGTTGTTCTTCTAGCGCTGCAATGCGGTTGTAAGCAGCGGTTAATTGAGCTGTAAGCCTTTGGATTTGAGCATCCGGGGAAAGTGCAGAATTTGCTGATCCGGCTTGATACATAATGGCTTCATCTTCTTCGAGAATATCGCGCGCGATAAAATGCAGTGCTTCACCAAACGTAGATGTACGTGTTTTTTTACTAGTGAGCTGTTCTTGAATAGCTGAGGTTAAGCGGTCGGGAAGACTGTCTAAAGCATGTTGTAGAGTGTCCAACTTGCCTTGGAGGTAATTCATATCTTGCTCGTTAGCGTTTGAGGACAGCATGGCTTTAATTTCCTATCACACTGTTATACTAGATAACAAAATCTATGCCTTGAGGTTATTGCGGAATTTCTTAAGGTGAAATTATTTTTAAAGTCACATACAGTTTTGTTCGTTAAATACGCACGTTATTACACAAGATCTTACGTTCTGTTAAGCACAAGCCATGTCAGAATAGAAGAACGGCGATTCTGAGTTGTCAATGCTCCTGCAAACTAAGCGCACTCTGTCTTACAAAGCGATTTTCTTTTTCGTTTTTGTACACGGGATGGCTCTTTTAGCTCCCTTTTTCTTTAATTGGCAAGCATTCGGCCTGATGATATTCTTGCATTGGTTGCTGGGATCGGTAGGTGTCACTTTGTGCTATCACCGTCTTTTGGCGCACCGCAGCTTTGTGGTACCCAAATGGCTAGAACGGGTGTTGGCTTTTATCGGAGCCTTGAATATTCAAGGTGGCCCGGTGTTTTGGGTCGCCCGTCACCGCCGCCATCATGCCCATCCTGATACTGATGATGACCCACATTCCTCAAAACGGGGCTTTTGGTGGTCACATATGGAATGGGTGCTGTGGGATTTTGAAGAATTCGATGCCTTTGAGCAATACAAAAAATTTGCTCCAGATTTAGCCCGTGACCCTTTTTATGTGTTCCTAGACCGTTATTTTGTCCTCTTACAGATTCCCTTGGGCTTAGTTCTATTTGCCTTGGGCGGTTGGCCTTTTGTGATTTGGGGTATTTTTGTCCGGCTGGTGGTGGTTTATCACACGACCTGGTTTGTCAATTCAGCAACCCATTTCTGGGGCTACCGCAACTTTGACACCAAAGATGATGCGCGTAATCTCTGGTGGGTCGCACTGCTGACCTACGGTGAGGGCTGGCACAACAACCACCATGCTAATCCTCGGGCTGCGCGCTCTGGTTTGCTGTGGTGGGAGATTGACCCGACCTATTGGCTGATTCTGTTACTCAAGCAGTTAGGTCTGGCTAGTTCGTTGCGCCCTCATGCTATGCCAACCAAAACCCTCTCTCCCAACCCCTAAATTGATCCGCTCTCACCTTCGCTAGACAGCCATTGTTTAGCGAGGGTTAGCTTATAAGAGAGTCGTTGGGGTGGGGTCATCTAGTGGATAGATTGCGCTCAATTTTACAAAGTTTACTGTTGACAATCGGGGCAGTCTTACTGGTCATCAATTTAGTAACTATCAGCTTTAATAAATTATTGGCAGGTGAAGAGGGCGGCTTGGGGCAGTTCTCTTCACCTGTCGCTTTAGTGAATAGTCCTAATAATCTTTACTTTCTCAATCATGACCAAATGCAGGTCTTAGCTTTAGATAAAGCAGGTAAACTTCACTTGATCGCAGGTAACGGCAGTCTTAAGTTTAGTGGTGAAGGCGGACTTGCGACCCAAGCCGGCATGTATGTAATTGGTATGACGCGCGATCAACAAGGCAATTTGTATTTAGCCGATCACGGCAATCATCGGATTCGGCGGGTGGACACCAAAGGACGTATTATCACCTTGGCTGGGACGGGTAAACCGGGCTTTAGCGGTGATGGGGGAGCGGCGCTCCAAGCACAGCTTAATAATCCTGTGAGTCTAGCCGTTAATACTCGGGGCGAATTATTTATCAGTGACTACGCTAATCACCGGATTCGCAAAATTGATGCGAGCGGCAAAATCAGTACACTCGCTGGAACCGGAAAACCTGGTTTTAGTGCCGATGGCACCTTAGCAACCCAGGCTCAAATCAACTCACCTTGGGGTATTGCCCTTGATTGTAGCGGGAGGGTCATTTATACCGACCTTGGCTCGGCTAGTGTCAAGCGCCTTGATCAGGGCAAAATCACAACCCTAATTAAAAACCTCGGTCGTCCGACAGGTCTGGCTGTCGCTTGCGCACCCACTGAGACTATTTATGTCAGCGATACGAATACTCAGAAAATTTATAGCCTGAGCCAAGGAGTACAGAGGGTTATTGCCGGCGCTTCTCCCCAAAACCAAGGCGATAGTGGCCCGGCGCTGTCCGCCCAATTTAGCTCGCCCTATGGTTTGGCGATCGATGGGCAAGGCCAACTTCTGATTGCTGATACCAACAATAACCGTCTGCGCTTGATTGATCGCAATGGCAGGATTACGACCTTACTCACAACCGAGCCTTAGAGCTGTAGGGTACAATTGCACAGCATCGGATCGAATATGGCAGTTAAAGGCAAACATTTTGTGGTAGACGGCGCCCATTATCCCGGTGTGAGTACGATTTTGCGGCTGACCCAGAGTTACGAAAAAATTCAAGCGCTGGCCCGTTGGCGAGAACGGGTGGGTCAAGACGAAGCTCAACGCATTACCCAAGCCGCAACAACGAGAGGCTCACTCCTGCATAAAATCACTGAAACCCACCTTAAAGGCGAAGATGCTGAAGCGGTTTTGGCGGCTGCCTCTCCCGAAAAACAAGTCCAAGTGAGCCCGCTCTGGGTCAGCGTCCAAACGGTTTTACCCCGCTTAAGTGACCCGTTTTTAGTGGAGTCATTGGTTTGGCATGATATCGGGCATTACGCGGGCATTGTTGACTTGGCTTGCACTTGGCAGGAAGAGACAGGCGAGAGTTATCCTGTAGTCCTCGACTGGAAAACTAGTAGCAGACCGAAGCGTGTCGAATATCTCGAAGACTATATTTTGCAATTGACGGCCTATGGTGCGGCGATCAACCGTTTACACGAAACGCAGATTCGTAAGGGGATTTTGGTAATCTGCTCACCGGAGGCTGTGCAAACATTTCATCTGGATTTACCTAGTTATTGGTCAGCTTGGATGAAACGACTCCAAATTTTTTGGTATCGTCAAACAGAACATCCTTTACGAGCAGAGGCTTTGACAGCTTTAGCTGACCATTACGCC